>JBCDFF010000034.1:0-19169 GCA_039178415.1 Bacteroidota bacterium
GGCCGCACCATCAAAAACATCCGCCACGTGTGGGTCGAGTCCTTCGAGATCGAAGTAGGCGACGACGGCACTCACATGTTCCGCACACACTGCAAGGTGACGTTCGTCGTCAGCCACGGCGACGATGCAGGCAGCGACTGACGTCTCCGCTCCAGAGCCCTCTCGATGCGCCTCGATCTTTCCAGATCGAGGCGCCTCTGCTTCAGGGGCCCTCTGCTTCAGGCGCCCTCTGCTTCAGGGGCCGACGAGCGACTCCCACAGCAGCCGCAGCGCCACGAACGCCGCGAACGCCGCGAAGGCGAGGCGCACGACGTTGACGTTGAGCCGGTAGACCGCCTTGACGCCGAGGCGGGCGGTGAGCATCGTCGGGAGCGCCAGCAGCAGGCCGCGCCCCACATCGACGTAGCCGATCGCGGTGGGCGGTGTGTTGGCACCGAGGCCGAGAAACGCGTAGGTCGCCACGCCCATGAGCGAGATGAGGACGATGGTGGCGGTCGAGGTGCCGACAGCGCGTTGCAGCGGCAGCCGTACGAGGCTGTTGTAGGCGGGCACGAGGATCACGCCGCCGCCCACGCCCGCCGCCGCCGCGAGCGAGCCTGCCGCAAGGCCGGTCCCGCCGAGGAAGGGCAGCGCCGTCCGTTCCGGCCCCTCGAACGTGGGAGCCGTGCCCTGGCGGCTCTGCCAGCTCTTGCGCAGCATCCGCACCACCACCACGAGCAGTACCACGCCGAGCACGACCTGGAAGGCGCGGGCATCGTACCACGGCTGCGTCGTCACAAACCGCGACATCAGCAACACCGCCACCGCCGCGCAGCCGCCCGTGACGAGCGCGACCCGCCGGTGCACGCCGTCTTTTTTGAGTTGGCTGACTGTCCCCGCCGCCGATGCGGCCAGCGTGCAGAACAGACTCGTTCCGAGCACGAGCGGCGTCAGGATGGCCTCCTCCACGCCGATAGCACGGAAGTAAAAGAAAAAAACGGGGCCGAAGATCACCCCGCCGCCAATCCCGATTAGCCCGGCAATGAAGCCACCGATGGCTCCCGTGACGAGGAACAGGACGACATGCAGCGGATCCACAGAGCGACGGGCAGGCAGAATGGGCGGGCGAGGTGCAAGCTACGGCTGCGCTCGCCCGCTGAACCGGCGTCGCGGCTAGCGTGGCGAGAGCACGCTACGGTACTGGCTGCGGTTGCCGAGGACGGCGACGGCCTGCTTCAACTGCGGGTCGGTGCCGAGCGAGGTGGCGACCTGCGCAGGCTGCCCGACGTAGCGCGAGAGGATCTCCTGGCGCAGCCGTTCGCGGAGGCGCGGCGCGTGGCGTTCGAAGTCGGCCTCCTTCTCGTCGATCAGCTCAGCGCGGAGGTCGGCGACCTCGTCGTCGGTGGCGTCGTAGCCCGCTTCGTCCAGGTCGGCGACGAGTTCGGCGAGCATGCGCTCAGCGCGCGTCTCGTAGGCGATGTCCTCGGCGTCCACGAACGCGCGGAAGCGGGCCAGCAGCGCGTCGTCTACAGCGAAGCCGGTCGGCAGCGTGGGCGTCTCGGCGGCGAAGCGGTTGGCGAAGCGGAAGAACGCCGCGCGGCGCACGAGCGCCTCTTCGAGCTCGCTCACCGGCCCGAGGCTCGCCTCGATGTCGGGATTGATGCCCTGGCCGTCGAAGACCGTCCGCCCGCCGAGCGTCTCGAAGGCGCGGCGCAGCGAGTCCGGCACCTCGTCAGCGTGACCGCCCGCCTCGTCGCGCCAGTAGGTGATGCTCTGGATGCTGCGCCCGCTCGGGATGTAGTACTTCGAGGTCGTCATCTTGAGCGACGTGTTGTACGGCAGCGGGCGGATGATCTGCACGAGGCCCTTGCCGAAGGTCGTCTCGCCGAGGACGACGGCGCGGTCGTGGTCCTGCAGCGCACCCGCCACGATCTCGCTCGCCGAGGCGCTCACGCCGTCCACGAGCACCACGAGCGGCACGTCGAGCGCGATGGGCGCGGCCTCGCTGCGGTAGACGCGCTCGCTCTCGGCGGCGCGCCCGCGCGTGGACACCACCACCGACCCCTGCGGGACAAAGTGCCCCACGATCTCGACGGCCTGGTCGAGCAGCCCACCGCGGTTGCCGCGCAGGTCGAGCACGAGCCCCGAGAGCGTGCGTCCTGTCTCATTAGCTTGGGCCTGCATCGTCACGATGGCGTCCTCGACCTCGCTGCCGGCCGTGCGTGCGAAGCGCTCGAGGCGCACGTAGCCAACGCCCGCGGCCTCGTCGCCGAGGAAGCCCGCGTGCGTCACGTTCTTGAGCTGGATCTCGGCGCGGGTGAGCGTGAACGCCAGCGCGCCCGGCTCGCCCTCGCGCTCCACGGTGAGGTCGACCGTCGTGCCCGGCGTGCCGCGCAGCAGCGCGCGGAGATCGTCCTGCTCGAACTCGTCCGTGCTCGTTCCGTCGACGCTGAGGATGGTGTCGCCGGGGCGCATGCCCACCTCAGCAGCGCTGTAGCCTTCCACGACCTCCACGACCGTGAACCGCTCGCCGCGCAGGCTCACCGTCACGCCGACGCCGCCGTAGCGCCCGCGCGTCACGATGTCGATGTCTTCGTTGGCCGCCTCGTCGATAAAGACGGTGTACGGGTCGAGTGTCCCTAGCATCGCCTCGATGCCGGCACGCATCATCCGCTCGGGATCCACGGGGTCGACGTAGCCGGTGGCCAGCTCCTCGTACAGCTCGCCGAAGATGGTGAAGTTCTTCTTCATGGCGAAGAAGTCGTCCCCGTAGGCGAAGCCGGTTCCGAGCAGCGCGCCCGCGCCGAGCGTGAGGACGAAGGCGAGGATGTAGAACGGACGACGGCGGGAGGCCGCTGGGCGGGAGACCGCTGGGCGAGAGGCAGCGCGCATGGCAGGCAAGGATCGCGGCTCGATGGGACAAGGCGTGCCGTGGAGAAACGGCGAAGCGGGCGCGTGACACCGACACGCCGTCGCGAAGATCCGCGCGGTCCCCATTCGGACGCGATTCTGCCCAGACGGCGTGGCCTCTGGTGCCGCCTAGGCGAACGGCTCCGGCGGGTCGTCCTGCATGGGCGTCCGGTCGCGGAGGACGGAGCGGGCTGCGTCCGTGGCGATCTGCAGGTCGTCCACGAGCGCGACGACTTCGGGTAGCCGCGCTCGGGCCGCGTCGAAGTCCCCCTCGTCGCAGTGCTCTTGCACCTCGTGGGCCACGCGCTCCAAATCGGGCTGGTCGAGGAAGGCCGCCGACGACTTGAGCGAGTGTGCAGCGCGCGCGGCGACGCGGGCTTCTTGCTGGTCGAGCCCCTCCTGGAGGTCGGCGAACTGGGCGAGCGCACTCCGCTCGAAGTCGCTCAGGAATTCGAGGAAGCGCACGGGGTGGCCCTCCACGCAGGTGAACAGCGTCGGCAGCAGCGCCGCGACGCGCGCAAGCGGGTCCTCGTCGCGGACGACGGGCTCGGGCGGTGCATCGCGGGCGGGACCCGCGGGAGCCGCAAGGCCTGCGACCAGCACGGTGCCGTCTCCTGCGACGCCGTCCCCGCCTACCCCACTGCCGCTTCCACCGTCTCCGCGCATCCCATCTCCGCCCAGATCCTCCCCGTTGCGGGCGGGCTGCGGCGTCCCCTCTTGGGGAGACGGCTCGTCTGGGGTGGGCGCTGCCGTCGCGACCGCGATGCGGGCGAGCACCGACCGGAGCGCCGGCTGGGCGACGGGCTTGCCGAGGAAGTCGTCCATGCCGACGGCGAGGCAGGTCTCGCGCTTCTCGGGGGTCACATCGGCGGTCATGGCCACGATGGGCGGCTGGGGGCCATTGCGGTCTGCCCGGAGGACACGGGTCGCCTCGATGCCGTCCATGCGCGGCATCCGGAGGTCCATCAGCACCACATCGTAGGGAATGCGCTGAAGCACCTCCAGCGCCTCGACGCCGTCGCCCACACAGTCGGCACGGTGGCCGAGGCGCTCCAGCATAAGCGTGACTACGCGCTGGTTGACCGCGTTGTCTTCCACGACGAGCACGCGTAGCGGCCGGACCGTCCCCGCGTCGGGAAGCGCGCCTGCCTGATCCGCCGCATCGCTCACGTCCTCGCCCAGCGCACTTGCGAGCATGCGGCAGAGGTGGGCCTGCTTGATCGGCTTGTTGAGGTAGGCTACCAGCAGGTCGGGGCGCGCGGGTGGCGTCTGGCTCATGGAGCTGAGCATCACCATGGGCAGCTTCGGCTGCAGGGCCTGCAGTTGCTCGGCGAGGGCCACGCCGTCGCCCTCGGGCATGTTGTAGTCCAGCACGGCGATGTCGTAGGTGCCCTGGCGAGCGAGCCGGACGGCCTCGCGGGCCGACGCCGCTGCCGCGACGTCCATGCCCCACCGCTCTCCTTGGAGGGTGAGGATGCGCCGGTTGGTGGCGTTGTCGTCCACCACGAGCAGGCTTTTCCCAGCCATGCAGTCCACGCCCGCACACGCCTCGCGGCGCGAGCTCGCGACCGGCTCCAGCGGGAGCACCACGTGGAAAATCGAGCCGAGGCCGACGACGCTCTCCACCTCGACGGTGCCGCCCATCGCCTCCACGAGCTGCCGGGTGATGGCGAGGCCGAGGCCGGTCCCGCCGTAGCGCCTCGTCGTGGACGCGTCGGCCTGGGTGAACTCTTCGAAGAGGTCGGCCACGCGGTCGGCGGGAATCCCGATGCCGGTGTCGCGCACGCTCAGCCGAAGCCACGTCCTCGGCGCGGCGTCCTCGGCGACGGCGTCCTCGGCGGCCGCCGCATCCTCGTCTGGGAAGGCTGGCTCCGGCGTATACGGGACCGACGCCGGCTCGACCAGCACGGTCACTTCGCCCCGCTCGGTGAACTTGACGGCGTTGGAGAGCAAGTTGGCGAGAATCTGGCGGAGGCGTGTCTCGTCGCCGCGCACGCTCACGGGCACCCCGTCTTCCACGAGATAGCCGAGTTCGAGGCCTTGATGGGCCGCGCGGTAGGCGACCAGGTCAAGCGCGTCCTCGATGCAGGGGCCGAGGGCAAACGGCTGCTCTTCCAGTTCGAGCATACCCGCCTCGATCTTCGAGAAGTCGAGGATGTCGTTGATGAGCGCGAGGAGCGTCTCGCCGGAGCTGCGGATGACCTGCGCGTACTCGCGCTGCTCCGGGGCGAGGTCGCTGTCGAGCAAGAAGCCCGTCATCCCGATCACGCCGTTGAGGGGCGTGCGGATCTCGTGACTCATCGTGGCGAGAAACTCGGTCTTGGCCTGGGTGGCCGCCTGGGCCTGGCGCGTCGCCTCCCGCAGAACGGCCTCGGCCCGCTTCGTCTCGGTGAGGTCGCGCGCAGTGAAGACCATGCCGGTCACCTCGCCCTCGACGTCGCGGAGCTTGGCCGCAGAGACCACCACGGGGAAGCGCTCCCCGTCAGTGCGGCGGAAGAACGTCTCCCAGTTTTTGACCTGCTCCTGGCCGCGCATGCGCTCCCAGAACACGGCGATGTCGGCCTCCGTCCCCCCAAAAAGGGCCAACGCCGACTGTCCGATCATGTCCTCGCCCTCGAAGAGCTCGACGGTGGCGTCGTTGATGCGCGTGATGCGCCCGTCGCGGTCGATGAGCCCGACCGGGTCGGCGATGGAGTCGAGGATCCCGCTGAGGTGCGCTTCGGAGACGGTGCTGCGGTTGAGCGCGTCGGCCATGTCGTTGAACGCGCGCGCAAGGTCGCCCACCTCGTCCTGGCTGCTCACGTCGAGGCGACGGTCGAGGTCGCCGCCTCCGATGGCCCCGGCCGCCGCGCTGATCCGGCTCAGGCGGCGGCTGAGGGTCCGCGCGAGCCGGATGCCCAGTAGCAACGCCACCAGGAAGGGGAGCCCGAGAAACGCCATGATGACGATGCGGGCCACGTTAGCCTGCCGTACGATCGCCTTGTCCTCGGCAGCGTAGGCCGCCTCGACAGCGGTGCGGCGTTCCGCGAGCACGGCGGCGGCCTGCGCTCGGGCTTCGGCCACGGCAGCGCTGTCCGCCGCCGTCACCGTGGCCAAGCTCGTCGCGAAGGCGTCGTCGAGCGCGTCGAGCGCGCCCAACTCGGCGCCGCGCTTCTGCGCCTGCTCCAGCCGGTGGGTCTCGGTCGCGCCGCCGAAGAACAGCAGGGCATAGCACAACCCCGACGCCAGCGTCGCGGTGAGTAGAAAGATCAGGAGCAGCTTGTGGACGAGCTTCATCGAGCCGTGGCGGGGGAGACCAGAACTACCCAGGGTCAGGGAGCCTCGTAGCCTCAGGGCAGGTGCACTCTCGCAGGGGGGATTCAGGACACGAGGCTGGGATCACCTCCCACAGCCTTACGCCTGACCCGGCTTTCCTACCGATCAATAATGACGCCAATCCTGCTGCGGTCTCCCGAAAAAGCACACGGCACCGCGATGGGCTCGCGGTGCCGTGTGGCTTGGGCGTGCGAGGGCGTCGCTCCGCCTCTCGGTTCGTTCGGACTCAGCCGTCGGGTCAGACCTCGCCGTCTGGATGAAGCGTCTCGATCGCCTCCCGGTACGCGCGCAGGAACGAGGCCGCCATCGCCCCGTCGATGATGCGGTGGTCGTAGGAGAGCGAGACGTACATCATGTGCCGGATGGCGATCACGTCGCCGTGGACCGGGTCCTCGATCACCACAGGGCGCTTGGTGATGGCACCGGGAGAGAGGATCGCTACCTGCGGCTGGTTGATGATCGGCGTCCCCATGAGCGAGCCGAGCGAGCCGACGTTGGTCACGGTGAACGTGCCGCCCTGGAGCTCGTCCGGGAGCAGCTGCTTGTTGCGGGCACGCGCGGCGAGGTCGGCCACGGCGTGCGCGAGTCCGGCGACGTTCTTCTGCCCGGCGTCGCGCACGATGGGCACGAGCAGCCCCTTCGTCCCGAGCGCCACGGCGATGCCAATGTGAAAGTCCTTCTTGACGACGATCTCCTTGTCCTGCACGGACGCGTTGAGGAGCGGGTGCGTTCTGAGCGCGTCCACCGCCGCCTTCACGAAGAACGGCGTGTAGGTGAGCTTGACGCCCTCGCGCTGCTGGAACGCCTGCTTCCGGCGCTCGCGCAGCGTGACGAGGTTGGTCACGTCGATCTCGGCGAACGAGGTCACGTGCGCGCTCGTCGCCTTGGAGCGCGTCATGTGCTCAGAGATGAGCTGCCGCATGCGGTCCATCTTGATGAGCTCGACGCGCGAGCCGCTACCGTCGGAGGCCGCGGCAACGGGCTGCGCGGCGGTGCGCGGTGCCTTGGGCGCAGCAACGGGAGCGGCCACGGGCGCCGCCTTGGCGACCGGCGGTGCGACTGGCGCGGCAGGCGCGCTGCTGCGCTGCTCCAGGTAGGCGAGCACGTCCTGCTTGGTCAGCCGGCCTTCAGCACCGCTGCCGGTGAGGCCTTCGAGCTCTGCCTGCGAGATGCCCTCTTTCTCGGCGATGGAGCGCACGAGCGGCGAGAAGAATTGGCCGTCGGAGCCGCGACGTGGGATCGGACCAGCATCCACATCGGCACCGTCTCCCGAGGCGGACGCGGTCCCAGGTGCCATCACGGGGGCCGCTACCGATGCTGGCGCCGTTGCGGGAGCGGCAGGCGCACTCGGCGCGTCGCTCGGTGCCGGGGCGGCTGCGCCGTCCCCCACGGCGATGCGCGCGATGATCGCGCCGACCTCGACCGTCTCGCCCTCCTCGGCGATGATCTCCGCGAGCACGCCTGCGGCTGGGCTAGGCACCTCGGAATCGACCTTGTCTGTCGAGATCTCTAGGAGCGTCTCGTCCAGTTCGATCGCGTCGCCGACCTGCTTCTTCCATTCGAGGACGGTGCCTTCCATGACACTCTCCCCCATCTTGGGCATGACGACCTCGACCTGCTCCGCCGCAGACGCAGCCGGGGCGGCAACCGGAGCAGGGGTGGCGGACGCCTCTTCGGCTGGGGCGTCCATGTCGGCCATGACCTCCGCAGCCGGGACCGGTTCGGCGGCACCCGGGTCGGGGGCGGCCGCGCCGTCGCCGCCAACCTCGGCGTTGACGTCGGTGTCGATCACGGCGATCCGGGTGCCAACCTCGACGGTATCGCCTTCCTCGGCGAGGATCTCGACGAGGCGGCCTGCCTCAGGGCTGGGCACCTCGGAATCGACCTTGTCCGTCGAGATTTCCAGGAGCGTCTCGTCCTGCTCGATCGTGTCGCCGACCTGCTTCTTCCATTCGAGGACGGTGCCTTCCATGACGCTTTCGCCCATCTTGGGCATGACGACGTCTACGCGAGCCATAGTGCGGTTGCGGCTGTGCTTCCCGGGGGAGCTTCCTGAGGGGTCGAGTGGCCGCGCCCGCCGGGCGACGCACGCGGGGTCGAGAATATACCGTACCCCTGCCTCGGAAGCGGTTCGTGCTCCGCTTCCTCACGAAGAGCCTACGCAAACACGCACCAGAGCGAGCCGAGCAGGAGCGCGCGGTGCCTATACCTCCTCGCTCAGCCTGTAGCCGACGCCTTTGACCGTCTCGATGTAGTTGCTGCCGATCTTCTCGCGCACCTTGCGGACGTGCACGTCGACGGTGCGGTCCACCACGTAGACGTTGGGGCCCCAGACGCCATCGAGGAGTTCCTCGCGGGAAAACACGCGGCCGGGGTGCGCGGCCAGGAAGTAGAGCAGCTCGAATTCCTTGCGCGGCATCCGGAACGTCTCCTCGTCGTCGCGCCCGGCGTTGCGTGTGACCACGTAGCGGCTGCGGTCGATGTGCAGGTCGTGGACGCGCAGTTGCGTCGTGGAGGCGGTCTCCTCGCGCTCGCCGCGGCGCAGCAGGGCACGGACGCGGCTCACGAGCAGGCGCGGGGAGATCGGCTTGGCGAGGTAGTCGTCGGCTCCCGCTTCGAGGCCCCGGATCTCGTCCGACTCCTCGCCGCGCGCCGTCAGCATCAGGATTGGCGTCAGGCGCAGCTTGGCGTTCTCGCGCAGCCGCTGGCACACCTCGAAGCCGCTCATGTTGGGCATCATTACATCGAGCACGACGAGGTCGGGCTCATGGTCCTCGGCATAGTCCAGCGCGGTCTCACCGTCCCGGGCCGTGACGACGTCGTAGCCCTCCTTTTCGAGGTTGTAGCTGACGAGGTCGAGGAGGTCCTGCTCGTCGTCAACGAGGAGGATCGTTTGCGGCGGCGTGGGAGACGACGCGGCGGCAGCGCTCATGGTCGGTTCGGCAGACGACATGGGGGATCCAAAAAGCTAGCCCGGAAGCATAATGCGGAGATTACGCGCGTGTTAACGCCCGGCTAGAGTTTACGCGAAGGAGCGCTCAGGCGTCAGGCCGGGGCGGCGGCGCAGCGGGCGGCCCGCCCATGCGAAAGCGCGGGAGTTGGAGGTCCAGCGCCATGGCCAGGACGCGCAGGCCCGAGGTCACCACCGCAGCCGCAGCAAGCGCGCCGTTGGGGGTGAAGTCCGCAGCTTGGGCGAGCGCGTAGGCCGCCCCGCCGAGCAGCGCCGCGGTGGCGTAGAAGTCGCTGCGCACGACCGCGGGGACCTCCCGGACGAGCACGTCCCGGATCACGCCGCCGCCGGTGGCCGTGAGCGCCGCCATCATCATCACGCCGATGGGGCCGAGCCCGAAGAGCGCCGCCTTGGCCGCGCCGAGCGCCGCGAAGACGCCCAGCCCGATGGCGTCGGCGTAGCGGACCAAGTCCCACTGCGCCTGCACGCGCGAGGCGGCGAGCATCACGATCACGGCCCCGGCGAGGCACACGAGCAGGTACGCCTCGTCCTGCAATGCTGCCGCGGGCGTCGCACCGAGGAGGGCGTCGCGGATGAGCCCGCCGCCGATGCCCGTGGCCGTGGCGAGGACCAGCACGCCGAACAGATCGAGGTCGTGCCGCGCCGCTCGGAGCGCGCCGGACATGGCAAACACGAACGTCCCCGCGAGGTCGAGCACGTAGAGCACCGTCACGTCAGACACCGGGCGTGGTGGAGGAATGCGGCAACCACTCGCACACGCCTAGCTCTCACGGAGCGCGGCGCGGATGAGCGCCTCGGCGGACGGGAGCGCGGCGTCGGCGCGGAGCGCCTTGCGGATGCGCTTCTCGGCGTCGGCACGGCTGAGGCCGAGCGCGATGAGCGCGGCGCGGGCGTCCTCCCGCAGCGCGGCGCTCTCGCCGTCGCCACCGAGGTCGGCCTGCCCGATCCCGTCTAGCTTGGCGAGGCGGTCCCGCAACTCGACGCACAGCCGCTGCGCCGTCTTCTTGCCAACGCCGGGGATGCGCGTCAGCATGGCCGCGTCGTCTGCGATCACGGCGGCGCGGAGCTCGGCGGGGGCCATGGCGGAGAGGGCGGCCAACGCCAGCTTCGGCCCAACGCCCGAGACGCTCGTCATCTCGCGAAAGAGCGTGCGCTCGGCGCCGGTCGCGAAGCCGAAGAGCAGCGCGGCGTCCTCCCGGACGTGGTGGACGGTGAGCAGCTTGGCGGGCGCGCCGACGGCGGGCAGTTTGTCGAACGACGAGGCCGGGATGAGCACCGCGTAGCCGAGGCCCTGCACGTCGATGACGGCTTCGGTGGGCGCCTTGGCGACGAGCGTGCCGGAGACGTAGGTGATCACAGCGGGCGTGGGGAAGCGAGTAAATCGGAGCAAGCTACGATGGCACGGTGACGCCCCCGTGTCGCACGCCCGTCGCATGCAGGAGCACGCTCGCGTTCCACCCTGCCTACCTCTTTTTCTCTACGATGCAGAAAAAAGCGCAACCCGCTGGCAGGCCCTCCGTAGCCGCGCGCACCTCGTTGCTCTACATCCTAGAGAAAACCCACGCCGCCCCAATCTCCCGAGCCCGATGGAGACCATCACCCGCACCGAAGAGATGCTGCTGCTCGCCGCCTGCCGCCTTGGCGACGACGCCTACGGGGCCGACATCCGCGCCGAGGTCGAGGCCGTCACCGGGCGGCGCTACTCCGTGGGCGGCGTCTACGTCCCGCTCGACCGGCTCGTCCGCAAGGGGCTGCTGGAGACGGAGGAGGGCGCGCCGACGGCCAAGCGCCGGGGCCGCCCGCGCCGCCGCTACCGGGTCACGTCAGCCGGGTTCGCCGCGCTGCGCGCCGCCCGCGACCTCCACGAGGCCATGTGGGCCCGGCTGCCGGAACTCGCCTGGAAACGCCTCGGGCTCTCGCTGTCTGGCCTCGGCTTCTCCCGATGACCATGAGCGCATCTCCGCACCCCGACCGGCTCCCCCCGGAGCCGCCCCGCTGGCTCGAGCGCCTCGTGGCCCTCTTCGCGCCGCTGCCCGACCGCGAGATCGTCCTGGGCGACTTCGCCGAGGGCTTCGCCGACCGCGCCCTGGACCGCAGTCCCAAGGCAGCGACGCGGTGGTACGTCGGCCAGTTCATCCGCTCGCTTCCCTCGTTCCTCCTTCGCGGCTCCCTCACCCGCTCGATCATGCTCGGCACCTACGTCCGCCTCGCGCTCCGCCATATCCGCAAGCGCCCCTCCTACTCCGCGCTCAACATCGGCGGGCTCGCCCTCGCGATGGCGGTGTGCCTGCTCATCTTCCAGTACGTCGCCTTCGAGCGGAGCTATGACCGCCACCACCCCCAGGCGGATCAACTCTACCGCATCGACGCCCAGCGTACCGTCGACGGCGAGACCGGGCAGGGGCAGCACTCGCCGTTCGCGCTCGCCGTGGAGGTCAACGCGACCGTGCCGGAGGTCGATGTCGCGTTCCGTGTGCACCCCAACTACGGGCCGATGACGGTCATCCTGAAGAACGAGGCGGGCGAGCGGCGCATCATCCGCGAGGAGGAGCCTGCCTACTATGCCGACTCGGCGTTTGCGTCCCATTTCGCCATAGACGTGCTCCACGGCGACCTGGCCTCGTTCGGGACGCCCGGCACGCTCTGGCTCTCGGAGACGCTCGCAGCGAAGTACTTCGATCAGCCGAACCCCGTCGGGGAGCCTCTCGAAATCCGGTCGTGGGTGCGGCGCGACTTCAGCGTGGGCGGGGTCTACGCGGACATGCCTGGCAACTCGCACTTCCAGGCCGAGATGCTGATGCCGCTGCACGATCTGCTCCAGAACCCACAGTATGCCGAGAACGATGGCTGGGGCTGGACCAACTTCATGACCTACGCGAGCCTGACGCCGAACGCGAGCGCCGAGGCCGCCGCAGCCAAGGCGACCGACATCGCGATGGAGGTCTACGGCGAGGACCTCGCGGAGAACGGCACCGAGATGCGCTACGTCTTCCTGCCCGTCGCCGACGCCTACCTCACGGAATCCAACGGCTGGTTCCCAACCGGCGACGTGGGCATGCTGCGGATCTTCGGGCTGGTGGCCCTCTTCATCCTCGTGATCGCGTGGGTGAACTACGTCAACCTCACCACAGCGCGGGCGATGGAGCGCGCCCGAGAGGTCGGCGTGCGTAAGGCGTCGGGCGCGTTCCGGCGCCAGCTCGTGAGCCAGTTTCTCGTCGAGGCGACGCTCGTGAACGGCATCGCGCTAGCGCTCGCCATGGGAATCGCCGCAGTCGGGCTGCCGGTGCTCAACCGGCTCGCAGGCACCGAGATCACGTTCGCGATCTGGACCCAGCCGTCGTTCTGGGCCGCCGCGCTTCTCGTACTGACCGCCGGCTCGATCCTGGCGAGCCTTTACCCGGCGTTCGTGCTCTCGTCGTTCCGCCCGATCACCGTGCTCAAGGACGGCCTCGGCACGGCCTTCTCGAAGGACCGGCTGCGGAGGGCGCTCGTGGTGTTCCAGTTCGCGGCGTCGCTGGCGCTCCTGATCGGGACGTACGCGGTCTACCAGCAAGTCCAGCACCTCCGGACCATCGACCTCGGCTACGAGGCCGACCGGCTGCTGCTGGTGAGCGGCCCAAGCGCGCTCGAAACGGACAGCCTCAACACCCGGGAGGGCATGCTCCGCGCCTTCGCCCAGCGCATCGAGCAGCAGAGCGCCGTCCAGGGCGTGGCGATGTCGGCCAACGTGCCCGGCAACGGCTACAACTGGGGCACGAGCCTACTCCGAAGCGGCGCTCCTGCCACTGAGGAAATCTTCGGCACGGGCGTCTGGATCGATCCGCAGTTCGCAGAGGTGTACGACCTCACGTTCATCGCAGGCCGCAACTTCGGCCAGACGTTCGGCGACGACGACCTCATCCTCAACCGCGCCGCCATTGAGGAACTCGGCTTCGAGTCGCCTGAGCTCGCCATCGGCCAGGTCATCCTCATGGGCGGTGCCGGCTCCGACAACGAGGCAACCATCGTGGGCGTCATCGAGAACATCTACTGGGCGTCGGCGCACGAGGAGATCGCCCCCTTCTTCTTCTTCCCCGAAGACGGCGGGGGGTGGTACACGCTTCGCGTCGCGTCGGACAACCTCGCAGGGACCATTGACGACGCGCGGGCGGCGTATGCGGAGGTCTTCCCTGGCAACCCGTTCGAGTACCGCTTCGTGGACGAGCAGTTCAACCAGCTCTACGAGGCCGACCGGCGCTTCGGGACGCTCTTCGGCGTGTTCGCCGGCTTCGCGCTCGTGGTGGCGTGCCTCGGGCTCGTCGGGCTGGCGGCGTACACGGCCGGGCAGCGCACGAAGGAGATGGGCGTCCGCAAGGTGCTCGGTGCGAAGCCCGCCCAGATCGCGCGGCTGCTCTTCACGGACATCGGCAAGCTCGTCGGCGTGGCGCTCGTGATCGCGGTGCCGCTGATGTTCTGGGGCGTGGGTACGTGGCTGGAGGACTATGCGGCGCGCATCGACCTGAGCGTGGGGCTCTTCGTCTGGCCCGCCATCGTCGTACTCCTCCTGGCGATGGGCACGGTGAGCTACCACACCGTCCGGCTAGCGCTGATCGACCCGGCGCGCGCGCTGCGGCGGGACTGAGACCGGTGTGGAGGTATGGACGTGTGAACGTATAGAGGTAGAGAAAGCCAACCGCGTTCACACCTTCATACCTGGACACGTCCACACCTAGCTGCGGCGCAACACCGGCGCGGATCGCTCGTTCCAGAACGCGAACGATGCTGCTGACCCACCTGCGCCTGCGATGCCCCGCGCCAAAGCCTTCGACGAAACGGCCGTCCTCGACCGTGCCGCCGCCCTCTTCTGGGACCGCGGCTACGAGGCCGTGTCGATCCAGGACCTCGTGGACCACCTCGGCCTGAGCCGCAGCAGCCTGTACGACACCTTCGGCGGCAAGCAGGCGCTCTACCTCGCCGCGCTCGACCGCTACCGCCTCGGCGACGAGACGACGGCCGATCCCATCCAGGCGTTCATCGACGTGCACGGCTCGCCGCGTGCCGGCGTCGCCGCCTACTTCGACGCCGTCGTGGACGACGCGGCGGCGAACTGCCTCGGCTGCTTCGTGGTCAACGCCACGGCTGAGCGCGCCGCGCACGACCCCGAGACGGCCGAGCGCACCCGTGCCAGCCTCGATGTCTTCCAGGGGCAGTTCGAGCGGGCTATCCGGCTTGCCCAGGAGGCCGGGGAGATCCCCGCCGACCGCGACGCGCGGGCCCTCGGGCGCTTCCTCGCCAACACGGTCTACGGCCTCCGTGTGACGGCGCGCGTCAGCCCCGACCGGACCGTCCTCGCAGACATCGTCGCCCAGACGATGCGGCTGCTCGGCTAGAGGGTCGAGGGTCGAGGGTCGAGGGTCGAGGGTCGAGGGTCGAGAAGGTGCTGCGCTGGGCGCGGTGCGTCAAGCCAAATTGGTGTGGCTCAAGCTCATCGATTCACTAGATCGGAAATTCCTTCGCCCCATACTGGAACAAACGTTCCAATATGGTTTTGAACAGGCCGATCACGCTTTTCAATCAGCCCAACCCACTCCTCTCATGGCTTCCCTTTCTGGAAAAGTCGCCCTCGTCACCGGCGGTAGCCGCGGCATCGGCGCCGCGACTGCCCAGCGCCTCGCCGCCGACGGCGCGACCGTGGCGATCTCCTACAACTCGTCGCCCGACCGCGCCAATCAGGTCGTTGCCGCCATCGAAGAGGTGGGAGGCACGGCGGCCGCGTTCCAGGCCAACGCCGCCAACGCCGACGCTGCGAATGGCCTCGTCGGGCAGGTCGTCGAGCGCTTCGGCGGGCTCGATATCCTCGTCAACAACGCGGGCGTCTACCTCACGGGCCCCATCGCCGAGTTCTCCGACGCCGAGTTCGACCAGAGCATCGACGTGAACGTGCGCGGTGTCTTCGCCACCACGCGCGCCGCCGCGCCCCACCTCCGCGAGAACGGACGCGTCATCAACATCGGCAGCGTCGTCGCCTTTGTCGGCTTCCCCGGCGCGTCGATCTACAGCGCCACCAAGGCAGGCGTGAGCGCCATCACCGCCTCGGCCGCGAAGGAGTTCGGCGCAAAGGGCATCACCGTCAACACGGTCCACCCCGGCCCCATCGACACGGAGATGAACCCCGGCGACCCGGACGTGAACCCGGCGGCCGGCATGATGGCGTCGATCACGGCGCTCGGCCGCTACGGCACCGCCGAGGAGATCGCGAACGTCGTCGCCTTCCTCGCCTCGCCCGAAGCGAGCTACATCACCGGCGCGCAGATCGCCGTGGACGGCGGGATGACCGCGTAGCGATGTTTGATGTGGGACGTGCGAAGTTAGAAGTGAGGGTCGCAGCTTCTCGTCTGTAGCGCGGCGGGGTGATCTTGGGGTCGCCCTGCTGCCGCTCTGTTTTCTGTGGACCGATGTTCGTGTAGACCGATGCCCTCTCCGTCCGACCCTGCTTTCTGGAATGCACGCTATGGCACCGAGGCGTTCGCCTACGGGACCATGCCCAACGCGTTCGTCGCGGAGGCCGTCCCGACGTATGTGCCTGCGGGCTCGACCGTCCTCGAACTCGCGGCGGGCGAGGGGCGCAACGCCGTGTGGATGGCCATGCAGGACTACCGCGTGACCGCGCTCGACTTCGCGGCAGAAGGCCTCGTCAAGACGAATGCGCTCGCGGCGGAGCACGGCGTCACCGTCGAGACGGTGCAAGCAGACGTGACGACGTGGGACCCACCGTACGAGTGGGACGCGGTCGTGGCGACGTTCCTGCACCTCGCCGAGGACGCCCGCCCAGCCGTCTATGGCCTCATCCGGCGCGCGCTGCGGCCCGGCGGCGTGTTCATCGGCGAGTGGTACCGCCCCGAGCAGGCGACTGGTGGCTACACAAGTGGCGGTCCGAGAGACGTGACGATGCTCGTGGCGTCGTCGGAGGTGCAGGCCCACCTCGGCCGCGACCCGCGCGACAATGCGGGGCTGCTCGTGCTCGACACCGTCGAGGCGGTGCTGGACGAGGGGCCGTATCACCAGGGCGTCGCCGCGCTGACGCGGGTGGTGTGGCAAAAGCCAGGGTGAATGGGCACATCGCCGCATGAGGTGAGGCGCGCGGGCACTTTTGCTTAACTGGTTTGTGCGCCTGGGGTAGATTGGCTCATTCACGCAGCCCACCACGCCCCCGGTCCCGCCCACCCATGTCCTCGACGGCCTACGACGAGATGTACCGCGCCGCCGAGGAGCCGCGCCCGGCCTACGCTCCGCTCTACGAACGGCTTCGCGCACTCAAAAAGAAAGACCTCGATGCGCGGCAGGCAGCGGCCAACGAGCGGTTTCTCCACCAGGGCATCACCTTCACCGTCTACGGCGACCAGCAGGGCACCGAGAAGATCTTCCCGTACGACATCGTCCCGCGCATCCTCACGGCGGCGGAGTGGGCGACCATCGAGGCGGGGCTCGCGCAGCGCATCCGGGCGCTCAACCGGTTCCTGAAGGACATCTACACCGAGGGCACGATCCTAAACGACGGTGTGGTGCCGCGGCGGCTCGTCTACAGTTGCCGCCACTTCCGGCCCGAGATGCGCGGCGTGCGCGTGCCGAACGACGCCTACGTGTCCATCGCAGGGATGGACCTCGTGCGGCTGCCCGACGGCTCGTTCGCGGTGCTCGAAGACAACCTGCGCGTGCCGAGTGGGGTGTCGTACATGCTCACCAACCGGCAGGTGATGCGGAGCGTGTTTCCGCTGCTCTTCCAGCACTACCAGATCCGGTCGGTCGACCACTACCCGCGCGCGCTGCTGGCCACACTGCGAGCGCAAGCCGCGTCTCGGTCGCAGACGCCGACCATCGTACTGCTCACGCCGGGCGTCTACAACTCGGCCTACTTCGAGCACGCGTTCCTGGCGCGCCAGATGGGGATCCAACTCGTCGAGGGCCGCGACCTCGTCGTGCACAACAACGTCGTCTACATGCGCACGACGGCAGGGCTGCGGCGCGTGGACGTGATCTACCGTCGCATCGACGACGACTTCATCGACCCGATTCCCTTCCGCGACGACTCGGTGCTCGGCGTGCCGGGGATTTTCAACGCCTACCGCGAGGGTAACGTCGTCCTCGCCAACGCCATCGGCACGGGCGTGGCCGACGACAAGGCGCTCTATGCCTACGTGCCCGACATCATCCGCTACTACCTCAGCGAGGAGCCCATCATCGCCAACGTGGAGACGTACCTCCTCGACCGGCCCGACGAGCGCGCCTACGTCCTCGACCACCTCCAGGACCTCGTCGTGAAGCCCGTGGACGAGTCGGGCGGCTACGGCATGCTGATCGGCCCGCACAGCACCGCGGAGGAGCGCGCCGCCTTCCGCACCCGCATCGAGGCCGAGCCGCGGCGCTACATCGCCCAGCCGACGCTCGCGCTCTCAAAGGCGACGTGTTTCGTCAACGGCGAGATGGACGGGCGACACGTCGACCTGCGCCCCTACGTCCTCTTCGACGGCGAGGAGGTTCGCATCGTGCCCGGCGGGCTGACCCGCGTGGCGCTGCGCAAAGGCTCGCTCGTGGTCAACTCGTCCCAGGGCGGCGGCAGCAAAGACACGTGGGTGCTGGAAGAGACGGCTGGGGACGCAAGTACGACCGATACTGAAGGCGCACCTTCCTCCTGATGTGAATGCAAAAGGATGAATGGGGAAGGCAAAAAGCACCGATAGCCCGCCCTTTCCTCATTTTGCCTTTTTCCCTTTTGAATTCCCCCTTTTCATGCTCTCACGCGTCGCCGACAGCCTCTACTGGATGAGCCGCTACCTGGAGCGCGCCGAGCACACCGCGCGCGTGCTCGACGTGAACCGGCATGGGCTCCTCGACCAGAAGACCGATGTGACGCAGAAGCGCTGGACACGCGTACTCCGCAGCCTCCGCGTCGATTTGCCCGATGCGGCCCCCTCCAACCTCGCTCGGACTGTCGCGCTCGACCCAGCGCTGCCCGACTCGATCGTGCGATGCGTGGCGGCAGCACGGCAGAACGCCCGCGAGGTCCGCGAGGAGATCAGCAGCGAGATGTGGGAGCAGATCAACCGCCTGCACCTCTTCGTCCGGGCGCAGCAGAGCGGTGACGATTGGGAGAACCAGGCGCACGGCTTCTTCCATAAGGTCAAGCACGGCTCGCACCTCTTCCAGGGGCTGACCGACAGCACGATGAGCCACAACGAGGGCTGGCAGTTCATCCAGCTCGGGCGCTACCTGGAACGCGTCGCGGCGACGGTGAACCTGCTCGACGCGCACGTCAACATGGCGGCGCTGAGCAACGGGAACGGGCGCGCCCTGCCGAGCCACTCGCAGCAGGACTGGGCGGGGCTGCTCAAGTCGTGCACCGCGCTGGAGGCCTACAGCCGCGTCCACACGGCCAACATCCAGCCCGACCGCGCGGTCGAGTTTCTCCTGCTCGACGCGGCCTTCCCGCACTCCGTCCGGTTCGGCAGCACGATGGTCGAGCGCGCCCTCGACGCGCTTGCTGATGGGGCGCCGACGCTCAAGCACAGCGACCTCCTCCGCACTGCTGGACGGCTGACCTCGGCGACTCGGTTCTATGACCTCTCCGAGATGATCTACGAAGGGCTTCCGAGCCACCTCGACCAGATCCGTGGCCGCTGTGAGCGGATCCACCAGGGCGTCTACGACACGTTCATCACCTACACCGTCGAGTTCGCCGTCAGCGACTGAGCGATTCCACCCAGCAGGTCTCGTCCATGAAGTACGCCATCCGGCACATCACCGAGTTCGTCTACGACGCGCCGGTCTGCGAGAACCTCATGGAGGTGCGCCTCCGCCCGCGCAACGACGCCCAGCAGCGGTGCTACTCGTTCGACCTCGCCGTGTCGCCGCACGCGCAGGCGTTCAGCTACCAGGACTACCTCGGCAACGAGGTGCACCACTTCGACATCCCCGGCTACCACGACCGGCTCACGCTGGAGGCCCGCGCGCTCGTCGA
>JBCDFF010000035.1:0-18833 GCA_039178415.1 Bacteroidota bacterium
CAGGAACGTCCGCACGAGGGCGCTCCCCTGGTCGGGCTTGCCCGCCACGAGCGACACCACGTCCTCCGGCTCCACGCCGAAGAGCTCGAACGGAAACTCGCGCAGGAACGGCGACGCGATGGCCGTCTTGATGTCGCGGAGCTGGTCCTCGACGCGCAGCGAGACGAGGTCGTCGTAGCTAGTCCCGAGCGCCGCCGCGAGGTCGATGAGCTTCTCCGGCTTAGGGTACTTCTTGCCCTTCTCGATCTCGGAGAGGTACGAGATAGAGACGCCGGCCGCCTCCGCCACGTCCTTGAGGGGCCGGCCCTGCTCCTGTCGGAGCGTCTTGAGCTTGAGCCCCAGGATGAGGCGGAGTTGGTCGGCGTTCTCGGTCATGCTGCTTGTCAGTCGCCTACTCGCCCGCCGGTGCAAACCGCACGGCGAGGCCGCCGCTGCGGGCGAGCGGAACCGTGAGACGGTCGGCGGCGGTGACCGAGCGCGTCTCGATCACGTAGGCGGCAGGGTTCGTCTCGTAGTCAGCGTCGTCCGCGTCGCGGTAGAGCGTAGCCGTGTAGGTCGTGCCCGCGTCGAGGAAGTCGAGCGCCACGTCCACGGTGCGGGCGGTGGCATCGTTCTTCGCGCCGAGGTACCAGTCGTTGGAGTTCCGGTCTTTCCGGGCGAATGTCACGTAGTCGCCGATCTTGGCTTCAAGGACGCGGGTGTCGGCCCAGTCGGCGGGGACGTCCTTGATGAACTGGAAGGCGTCGGGGCGCGCCTCGTAGTTCTCGGGCAGGTCGGCAGCCATCTGGAGCGGGCTGTAGAGCACGACGTAGAGCGCGAGCTGCCCCGCGAGCGTCGTCGGGACGACGTTGCCGCCCTCGCCCGTCTCCTGCGCGTCGACGGCGAAGATGCCCGGCGTGAAGTCCATCGGGCTGGCGAGCATGCGCGTGAAGACGAGCGTCGGGATGTGGTCGGGGCCGTTGCCGCCGCCCCAGGCGGAGTTGTACTCCTGTCCGCGCGCGGCCTCGCGCGTCATCAGGTTCGGGTAGGTCCGCCGCAGACCCGTGTCCTTCACCGACTCGTGGATGTTCACCGCGACGTTGTACTTCGCCGCGACCTCGACGGACTTCTGGTAGTGGTTGACCATGAACTGGCCGTAGTTCCACTCGCGCGTGGTGTCGCCTGGCGCGACGCCCGGCCCGTCGGTGCGGGGGAAGTTCATGCCCCACTCGACGTAGCCGGTCTTGACGGCGCGCATGTCGAGGCGGTCCATGAGCGCGAAGGCGTCGTCCATCTGGCGCTCGTAGTTGGGCGCGCTGCCGCTCGTCTCGTGGTGGCCGATGAGCCGCGTCCCGCGCTCGCGGGCGTAGTCGGCGAGGTACTCCAGGTCAAAGTCGGGGTAGGCCTCGGTGAAGTTGAACACGTCGCCGTTGGCGGTCCAGTCGCCGTCCCAGCCGACGTTCCAGCCCTCGACGAGGACGCCGTCGAAGCCGTGCTCGCCCGCGAAATCGAGGTAGCGCTCGGTGTGCGGGGTGGTGGCCCCGTGGCGGTCACCGCTCTCCCAGGTCCACTTCTGGATGTGCATTGCCCACCAGATGCCGATGTAGGTGCCGGGCTTGGCGTAGCTCACGTCGCCGAGCTTGTTGGGCTCGTTGAGGTTGAGCATCGTGTAGTTGGTGACGAGGTCGCCGGGCGTGTCGTCGACGAGGACCATCCGCCACGGCGAGACGTGCGGGGCTTCGGCGTAGACGGCCACGCCGGTGCTCCACGGCGCGAGGCTCGCCTGGAACGACTGCGGGCCGGTCCGCCGCAGCGACATCGCCGCGTAGTCGACGAGCGCCGCCTCGTGGATGGCGACGAACGGCCCCGCGTCGTCTCCTTCGAGGTCGCCGTAGGCCATCGTGAGTGGCGTGTGCATCACGTAGCCCGCGCGGTGGAGCTGCTGCTGCTCGTAGAGGTATTCGTAGCGGTTCTCCTCGTAGGCGCGGATGTACCACGTCTGCGGGTTGCCGACGAGGTGGAAGCCGGTCAGCTCCTCCATGATCTGGAACGCGCCGAGGTTGGGCTGCTCGGGCCACGCGTAGCGGAAGCCGACGCCGTTGTCGAACACACGCACAACCACGTCCATGCGCCGCTCCAGGTCGTCCACCTCCTGGAGCATGACGGTGAGTTCGTTGTGGTGGTCGCGCACCTGCTCGACTTCGCCCCAGGGTTGCGTCCACGTCTCGTCGACGCTGTTGGTCGTCGTGTCCATGATGCGCATGCCGACGCCGAGCGTGTCGCCGCCGGCGAGCACCACGCCGAGGCGCTGCGGCAGCAGCAGCGCCGCCCCGTCGCGGTCGATCTGGTACGACACCGCCCCGGCGTCGTCGAGCATCACGGTGACGGCGAGCCGTCCGTCGGGCGAGGCCACGGTTGCGGTCTGGGCAGCGCTAGCAAGCGGCATGAGCAGGAGGGCCAGAAGAAGGAGGCGCATGGGGACAACGATGAAGTGGGGAAGTGAGAAGGTGGAAGTGTGACGTGGGAGCGCTGATCCGACGAGACCTATGACCCTGGACCCACGACCTACGACCCGACGGGCGGCGCGTACGTCGCGTCCACCCAGGCTTCGGCGCGGCCGCTGGCGAGCGCCGTCTCGATGAAGTGGACCCCGCGGGCGCCGTCCTGGACGGTCGTGATGTCGTGGTCGAGCGGGTGCGGATCGGTGCCGTCGCGGCGGGCGAGCATGAGGCGGGCCGCGTTGGCGTAGATGTTGGCGAACGCCTCGAAGAAGGCCTCGGGGTGGCCGGGCGGCAAGCGCGTGGCGTACTTCGCTGCGTCGGAGAGGTCGTCGTTGCCGCGCCGGAAGACGCGCTCCTCGCCGCCGAGCGGCCGGACGTAGAGCGCGTTGGGCGTCTCCTGGTGCCATTCGAGGGAGGCCTCGGTGCCATAGACACGCAGCGTGAGCCGGTTTTCCTCGCCGACGGCGATCTGCGTGGCGTGCAGCATGCCCTTCGCGCCGCCCTCAAACCGGAGGAGGATGCTCGCGTCGTCGTCCACGCGGCGGCCTGCCACGAAGGAGGTCACGTCGGCGCACATGCTCTCGATCTCCAAGCCGGTGACGTAGCGCGCGAGGTGCTCGGCGTGCGAGCCGATGTCGCCGAGCGCGCCCGCGCCCGCGAGTGCCGGATTGGTGCGCCACGCGGCCTGCTTGCTGTCCCCGTGTTCGAGCGGCGTTGCGAGCCAGCCCTGCGCGTACTCTGCGACGACCTTCCGGATCGTCCCGAGTGCGCCGCTCTGGACGAGGTGTCGGGCGTGCTTCGCGAGCGGGTAGCCCGCGTAGTTGTGCGTGAGCGCGAAGAGCACGTCGTGCTTCGCGACGAGACGGCACAGGTCCTCGGCGTCGGCGAGCGTGGTCGTCATCGGCTTGTCGCAGACGACGTGGAAGCCGCGCTCGATGAACGCCTTCGCCACCGGGTGGTGCAGGTGGTTGGGCGTGACGATGCTCACGAAGTCGATGCGCTCGCCGTCGGGCAGCGCGGCCTCGCGCTCGGCCATCTCGGCGTATGAGCCATAGACGCGGTCGGGGTTCAGCCCGAGCGTCGCGCCGAAGTCTTTCGACTTGTCGGCCTTCGAAGAGAAAACGCCAGCCACAAGATTGGTGAGGCCGTCGAGGCGGGCGGCGCGGCGGTGGACGTCGCCGATGAAGGCGCCGGGGCCACCCCCGACCATGCCGTAGCGAAGCGGCTTGAACATGCGTTGCGAAGTGAGAGGTTTGAAGTGGAGGAGGTGGAAGTGGGGATCGAGATCGAAGACCGCAAAGACCTGAGACCTTTGCCCCTGGACCTGCGACCTTAGCCGCGCAGGCTCTCGACGTGAGCGATGCTCGTCTCGATGCTCGCGAGCGCGTCTGTGGGGTTGTCGTGCTCCACGTAGGCGTAGCGGAGTCCGGCCTGTTCGGCCTGCGCGAAGATGGCCGCGAAGTCGATGACGCCGTCGCCGACAGGCTGCATCGCGCCGTCGGCGGAGCGGTCCTTGACGTGGAAGAGCGGGAAGCGGCCGGGGTAGCGCGCGAAGTAGTCGAGCGGGTCGTACCCGGCGTGGACGACCCAGTAGAGGTCCATCTCCAGGTCGACGACCTCGGGGTCGGTGCCCTCGGCGAGACCGTCGTAGCCCGGCGTGTCGCCGCCGAACGTGTCGAACTCGAACTCGTGGTTGTGGTAGGCGAGCCGGACGCCTGCCTGCGCGGCGCGGGCCCCGTAGCCGTTGAGTTCCTCGCCGAGCGCCCGGTAACCATCGACGCTCGTGGGGCGGTCTTCGGGGTTGAGCCACGGCACGACGATGTACTCGAAGCCGACGAGTTGCGCCATCTCCAGAATCGTGTCGAGGCCACCGTCCTTGCGCAGCCGCTGAATGCCGACGTGCGTGGACGGCGTCGTCAGGCCGATGTCGCCCAGCAAGGCGTGGACGACGGCCGGATCGCGGTCGTAGAAGCCACCGTAGCCGCCGTGTTCGGTCGCGTAGTCGGCGAACTCGACCTGCTCGTAGCCCATGCGCTGGATCGCTTCGAGCACGCCCACGAAGTCGCCTTCGAAGACGCTGCGGACGGTGTAGAGCTGCACGCCGATCTGAGCGGGCACGTCGGGCGGGAGGCCGAGGCGCGCGCGCGCAGCCGCTGCGGGTCCGAGGAGCGCGAGGCCGCCGAGCGCAGCGGAGGACGAGGCGAGGAAGGAGCGACGATCCATGACGGGGGGAGGTGACGAGGGGGCAGCGACGCGCGGACGTGGGTGCGAAAGCGGTTCCACAACGTACGAACGGAGCCCCTACTTCGACACACGTTCGCCGCGTTGCAGGTCGCGAAGCACGCGATACCCGACGAGGTGCACGCCCCGGTCGGCGAGGCGCTCGCGCACATCCGGATCAAGGAGCCACTGATGCTCGGCGGCCCGCGCTGGCGCGGCAAACGGACGCGAGGTGCGGCTCGTCATGTGGACCATCTCGGGCGACCGACGCGCCGGATGCAGCGCGATTTCGGTGACGCCCGGCTGCAGCGTGGCGAGCGTGCGCGTCCATACGTCGAGGATCGGCTCGCTGGCGTGCTTGTCCGCGTAGACGAAGCGATCCGGGAAACTCACCCCAGCGTCTGCCATCGCAGCCCGGCACCCGGATAGGCGAAGCGCGTCGTGCGCGACCAGCGTCGCCTGGGAGAGCATCCGCGCGGGCAGGCGGTAGTCGACGGCGAGGGTCCGGTAGACCGCATCGAACCGGGCGTCGAAGTGGAGCACGCCCATGTGCGAGTCGAGGTGCGTCACGTCGAGACCGGCGGCGAGTGCGGTCTCGATCTGGGCGCGGCATTCGCACTCGACCTCGGCGGGGGTGGCGTGCTGCCAGACCTGCTCAGGCCGCGCCCAGAAGAAGCCGTGGGGGTCGTAGAGGCCCGGCACCTCGCGGTGGCTGCACAGCGGCCGCCACCGCGCGCCCTGCATCTCGCTGCTGAGCGTGAGGTGCACCCCGAAGTCCGCCGCCGGGTGCGCCGCAGCGTAGGCACGCACCTCGTCGAACCAGCCCGTGGGCACCATCGCTCCGGCCGTCTGGAGCAGCCCCGCCGTGAACGCGTCGAAGATGGCCTGGTTGGCGGCGTGGCTCATCCCCGCGTCGTCCGCCGCGACGATCAGCACGCGGTCCGTCGCGGCGAAGCCCAGACGCTCGGCCAACGTGAGGCGCTCAGCCAGCGTCGGCACGGCTAGGCCTCCACGGCGTCCGCGCGTAGCACGACGTAGCCGTAGCCCGGCAGCGCGAGCGCTCCCGCGTCCATCGCGGCGTCTCCAAAGACGACCTCGGCCCCCGCAGGCGGCGCATCGAGCTGGACGGTAGCCGCCTCAGCGCGCGTGTTGACGGCGACGAGCATCGTCGTGCCGTTGTGCTCCATGGCGTAGGCGATCACCGTCTCGGTCTGGTCGTGCGCCACGGCCTCGACTGTGCCGTGCGTGAAGGCGTCGTTCGACGTGCGGAAGGCCAGCAGGTCGGTATAGAACGAGCGCATGGGACCGGCCCCGTCCTCGTCTCGACTGACGGCCGTCTTCTCGAAGAGCGGGATGCGCTGCGGGTCGGCGTACTCCTGGCCGTTGTAGACGAGCGGGAAGCCGGGCATGAGCAGCATCGCCGTGGCGGCGGCGCGTGCGCCGTCATCGCCGCCGAAGAGTTCGAGGGGCGTGGCGTCCCACGCGGTCTCGTCGTGGTTGGAGGTGAAGTTCATCCGCAGCGCGCCCTCGGGGTAGGTCGCCTCCTCCTCGGCGACGAGGTCGACGAGGCTCTGCGCGGTGGCGTCGCCGTTCCAGACCTCCTTGACGCGGGCGTAGCGTGGCCAGCCGTAGCTCGCGTCGAAGCCGGCGGCGTGGACCTCGCCCGTGCTCCACTCGGCAAGCATGAACACCGGCTTGATCGCGCGCAGCGAGTCGATGGCGGCGGCCCAGAAGCCGTTGGGGACCATCCCGGCCACGTCGCAGCGGTAGCCGTCGATGTTGAACTCGCGCACCCAGTAGGTGAGCGCGTCGATCATGGCGGCGCGGGTGTCCGGGTTGTCGTAGTTGAGGTCGGCGGTGTCGGTCCAGTCGGTGAGGTTGCCGGCGTTGTCGCGCGGGACGATGATCTCGCCGTTCTCGTTCTGGGTGTAGTAGTCGGGGTGTGCCTCGATCCAGGCGTTGTCCCAGCCGGTGTGGTTGGCGACCCAGTCGATGATGAGCTTCATGCCCCGGGCGTGGGTGGCGTCGACGAGCGTGCGGAAGTCGTCCTCCGTGCCGAGGAGTGGGTTGACGGCTTTGTAGTCCCGGATGGCGTAGGGCGAGCCGAGCGTGCCCTTGCGGTTGGCCTCGCTGATCGGGTGGATGGGCATGAGCCAGAGCGTGTTCACGCCGAGCGCCTGCAGCGAGTCGAGGCGCGCCGTGACGGCGGCGAAGGTGCCCTCCTCGGAGAAGTTGCGGACGAAGACTTCGTAGAGCACGGTCTCTTCGTGCGCGAAGTCGGCAGTCTGGACGGGGACGCCGTCGGCGGCGTCGGACGCTGGGTCGTCGGCCGGTTGGCAGGCGGGCAGCAGGAGGAGAACAGCGAGCAGGGGGAGGAAACGCATGGGGTTGGAGCGAGGGTCGTAGGATTCGAGTCGGTAGGACACCCCCTGATCTCGCGATGCTCGACCTATCCCCCTCGTGGACGAGGGGGACCGCTTTTCGACCCTATCATGGGGAGAAAAGCAGGGGGTGCGTTAGACCGAGCGCCAGTACTTTTCTGAAAATACCACCCGCGCTTCCTCGTCCCCATCGGCGCGCGCGGTCGTATCGTGGAGCGTTCCCACCCAACGATCTGCCGCTTCCGATGCGTCGTTTCCTTGCTGTCCGCCCCATCGCCCCTCTCTGCCTGGCCCTGTGCGCCGCGTTCGCGCTGAGCGCCTGCACGCACACCCGTCCGCAGCTCGATCCGCAGCCTGGCGCGCGCCCGGACGCCCCGGCCCCGACGGCGGCGCACACGCACCGCGTCGTGCTGATCGGCAACACCGGCGCGGAGCTAGAGACGGACGCCGCGCTCAGCCGCCTCGGCGACGAGCTTGCGGCGCTCTCGGCGGACGACCAGGAGGCGACGACCGTCGTCTACCTCGGCGACGTGATGCCAGGCGGGCTGCCCGACTCGCTGTCGGCGGAGCGCGCCGAGGCCGAGGCGCACCTGCGGCGGCAGTTGGCACCGCTCGCGGGCTTCCGAGGCCGCGTGGTGGTGCTCGCCGGCGACCGCGACTGGGAGGGGGGCCTCGCAGGGCTCCGCCGCACCGAGGCGTTCGTGGAGCAGCACCTCCACGCGATCCTCGAAGACGAGGCGGACGACCCGGACGTGGACAACACCTTCCGTCCCGACGGCGGCTATCCAGGTCCGGAGGACGTGAAGCTCACCGACGGCCTCCGCCTCTTCGCGCTCAACACCGGGTGGTGGCTCACCAGCGAAGAGCGCCCCCTCGGCGACACCGGCGACTACGACCTCGTCGAGCCCATCGACATGCTCGCTGAACTCGAAGACCGCCTGGAGGACCGCGACGACGACGACATCCTGATCGTCGGCCACCACCCGCCGCGCTCCAACGGGCGCTACGGCGGTGCCTACCCACTCGCCGACCACCTCTTCCCGCTGCGCAACGCCGTCGGGCCGCTCGGCTACCTCGTCCCGCTCCCCCTCATCGGCTCGACCTATCCGCTCTACCACGCCTACATCGGCACCGACCAGGATCTCGCCGAAACACGCTACGCCGCGCTCAACGACGCGCTAGAACGGGTCTACCGCACCCACGAGAACGTGTTCGTGGCGGGCGCGCACGACTTCAACCTCCAGCACTTTCCGCTGAGCGCGGGCGAGTTCAACCGCCACGTGGTGGTGAGCGGCTCGGGTGTGCGCAGCGAGCCTCTAGCGGGCGGCGGTGCCACGGCGTTCACGGCCGCCCAGCCCGGCTACGTGGTGCTTGACTTCTACGAGGACCGCGCCGTGTGGCTGCGCGCCCAGGGGGCCGCCGCCGAGCCGCTCGCGCGCTACCAGATCCGCGAGGCCGACATCGACTACGTGCCCCCCGGCGAAGAGGAGCCTGAGATGCCTATGGACGTGATCCCCGCCGACGCTGACCCCGAGCCAGGGACGACGGTGCGCGTCGCGATCAACCCGGACTATGACGACCTCGGCGGCCTCGGCCGCGCCTTCGCGGGCGACCACTGGCGCGAGGCCTGGGCCACCACCGTCACCCTGCCCGTCCTTGACCTCGGCACCGCCGGGCGCAACGGGACGGCCGTCGCCCCCGTGAAGCGAAGCGGGAGCGGCCAGACGTTCGGCCTGCGGCTCGTGGAGGTGGGCGACGACGACCGCACCTACGCCCTCCGCTCCATCGACAAGGAGGCCGCCCGCCGCTGGCCCGTCGAGCTGCGCGGCGGCTTCGCCGAGGCCGCCATCCAGGACCAGACCTCGTCGTTCCATCCGTTCGCGGCGCTGCTCGTGCCGCCGATCGCCAAGGCCGTCGGCGTCTACCACACCGAGCCGCGCCTCGTCTACATCCCCGACGACCCGCGCCTCGGCCGCTTCCAGTCGTACATGGCCAACCGGCCCGCCCTCCTCGAAGTGCGCCCCAACAAAAACATGGGCGACATCGCCACGATGGGCTTCGCGGAGGACGTCCGCTCCACCCCGGACATGTGGGAGGAGGTGCTGGGCGACGTGGACCACGTGGTCGACCAGCAGATGTTCGTCCGCGCCCGGCTGCTCGACCTCTGGCTCGGCGACCACGACCGCCACGACGACCAGTGGCGCTGGTCCGCCATCGAGCCGTTCGAGCTCGACTCCACGCTCACGGGCGACGCCCGCACCGACGGCAAGATCTACCAGCCAATTCCCCGCGACCGCGACTACGTCTTCATGCGCATGGACGGGATCGGGCCGTGGCTCGTGAAGGAGTTCTTCGCACGGCAATACCAGGGCTTCGGCTACGGCTACGGCTACGTCCGCGGCAGCCTCCGGAACGGCCTCGGGCTCATCCGCCGCTACACCAACCGCCTCACCCGCGAGGACTGGCTCGCCGCCGCCCGCGAGATGCAGCAGGCCGTCCCTGACTCGCTCATCGAAGCGGCGATCCAGGCGGTGTGGCCACCCGAGATCGTGGCGCTGCACGGCGAGGAGATCGGCAACCGGCTCCGCGTCCGCCGCGACCTGCTGACCGAGGTCGCCGACGACGTGTATGCCAGCATGGCCGCCGTGGTGGACGTGGTTGGCTCTCACAAGCACGAGCGCTTCGAGGTCACGCGCCAGGCCAACGGCGACGTGGAGGTCGCAGTCTTCAAAGCGAAGCGGGACGGCGAGGTCGTCGAGGAGGTCTACCGCCGCCTCTTCCGCGCCGGCGAGACGGACGAGTTGCGGCTCTACGGCCTCGACGGGCAGGACCGCTTCGTGCTCTCGGGCGACGGCGGCTCGATGCAGGTGCGCCTCATCGGCGGACCGGGCGAGGACCACGTCGACAACCGCTCCACCGCGGGGGGCTGGGGCGCGCGCACGCTCGTCTACGACAGCATCGAGGGCACCACCGTCGAGCGCGGGCGCGACACGGCGCTGCGGCTCTCCGCAGACCCGCGCGTGCTCGACTACAACCAGAGCGCCTTCGTCTTCAACAGCAGCATGCCGCTCCTAGAGTTCCGCGCCAACGAGGAGGACGGCCTCTTCGTCGGCGGCGGCGCCACGTTCACGCGCCACGGCTTCCGGCGGGCCCCCTACGCGAGCCACCACCGGATCTCGGCGTCGGTCGCCGCGGCCACGGGGGCCTTCTTCGCAGGCTATCGCGGCCACTTCACGGACGCCGTCGGCTCGCTCGACCTCATGCTCGACGTCGAGGCCGCCACGCCGAACAACGTCCGCACCTTCTTCGGCCTCGGCAACGAGACGGCCAACACGGACCAGCAGCGCGAGTTCTACCAGGCGCGCCTCACCGAGGGCGAGGTCGAGGCCCGGTTCATGTGGAGGCTCGCGTCGCGGGCGTCGATCTCGCTCGGCCCACGCCTCGCCTTCTTCGACGTGCGGGAGGACGAAGACCGGTTCGTGACGCAGGCGGGCGTCGCCGCGTCGTCGTTCGAGAACCAGTGGTTCGGCGGCCTGGCCGCGCGCGCCGACCTCGACGCGCGCGACAACGTGGCCCACCCGCAGCGCGGCTTCCGCTGGACGCTCGACGGCACCTGGAACGCCGGCCTGAACGACGCCGCCGAGACCTACACGCGCCTCGAGTCGGCGCTGTCGCTCTACCTCCCCGTCGCCCCGCAGCGGGTGGTGCTCGCCCTGCGCGTCGGCGGGGCGCACAACATCGGGGACTTCCCGTTCTTCGCCGCGAACACGCTCGGCAGCCGGGAGACGCTCCGCGGCTACCGCCGGACGCGCTTCGCCGGGCGCACGTCGTTCTACCAAAACGCTGAGGTGCGCGCCCGCATCCTCCGGATCCAGACCTACCTCACGGCCATCGACCTCGGCCTACTCGGCTTCGTGGACAACGGCCGCGTCTGGACCGAGGAGGACGACGGCACGGCCGTCTCCCAGTCGTTCTTCGAGGGCTACCACCAGGGCTACGGCGGCGGGCTCTGGGCGAGCTTCTACGACATGTTCGTGATCGCCGGCAGCGTCGGCACCTCGGAGGAGGAGACGCTCGTCGAGGTCGGCGTCGGGTTCAAGTTTTAAGTTGTTCGATTTATTTTAAGATGACCAATTTATGAGGTGCGATTTTAGATTGGCTTTTCAACTCGGAAGTCCCAAGTCATAAATCGACCATGATCTTAGATCGGCTCGGTGGCCGCTTGCGGACGCGGCGGCTGGGGCACGTAGCCCAGGGCTTCGCGACGCTCCGCTCGACGATGGACGAGGCCGCGGCGTGGGCGTCCGAGGGCGCTCCGCACGGCGCACTGGTGACGGCGGAGGCGCAGACGGCCGGACGCGGACGCCACGGGCGGGCCTGGCACGGGACGCCGGGCGCGAACCTCCACCTCACGCTCGTGCTGCGCCCAGCACTCCCCCGACGGCAGTGGGGCCTGCTGGCCATCACGGCCGGGCTGGGCGTGCTCGAAGGCGTCGCGGCCTATCTCCCAGCGGTAGCCGACCGCCTCGCGCTGAAGTGGCCCAACGACGTGCTGCTCGACGGTCGGAAGCTCGCGGGGGTGCTCGTGGAGGCCCGCAGCGACGCGGCGCTCCTCGGCATCGGCGTGAACGTCAACGAGGCCGCGTTTCCCGATGGCATCGCCGCCCGTGCGACCTCGCTGCGCCTCGGGCTCGGCACAGCCGACGTTCCAGACGATATCGACCAGAACGAGATCGACCGGACCGCACTGCTGGCCGCGCTCCTCCTTGCCCTCGAAGCTCGCCTCGACGCGCTGGACACAAACGCGGACGCTGTGCTCGCTACGGCCGAGCGGCGGTTCACCAGACGGGGCGACGCGGTGATCGTTCGTGCTCCAGACGGCGCGATACTCCACGCCGGGCTCATCCTCGGCCTGGCCGTAGATGGTGGTCTGCGCCTCGACACGGGCAGCGGCGACGTCACCGTCTATGCCGGGGAGGTAACGCTGTCGGAGTAGATTCTCACCAGCCCCGCGCCGTCTCCCCGTCTCCTAGCCCCCCAGCTTCGCCCCGTGTTCCTCGCGCTCGACCTTGGCAACTCGTCTGCGAAAGTCGGCCTCTTTGAAGTCGGCGCGGGACCCGAGGCCGAGCCCGTCCGCACGTTCTCGCTCAAGAGCCTCTCGCCACGGCGACTCCGGGCGGCGCTGGTCCAGGCCGATGTGTCGCCCACAGGCTTCCGTGCGGCGGGACTCTGCTCCGTCGTTCCGAAGCAGACCCTGCGCGCCACCGAGGCCGTCGAGGCGGTGTGCGGCGTGACCCCCGGCCAGGTACGCGCGGACGGGCCGCTGCCCATCGGCATGGCCTACGAGACGCCCCACACGCTCGGGGCCGACCGCATCGCGGCGGCGGCGGCGGCGTACGCCCTCCACGGCCGCGATGAGGCCAACGCGCCCCGCCCCGTCCTCGTCATCGACGCAGGGACGGCGGTGACGCTGGAGGTGGTAGACGCAGGCGGGACCTACCTCGGCGGGGCCATCCTGCCGGGGCTGCGGCTGCAGCGTGCGGCGCTCGCACGGGGCACGGCGCAACTCCCCGCGGTCCCCCCCGTAGCGCCGCCGTCCGCCATCGGCACCTCGACCACGACGGCTCTGCAAGCGGGCATCGTCCTCGGCCTGATCGGAGCGATCGACGGGCTGCTCACCCGCACGATCAAACAACTCGAAGGCGCTCCCGCTGTCGTAGCCACAGGCGGCAGCGCCCCGCTTCTCGCGCACCACCTCGCCCGCATCGACCTCCTGGCGCCGCACCTCGTCTTGCAGGGCGTCCACCTGCTGACCGGCCGCGCTTTTTGACCTGAGTCGACTCCCACGCCTGCCATGCTTCGCCTGCTTCTCATCGCCACGCTCCTGCTCCCGGCGGCCGCGTTCGCCCAGGACGACGACCAGACCCCGACGGACCCGAGCGACGCGCTGATGCAAGCCCGCGCGACCTACCAGGACGGCAACTACGAGGCGTGCGCTCGGAGCTACGCCGCGGCCATCGATCTGGGCGTGGTGGACGAGGGCGTCGCCTTCAACGCGGCGTGCTGCTTCGCGCTCGCGGGTGACCGCGAACAGGCGTTCGTCTACCTCCAGCAGTCGCTCGACGCAGGCTGGCGCGACGTCGAGCAGCTCCAGAGCGACAGCGACCTGGACACGCTCCACGACGACCCACGCTGGGCCGACGTGGTCGCAGGCACCGAGGCCAACGAGGCCGCCTACGCCGCCTCGATCAACGGCGAGTTGTACGAGATGTATACCAACGATCAGGCCGAGCGCTTCGCCCTGATGCGGGGCGAACTCACCTGGGATGTCGTCACGCCCAACGACAACCGCCGCCGGGCACGCGTCTACGAGATGGTCGAGGCGGGCGAGATCGTGGCCGCTGCCGACCACTTGCACGCGGCGATGATCTTCCAACACGGGCGCGACTCGACCGACTACCGCAACGCCCGGGACTTTGCCCAACGGGCATACGACCTCGACCCCTCGAATGGCACGGCAAGCTGGCTGATCGCAGCCGCCACCGACCGCTACCTCTGGAGCGTCGACCAGCCGCAGGTCTATGGCACGCAATCCACGAAGGGCGACGACGGCCGCTGGACGCTCGAGCCGCTGGACGAGGACGGCGTGACCGAGGTTGAGCGGGCTGCCCGGGGCGTGACGCTGCAGGGCGCCCGTGACCGCATCGCGCGGATGAACGCCCAACTCGACGCAGAGGCCGCCGAGTCCGAAGACCCGGACGAGAAGGACGCGTCTGACGACGAATCAGACGCCGCCGAGGAGAACGAACAAAACGACCGCTAAGGGGCGTCTTCGTCCAGGAGCGTCTGCACGCGCGCGACCATCATGTCGATGGCAACCTGGTTGCGCCCGCCGCGCGGGATGATCACGTCGGCGTGCCGCTTCGAGGGCTCCACGAACTCGCGGTGCATCGGGCGGACGAAGTGGGTGTACTGCGCGAGCACGTTCTCGAACGAGCGCCCGCGCTCGGAGATGTCGCGGCGGAGGCGGCGGATGAGCCGTACGTCGGCCTCGGCGTCGACGAAAATCTTGATGTCCATGCGCGCGCGCAGGTCGGGCTCGGCGAGCACGAGGATGCCCTCGACGATGATGACGGGCAGCGGGTCGACGCAGACCGTCTCGGGACGGCGCGTGTGCGCAGTGAAGTCGTAGGTCGGCTTCGCGATGGTCGCCCCGGCGCGCAGCGCATCGAGGTGCTGCACCATGAGGTCGGTTTCGAGCGCGTCGGGGTGGTCGAAGTTGAACGCGGCGCGCTCGTCGGGCGGGAGGTGGCTGAGGTCGCGGTAGTAGGCGTCGTGGTCGAGCAAGGCGATGCGGCGCGGCCCGAAGGCCTCCACGATGCGGCGCTGCACTGTCGTCTTGCCCGACCCCGAACCGCCCGCGATGCCGATAACGACGGACATAGACGAGGCAAGGGGTGAAGGGAGCCGCAAGGTAGGACACAGCCACCACGGCGCGACTGCGACCGACGCTACCTACGCGAGCGAAGCCTCGGCAGCCCGTCTTGGTATCCCGCCTTGGCAGCCTGCCTCGACGGCGCTACGCGGCGGCTTGGCGCTGCTCAACGGGGTCGACCGTCGCTATGGGAAGGTTCTCCGTGTGGCGACGCCGCCTGGGTGTTCCTGGGTGCTCAGCGCCGTGTAGCTCGGGCACGCGGCTCGGCTTCCCTCCGCGTGCATCAGGCGAGGCGGGTTCACCCGTGCCCGTTGCGGCCTACGTAGTGGCCCGGCGTGCCGTTTGTCTGGATGATGCCGTGCTTTAGCCCGATGCGCCGGAAGGCGTCGAGGATGAGGTCGAGTTCCTCGGTGGTGTGCGTCGCCATGTAGCTGGTGCGCATGAGCGCCTGGCCGCGCGGGACAGCAGGCGGCACCACCGGGTTCACGAACACGCCCGCTTCGAGCAGGTCCTTCCAGAACGCGAAGCACGTGAACATGTCGCCGATCACGACCGGGATGATGGGCGACTCGCTCGTCCACACATCGAAGCCGAGATGGCGGAAGCCGTCGCGCATGTAGCTCGAGATCTCCTCCAGGCGAGCGAGGCGTTCCGGCTCGGCCTGCAGGATTTCGAGGCACTTGAGGACCGTCGCCACATTGGCGGGCGGCATCGACGCACTGAAGATGTGGGCGCTCGCCTTGTGGCGGATGAACTCGATCACCTCGCGGTCACCCACGACGAAGCCGCCGAGCGAGGCGAAGCTCTTCGAGAAGGTGCCCGTGACGAGGTCCACGTCGTCCAGGCAGCCAAACGTGGAGGCCGAGCCGCGCCCCCCTTCGCCGACCACGCCGACCGCGTGCGCGTCGTCGAGCATGAGCGCGGCGTTGAACTCGCGGGCGAGATCGATCAGTTCAGGCACCTTGGCGATGGTACCGCTCATCGAGAAGACGCCGTCGGTGACGATGAACTTGCCCGCCTCGGGGTGCTGCTCACTGTAGCGCTCCAGTTGGAGGCGCAGGTGATCCATGTCGTCGTGACGATACCGAACCGTCTCAGCGAAGCTGACCTGCGTGCCCGCGACGATGCACGCGTGGTTGTCCTTGTCGCTGAAGACAAAGTCGCCCTTGCTTGCCAGGCTCTGGACCACGCCCAGGTTGGTCATATAGCCGGTCGAGAAGAGCACGCACGCCTCCTTGCCCATGAAGGCGGCGAGCTTCTCTTCGAGTTCGAGGTGGAGGTCGAGCGTGCCGTTGAGGAAGCGGGAGCCGGTGCAGCCCGTGCCATAGTTGGCGATAGCGTCCTGAGCGGCCTGCACGACGCGGGGGTCGTTGGTGAGGCCGAGGTAGTTGTTCGAGCCCGCCATGATGAGGCTATTGCCGTTCATCACGGCGCGCGTGCCCTCGGCTACCTCAATGGGCCGGAAGTAGGGATAGAGGCCTGCCTCTTGGACCCGCGCGTAGTCGCCGCCGGGGGCGAAGAACTGGGCGGCCTTGTCGAAGAGCGCGGGGCGGTCGGCGACCTGCGAGCCGCGGGCGTCAGGGTTGGGCATGGGGAGCGGGGGTGGTGGCCTCGGGCTCGTGCGTGAGGCGGCCGGGTGGTGGGAGGCGAGGGCCGGGTCAAGCCGACCTTCAGCGCTCAGGGCGGGCGAAGCGCCTAGCGACGCCCCAATGCGAGGGGGGCCGCGCGGTTCCCCTACGGGGTCACAGAGGGGGGCGGTTTCGCAGGCCTTTCGAACGCAGCGCGGCGGCAGGGTGAGGCGACAGACACAGACAGATGGTGGAGGGTGCCCAGAAATAGGCACGAACCCCGAACGGATGCAAGCGCCCGCACCGGATTCACGAACCCAAGCCCACGTGCTCTTCCTAAATCAGGCAAATTCGCCGTATTTAGGGCCTGCTACAAATGGAGCGTGGGGCCGTTCACCGCCGACGAGGCCTGGCTCGCCCCGTCCGCGCTGGATTGCCTCGTCCGCGCGGGATTGGGCCGAGCGCGCCTGCAGCGGGGACGCTACCAGACCCAGCGCAGCGCGACCCGACCACCCACCGTCCCCTCGGGCGTGAGAGCAGGCAACGCCCGCAGCGACAGGTCCTCGCTCACGTCGAAGTCGAGCAGGTGGCCGGAGACGTAGGCGTCGAGCGTCTGGATGCCATAGACGAGGAGGCCAATCAGGATCGAGAAGTCGCGGTTGCGGCGGAGCACGTCACGGTTGTTGAGCGCCAGCTGGGTGGAGGGCTCGCCAAGCGCCTGCCACGAGTCGATGAAGGCGGCGTTCGGGTTTACGCCCGGCTGGTCGGGATCGCATTCGAGCTCCTCGCAGGCACTGAAGAGGTAGGCCTCACGCCACTGGAGGTAGTCAAGGTGGTTGACCACGACCAGCACGGTCATCCCGGCGACGGCGCCGAACGCGATAGGGGCCTTGCCCCACTGCCCGTTGTAGATCTGCCCCCACCCCGGCACCGCAAGGCTGCGCAGCAGCGACCCCCGCGGGGTCCGCGGATCGTCTGGCACCGTGACCGCCTCAACGCCGGCCGGGCTCACTACGACCGCGTCTTCGGCGCTCTCGGCGTCGCTCACGACCGCACCCTCAGCGCCCGTCGAGTCCGCCACGACCTGAGCCTGCGCTGCCACGCACAGCAACGCCATCATCACGCAGCAGGCTAGACGGAGCACAGGGCTGTATAGGAAGTGTGCTGTCATCCTGAACGTGTTTCAGGATCTCTACCGCTTGAGATGACTTGCCCCATCGCTGCGATGCCGGACCGAGCTCAGCAGGACGAACGACGAGGCCCGCCTTACTTCTTGCCGAGAATCAGGTCGAGGACGCGCTCCAGGTCGTCCTGCGAGTAGTACGCGATCTCGATCTTGCCGCTGTGGTCGGCGCGGTGCTGGAGACGCACCTGGGTGGCGAGGTACTCGCGCAGCTTCGCCTCGAAGTCGGCGACCTGGAGGCGGTTGCGCTCGTCGAGAGCTGGAGCCTCCGAGGGGGCAGACGCGGCCTGTGGCTCCGGCGGGGGCGTGGGATTCTTGTAGGCGCGGACGCGCTGCTCCACGTCGCGGACGGAGAGGCCCTCGTCGAGGATTGCCTGGTGGAGCGTCATCTGCATGGCGTCGTCGCCGAGGCTGACGAGCATGCGGGCGTGGCCCGGCGAGAGGAGGCCGTCGCGGATGGAGGCCTGCACGCGCGGCGGGAGCCGCAGCAACCGCAGCAGGTTGGTGACACCGGAGCGGCTCTTGCCCACCTTGTCGGCCACCTGCTCCTGCGTCAGCCCGATCTCGTCGATGAGGCGCTGGTAGCCCAGGGCGATCTCGATCGGGTTGAGGTCCTCGCGCTGGACGTTCTCCACGATGGCCATCTCCAGCATGGCCTCGGTGTCGGCCTCGCGGACGAAGGCCGGCACGCGCTTCAGCCCCGCTTTGCGGGCGGCACGAAGGCGGCGCTCGCCCGAGATTAGCTCGAATTGGCCGCCGCCGAGCGCGCGCACCGTGAGCGGCTGGATGATGCCGAGCTGCATGATCGAGGCAGCGAGCTCGTTCAGGGCGCGCTCGTTGAACTCGGTGCGAGGCTGGTAGGGGTTGGGGCGGATGGCGTCCACCTCCAACTCGGCCACGCGTCCGGCGGTGCGGAAGCGCTCCTCGAAATTGTAGAGACGGGGCTGGGGAGCCTGGGCGAGGGCACCGCCCTCGCTCGCCCCGTCGCCCTGGTCGGCGTCTCGGGCCTCCTCCATCTGGGGCAGGAGGGAGCCGAGGCCCTTGCCGAGGGCTGCTTTGCGCGTCGCCATGCGATCAGCGGTGTGTCGTGGAGAAATGCGAGGAAACTCGTCGCGGCGACGGCCTACTCGTCGGAGGCCGAGTCGCGGGTCGTGGCCGAGGGGAGCCGGATGCGCTGCGGCGCGGCGGCTTCGTCGGAGGCGCCGTCGCCATTGGAGGTGGTCCTGCTGGACCGGTCCATCAGGTCCGCGAGCGGGACGCGGCCCTCCTCCTGCGTCGGCGCGGCCAGGAGCGCGGCGTTGTTCTGGATGATCTCGCGGGCCAGCGCGATGTAGTTGCGCGCGCCCACCGACGTGGCGTCGTAGAGCAACACGGGCTTGCCGAAGCTCGGCGCTTCCGAGATGCGGACGTTGCGCTGGATGATGGCCTGGAAGACCTTCGTGCCGAAGTAGCGCCGGACCTCCGAGGCGACCTGGTTGGAGAGCCGCAGCCGCCCGTCGAACATCGTCAGGAGCACGCCCTCGATCTCCAGTTCGGGATTGAGGTGCTGCCGGACGATCTTGATGG
>JBCDFF010000036.1:0-18757 GCA_039178415.1 Bacteroidota bacterium
AAGTCGATGCCTTCGTCCTCGAAGCGGCGGACGAGGGCGAGGTTGATTGCCTGCTGGCGGTCCATGTAGACGGCGAAGTCGGGCGTGGTGACGTAGTAGACCACCTCGAAGTCGAGCGACGACGCGCCGAACAGCTTGAAATGCGCGCGGTCGAAGCGGGCGTTTGGCGTCTCCTCGACGATGGCACGGATCCACTCCGGGATCGCCTCCAGCTGCGCGGCCGTCGTCTGGTAGACCACGCCGAAGCTGAACACGATGCGCCGCTCCTCCATCCGCTTGAAGTTGCGCACGCGGCTCTGGACGAGGTCGGCGTTCGAAAAGATCAACTGCTCGCCCGAGAGGCTGCGCAGGCGCGTCGTCTTGAGCCCGACCTTCTCGACGGAGCCGATGAACTCGCCCACGCTCAGCATATCGCCCACCACGAATGGCTTGTCGAGGACGATGGAGAGCGCCGCGAAGAGGTCGCCGAGGAGGTTCTGCGCCGCGAGCGCCACTGCGATGCCGCCGATGCCGAGCGACGCCACGAGCGCCGTCACCTCCACGCCGAGGTTGGCGAGGATGAGCAGGAACGCCACCGTGTAGACAATAATGCGCCCCACGAAGCCGACGGCCTGCATCGACGTCACCGCCGCCGGGTTGCCCTCTAGGTTGCGCTCGCGGTACTTCTTGAGAAACAGCGCAAACACCCGGTTGAACCAGACCACCGACTGCACCACCAACAGCACCACCGCGATCTGCCACGCGTGCGACTCCAGCCACGGCACGATGTCGGTCACCTGCGTGGCGACCCAGATGCCAACCGCCACAAGGAAGAGCCACGTCGTCCCGCGTAGGAACTCGACGGCGTAGTCGTCGAACTCGTTGGGCGTCTTGGTCGCGCGCTTGCCGAAGCGGCGGATGAGAAACTGGTTGACCGCGCGCAGCGCCCCAGACACGACCGCGACGACGGCGAAGAAGAGGCCCCACGTCGCGAGGGTCGTGTCGAGGAACTCGTACTGGAGGACCGCCTCGTTGAGCATGTCGAGGACCTGCTCTTGCAGGAGCGCCATCGCAACAGGAGCGGCGGCCAGGGTGCTTGGGGCGAACGCGTCGAGCATGGAGCGCAGCGGTGGGGATCGGGGCACGAATCGTGGGCGAAGGTGAAGCTAGCCACGCCGCTGCGGGTTTCTCGGACGGGGGCCGTCGCCCCGTATCTTTTTGCCTTCTTTACCCCCTCGCTGCACCTGCCTGTGTCCGAAGCGCTTCCGCCCAACGCCCTCTCCCCGCGCTCAGCCTCCGTCGAGCGGCACACCGCCGAGACGCGCGTGTCCGTCGATCTGCACCTGGATCCCGACGGCACGCCCGCCTACGACAACGCGACCGGCGTCGGCTTCCTGGATCACATGCTCGATCTGTTCGCGCGGCACGGGCGCTTCGGCCTCACCGTCCGCTGCGAGGGCGACCTCCACGTGGACGACCACCACACCGTCGAGGACGTCGGCATCGCGCTCGGCCAGGCCTTCGCCGAGGCGCTCGGCGACAAGGCCTACATCGCGCGCTACGGCCACGCGTACGTGCCGATGGACGAGGCGCTCGCCCGCGCCGTCGTGGACCTCTCGGGGCGCTTCTACCTCGTCTTCGACGCGGCCTTCGACCGTGAGCGCGTGGGCGACCTCTCGACGGAGATGGTGCGGCACTTCTGGTACAGCTTCGCCGAGCAGGCACGCTGCAACCTGCACCTCGCGGTGCTCTATGGCGGCAACGACCACCACCGCATCGAGGCGGTGTTCAAGGCCGCCGCCCGCGCGCTGCGCCACGCCGTCGCCCGTGACCCGCACGGCGACCGCCTCCCGAGCACGAAAGAAGCCCTATAGCGACGCACCGTGACGCTCTCGCTCACCCCCCGTACCTCGCTTGCCAGCTTTGCCCTGGCGACAGCAGCCATCCTCGCGGTCGCGCTCACCGTGGGGCCGCGCGTGGCGGCGTTCGACCAGCCGGAGGCGCTGGCGTGGGGCGTGCTCCTCGACCTCGTTGTGCTCGTGCCGGGGCTGTTCTACGTGCTCGTGGCGCGGCCGCGCGGGTGGTCGTGGGTGAGCGTGCTGCCGGTGGCGCTCGGCGGCGCGTGGCTCGCCGGAACGCTCCTGCCCGACACGTATGCAGCGCCCGTACGGTGGATCTACCTCGCCGTCCCGCTGCTGGAAATCGGTGTGCTGACCGTTGTGCTCGTGCGCGTCGGCCGCGTGGTGCGTGCGATCCGCGCGAGCGAGGCGGACGATGTGCTAGCGCGGCTGCGTGCCGGGCTCACGGCGGCGATCCCCGGCCCCGCTGCGGAAGCGCTCGCCTACGAACTCGCCGTGCTGCGCTATGCCCTCGGCCCGACGGCTCCGCTGCTCAAAGCATCGAGCGAGGTGGGGCGCTTCACCAGCCACCGGACGAGCAGCTACCGGTTCATTCTCGTGGCCGGGCTCATCGGCGGCGCGGTGGAGTTGGTCGGCGTGCACCTCCTGCTCACCCACGTGGCGCCGGGGTGGGCGTGGCTGCACCTCGTCGTCTCAGCGTACGCGCTCGTCTGGCTCCTCGGCGACTACCGCGCGATGCACCAGCGCCCGACGACGCTCCATGAGGACGAAACTGAGACGCTGCTCCGCGTTCGCCTCGGGCTGCGGTGGCGCGTGGATGTGCCGCTCGCCGAGATCGACGAGCTTCGGCGCATCACCCATGCGGAAGCGCTCAAGGGGGTCGAAGGCTACCTCAACCTCGGCGGCTTCGACGCCCCCCAGCGCCTGCTCGTGCTCCGCGCGCCCATCGAAGCCATCGGCCCCTACGGCCTGCGCAAGTCGGTGACGCTCCTCGGTGTGCGCGTGGACGAGCCCGTGGCCTTCACTGAAGCGCTGCGCTCCCGCCTCGCGGCGTTGCGCTAGGTCCCAAGCGCCGCCGCCGGATCTAGACCGTCGAGGAGATCACGGAGCGTGTCGTAGCCGAGCCGCGCGCGGGCGTCGTCCCACGGCACGTAGGCAACCTGCTCGATGCCCTCGCGCTCCTCAGGGACGAACGCGGTCTGCGGCGTCGCCATCCAGTACCAGTAGGTCGTCTTGACCCGGTAGCGGCCTTTCTCTGCATAGCCGTGCATCGTGGTGTCGGCCTCGCCAAGCATGTGTAGCGTCTCGATGCCGACCTCCTCCTGCACCTCGCGGAGCGCCGTCTCGGCGACCGTCTCGCCGTCGTCCTGCTTGCCCTTCGGCAGGTCCCACACCCCGCGCCGATGGATAAGCAGCACCTCCGGCGTTCCGTCGTGGTCGCGCACGACGAGCCCCCCGGCGGCGACCACCTCGCGCGGTGCGAGGTAGGGGTCGAGGTTGAGCAGCCGGTCCGGGGAGGCTGAGACCGCGAGCGCACCGGCATCGTCCAGCGCCAGGTCTGCGGTGTCTACGACGACGAGGCGCTTCGCGCCGCCGTGATAGGCGTTGCAGGCCGCCTTGGCGTCAGCGCGGGTGGTGTAGAGCGCCGTCCCCACCGGCAGCCCCGCCGAGCGGATCGAGTCGAGGACGTGGGCAGCGGCGCAGGCGAAACGGAGCATCGGACGACGAGGGTGCGAGGGACGGACGTGCACAGGATACCGCCCTCTCCCAACGCGCGTTGGAGTCGTGCCTTTCGGGCATCGTTCGCCACACCCTATCCTGTCCTATCGTCCGTTTCTTTGCGCTCAGCACGGAGACCACACCGATTGTCTTGTACCACGCCGTAGTTGCCCATGCCTGTTCGCTCCTTCACGCTCGTCGCCTCCTTCCTTTCGCTGGTTGCCGGGCTCGCGTTCGCGGCACCCAACGTCCTCGCCCAGGTCGGCAACGCATGCGGCACCATCACCGGGTCCGAGATCAGAGGCCCCGGAAACGATGCGGTTTTCTTCAGCGGGTCGCTCACCCAACTCAACCAGACCTTCGTCAATCCCTACGACGGCACCACCTTCACGGCATCCGGCACCTACAACGTGAATCAACGCGACTACGATAGCGGCGAGGGCTTCGACACGATGTTGATGTCTAGCCAAAATGACGTGCTCTGCATACGGAGCAATTCAAACACTCAAGCTGTCCTTGGCGTCGAAGTGTTTACGGGCGGTGACGGGCAGGATTTGCTCATCTTCGCGGACAGCTCTTTTACCTATGAGATCGAAACCATCGTCTCTGGCGGGAGCGGACCTGATGTGATCTGGGGCAATACGAGCAACGAGATCTTGGTTGGAAGTCCAGGCGACGATCTCGTAAACGGTGGCCCCGGCCGTGATCAGGTCACCGGCAACGACGACAACGACACCCTGTTTGGCGGGGAGGGCGACGATCAGGTCGAAGGCGGCCGCGGCGACGATGTCTCCCACGGCGGCCCGGGCAACGACTTGGTAGATGCGCAACGCTTCTTCGACGGGCAGTTCTTCTTCGACGCCGACACGGTCTACGCGGGCGCGGATCAGGACACCGTCTGGGCTAGCGACTTCGACGCCCTCGACGTCATCGACTGCGGGGACGGCGACGATGTCGTGTTCGCGGATCCCGGCGATACGCTCGCGGCCAACTGCGAGACCACGCTGTCGATAGGCTACCCCGTCTTGAACTACGACGCGGCACTCCTCCTCAACCGCGGGGCAGACGACTTCGACCGCGTCGCGGCTTGGCCCGATGCAGGAGCCAACGGCATTGACGCAACCTCGAACGGCAAGGACGCTCGACGCGCGCGCCTCTACGGCAGCTTCGCACCGATGAACGGCGAGCCTGTCGTTCACTTCAACGGCACGAAGCATGGGCTCGCCATCCCGAAGAGCGACTCGTTGTTCGGAACCAACCACCCCCAAAAGACCGTCGCCCTTGCCTTCCGGACCTCGGACCGGCTGACGGGGCGCCAGGTCCTCTTCGAACTGGGCGGTGCCGAATCGGGCCTCAATGCCTACCTCGACGGCGACCGTCTCTACGTGGGGGCCTGGAGCCAAGCTGGCCTCCCGAGCGACTGGGGCCCGCACTTTCTGAACGTGACCGTCCAGGCACGGACAGCCTACGTGCTCGTCCTCACCCACCGGCGCGACACGGAGAGCGCACCGGGACGGTTTGAGGCCTACCTCAACGGAGAGCGCATCGGGCTCGTGCGGCCAGCCACCAACACGTTCGCGCGGACGAGTGACAACGGCGGCATTGGACGTGTCGTCGGTACGACGCGCTACCACGACGGCGTCTCTGGATCCGGCGCACTTGCGTTTGCCAAGGTGAACGTTGGGCAGTTGGTCCACACCAACCACTATCTCTTTCCCGACGAAGTGGGTGTCGTCACTGCAGAATTGGCCCACCGATTTGGGATTGCCCTCGCAGCCTCACCGTCTGCATCCCGGGCAGCGCGGGACGCATCGCGCCCTGCATGGTCAGGGCTCCTCCCCCCCTACCCCAACCCGATGCAGGACCACACGACGGTGCGCTATCAGCTAGCAGTCGCCACGGCGGTCGACCTTAGCGTATTTGACGTCCTGGGGCGCCGCGTAAGCACGCTGGCAACTGGCATCCAGCCCGCAGGCCTTCACACGGTTCAGTTTGAGCGGCGAGGATTGGCGAGCGGAGTCTATGTCGTACGGCTCCAGGCCGCAGGACGGGTGACTACGATGCAGGTGACGCTGCTGCGCTGAGACGGGGCAGCTTCCGGCTTACCCCACCAGGCGCTCCCACCGACGCTAGCCAAACAGATCCGCCGTCTCGACGAGCGCGCCTTCGAGGCGGAGCAGAGCGCGCTTGCGGTCGAGGCCGCCGAGGAAGCCCGTGAGGCTGCCGTCGGCCCCGACGACGCGGTGGCACGGGACGACGACAGGGATAGGATTCGCCGCGTTGGCGCGCCCGACGGCCTGCGCGGCTCCGGGCTGCCCGAGATGGGCCGCCAACGCCCCGTAGCTCGTCGTCGCTCCGTAGGGCAGCGCCCGAAGCGCAGCCCACACGCGCTGCTGGAACGGCGTGCCGGTCGGCGCGAGCGGGAGGTCGAACGTGCGGCGCGTGCCTGCGAAGTAGGCCGCCACCTCGGCCACGGCCTCAGCGCAGCACTCGGCGTCCCGGACTACGGGCTCACCGACGAGCGACACCGCCTCCGACACCGAAGCGAACGCCGTGCGCACGAGCGCGCCGTCGTCGTTCACGACCACGAGGAACGGGCCGAGCGGGGTGGCGAGGTCAGCAGCGTAGACCATGGCGTACGCGTTGGGTTCGTCGATGGCAGGATAGCCCAGGAGGCGTTGAGTGGGTACGTGTTTGCCTCGATCCGATACGAAATACGCAACACGGTCTGTGACGCCGAACTCGCCAGGATTGGCAGGAAACAACGCTACCGCAGCGCGTCTTCGAGCGCGGTCGACGCGTTCGTCGAGGCGTCGCGGTACTTCACGATCACCGGCGCGGCGAGCGACAGCCCGTGCGCCTGGCCGAACTCAGACGCAACGGCGCGGCTGCCCGGCACGACGACGGCCCCGGCTGGAATCTCGAGCTGGCCCGAGTCGCCGCGCGTGTGGACGGTCTCGTTCACAAGGTCGTAGACCCGCGACGAACCCGTGAGGATGACACCGGCGGCGAGGACGGCCCCCTCGCGCACCACGCAGCCCTCGTAGACGCCGCAGCCGCCGCCCACGAACACATCGTCTTCGATCACGACCGGCACCGCGCCGATGGGCTCCAGCACGCCGCCGATCTGCGCCGCAGCGGACAGGTGGACGTGCTTGCCGATCTGCGCGCAGCTGCCCACGAGCGCGTGCGAGTCCACCATCGTGCCCGCGTCCACGTACGCGCCGACGTTGACATACATCGGCGGCATGCACACGACGCCCCGCGCCAGGTGCGCGCCTCGCCGGATGGTCGAGCCGCCGGGCACCACGCGGACGCCGTCGTCCAGCGTCATCGGCTTGATCGGGTAGGTGTCCTTGTCGAAGAACCGGAACGCCCCCTCGGACTGGTCGATGATCTGCCCGAGGCGGAAGCCGACGAGGATGCCCTGCTTCACCCAGCCGTTGGCGTTCCAGGTGCCATCGTCGGCGCGCTCGGCAGCACGGATTTCGCCCGCGTCGAGGGCGTCGAGAAAGTCGTTGAGGACGGGCAGCGCAGTGGCGCGGTCGAGATCAGAAGACGCCGCGAGGGCATCGATACGGGCGCGAAGGTCGGACACGAGAAGAGCGAAGGTGAAGTGATGAGAGAAGAGGGGGTGCGTGCGTCACTGGGCCCCAACGTCACTAGGCTCCAGCGTCGCTGAAGCACGGGCGGAACGCGGCGAGGATGCGCTGGCGCAGGGCGGCATCGGGCGGGACGAGCGGGAGGCGCACCGTGTCGCCCCCCAGGCCGAGGTCTGCCAGGGCGACCTTGACCGGGATCGGGTTGGCCGTGAGGAAGCAGGCGCGCATGGCCGGGAGCAGCTCAAAATGCAGCGCGCGCGCGGCTTCGGTCTCACCGTCGAGCGCGAGGCGCACCAGGCGGCAGAACGGCTCCGGGAGCGCGTTCACCACGACGGACACCACCCCGTCGGCCCCGAGCGCGATGAGCGGGAGCGCGAGCTCGTCGTCGCCTGCGTAGACCGCGAAGCCCTCGGGGCGGTGCGCGAGCACGTCGGCGATCTGCGCCAGGTTGCCCGACGCCTCCTTCACCCCGACGACGTGCTGGACCTCCTCTGCCAGCCGCAGCGTCACCTCGGCGGCGACGTTCTGCCCGGTCCGCCCCGGCACGTTGTAGAACACGATCGGCAGGTCGGCCGCCTCAGCGATGGCACCGACGTGCGCCACGAGGCCGTCGGCGGGCGGCTTGTTGTAGTAGGGCCCGACGATGAGGAGCGCGTCCGCCCCGGCGTCAGCCGCGTCGCGCGACAGCCGGACGCTCTCGGCGGTGTTGTTGGTGCCCGTCCCCACGATGAGTGGGACGCGGCCTGCGGTGTGCGCCACGGCTACGTCGGTAAGCCGCTGGCGCTCGGCGGGCGTGATCGTCGGGTTTTCGCCCGTCGTCCCGAGCAGCACCAGCGCCTCCACGCCGCCGTCGATCTGCGCATCGATGAGGCGTGTGAGTGCCGGTTCGTCGAGGGTACCCTCGGGCGTGAACGGAGTGACGAGCGCGGGCGCGGTGCCGCGAAAGAGCAGGTCGGCCATGGGGGTGTCGGACGAACGAGAGCAGCATGGGAAGCTACGCGTTCTCCCGAAGCGCGACCGAGGCGATCGGGGCCTCCAGCACACCAGGCCCAGACAAACGCCCCCGCCAGCCAAGGCCGACGGGGGCGGGAGACTCGGGCGAGTCAGGGGCTCGCTAGCGAAGCACCGTCAGGCGCCGGGAGGCGACGGCCCCGGCCACCTCGACGCGCACCACGTAGACGCCGCTGGCCAAGGTGGCCTCGTTGAAGACCGCGGTGTGCCAGCCCGCCTCGCGGGTGCCCTCCGCGAGGACTGCCACTTGCCGACCCAGAGCGTCGTAGACGGTCACGCGCACCTCGCTGGCCTCGTCGAGGCCGTAGCGGACGGTCGCGCTGCCGCTCGTGGGGTTCGGGTAGACGCCGTCGAGGCGTACCCCCTCCGGCAACACACGCGCCTCAGCCACAGGCACCTCAGGGGCGACTGCGCTGGAGAGCGTGACCCCGAAGCGGGTTGCCAGCGCGCTTTCCAGGGCCGCGCGGGTATCCGGCGTGAGCCATTCGTTGGAAAGGAGCATCCGCCCCACGTTCAGCTTTGCCCGCGACAGCACGGACGGCGTGGACACGCCATCGTGGTAGCGCGTGGAGCTGACCATGGTCGCGATGCCCCCGTTGTCCCCGGTCTTGGCGAACGTGTTGACCGTGTTGGCAATGTCGATCCGCTTGCCGTTGAGGTAGGCGTCGAACTGACCAGGCAGACCGCCGGTCCTGCGCCGGTGGTTCAGCACGAGGACGTAGGTCGTCTTCTCACCGACAGGGCGGTTGAAGAAGAACGGTCCCCAATCGCCCGTGTTACCGGTGAGGCTCCAGGCCCCCACATAGAGCTGGCCGTTGTCGAGGTAGGCGTTGAAGCCCGCATCCGACCCACCGAGTTCGAAGATCACCTGGCGCGAGGTGATGTCGTCGGTGGTGGTGAAGGCCAGCGCGAGGGAGCGCTCGGGGACCTCTTCGCCGAAAAGCTCGTCGGCCTTCGGGATGGCATGGCCCATGTCCACGCCGTTGTAGTGCACGACCGGCTCGTTGTTGGTCCGGAAGAAGTCGTCGTAGAGACGAGCCCGGCTTCCGTTGAGGGGCGCGTCCAGGTTGAGCGGCCCCGCATCCACCCAGGTTTCGAGGCGGTCGAAGTCCATGGCTCCGTTGTCGACGTAGGTCTGGGCGTCGTAGTCGAACACGGTGGGGTCGACGGTGGAGTAGCGCTGGGCGTAGACGCCGAAGCCGCGCGTGTCCTGGCCATCGCTGGCCCACGCCACGGCGAAGTCGCCGAAGGCGTTGCCGCTCACGACCGGGGTCACCTGGTCGCCCGGTAGGAACGTGTTGATGCGGAACTCGGAGCCCACGGCGAGGCCGTCGGCATCGAAGCGCTGCCCGTAGATGCCGCGCTCGTTCGGGTTGACGCCGTCCCAGACGACGACGAAGTTGCCCTCGGCGTCCACGCTCACGGCCGAGCGAATCTGTGCGTCGCGGACGCGGGTGTTGACGCGGCGCTCGTCCCCGAGGGGCGTGCCCGCGCTGTCGTAGCGGCGCACGGCAATATCGTAGTCGGAGGCACCACTGAAGGTCTCCCAGACGATCACGAAGTCGCCGTCCTGGTCCACGCCAATGGCGGGGTTGCGCTGGTTGTTGGGCGTGATGGTGTTGACCTGGAACTCGCTCCCCAGCGCCGTGCCATCCGACGCGTAGCGCTGGGCAAAGATGCCGCCGCTGGACCCGTCCTGGTTGCTCCCACCCCAGACGATGACGAAGGCGCCGTCGAGGCTGATGCCCACGGCGGGCGTCCGCTGGCCGGCAGCGGTGGTGGTGTTGACCTGGAACTCACTCCCCTGCGCGACGCCTGCGTTGCTGAAGCGCTGGGCGAAGATGCCCGTGTTGGAGCCGTCGCTACCTTGCCAGGCGACGACAAAGTCGCCGTTGAGGTCGGCCGCTACGGACGGGGCGCTCTGGTTGCCTGCGGTCGTGGTGTTGATCTGGAACTCCCCGCCGAGGGGCGTCCCGTCGGAGGCGTAGCGCTGGCCGTAGATGCCCGAGCCCGAGCCGTCTTGGCCGTCGCTCTCCCAGACGACCACAAAGTCGCCGGTGACGTCTACCGCCACGCTCGCGTCTTGCTGATCTCCGGTGGTGTAGGTGTTGATCTGGAACTCGGAGCCGGCCGTAGCCCCGCTCTTGTCGTAGCGCTGGCCAATGATGCCGAAGTTGCTGCCGTCCTGGTTGCGGCTCTGCCAGACGACGACGAAGTCCCCGTCGGCGTCCGTGTCGACGCTGGGCGCTTCCTGGCGGTTCACAACGGTCGTGTTGACCTGGAACTCTGCGGCCGCGCGGACCACCGACTGGGCGTCGGCGTCGTCCGCTCCGTGGAGCATGGCGAGGGTCAGGGTGCCCGCAGCGGCAGCCTGGCGAAGCCATCGGAGACGCGTGTGGGCGCGGTGCGTATGTGTGCGGGACGATTGAAGAAGAGGCATAACAGACTTAGGTGTGCGTAGGATAAAACGAGCGCTGAGCAGCAGGACAGGGGGGTGCTGACAAGCGACCCAAGCATGTGGTGGAGCGAAACGTGTTGGGTGCGCGGGCAACGATCGCGCCAGAAAAGCCCTTCCAAAGGTACACTATCATCTACCCGCTCGTTTATGCTGAATCTAGACGGTGCTCCTATCCCCTCCGAGGTCCCTTATTGAGGGGGTAGATCTACCCGAAGCGCTCGCCGTCGGCACTGTCTTCTCCACGCCCCTCACGATGGACAGCCTGCCGCAATAGGTGGACAGCTATATGTGTTTTTGCTCAGCGCGTGAGCACGGTCACGCGGCGGATCACACGCACAGCGTCCGCGTCCAGGCTAACCACGTACACACCGCTCTCCAGCTCACCCAGCGCCAGTTCTGCCTCGTGCTGACCCGCAGCCTGCACGCCTTGGACGCGCGTGAGCACGGTGCGCCCGAGCACGTCGGTCACGGTGAGGCGGACCGCGGCCGGCGTCGACAGGGCATAGCGCACCGTGGCGGCTTCGCGGACAGGGTTTGGGAATACCGCGTCGATGGCGGCAGGCTGCGACGGTGCGGTGTCCTCGGCTGCAACAGGGCTAGCGGCATACCGCTGCGCGAAGATGCCGTCGCCGTCGCCGTCTTGATCGCGGCTCGCCCACACCACGAGGAAGTCTCCCGTCTCGTTCATGCCGATGCTGCTGGTGTACTGGAGCCCTGCCGTGACCGTGTTCACCCGGAACGGCTCCCCGTCCGGCACCCCGTCAGCGGCATAGCGCCGCGCGAAGATGTCGACGCTCTCTCCGTCCCGGCTGGGACCGCGCCACACGACGACGAACCGTCCCTCCGCGTCTACCGCGATGGACGGCGAACGCTGTGCCCCCGTGGTGACGGTGTTGACCAGGAACTCACCGCCTCGCTGCGTGCCGTCGGCGGCGAAGCGCTGCGCGGCAATGCCGAGGTCGTCACCGTCCTGCCCCTCGCTGTGCCACGCGATCACGAAGTCGCCCCCCGCAGCGAGAGCGATGGCAGGAAAGGCTTGGTCCCCTGTGGTGAAGGCGTTGACCTGGAACTCCGGGCCCACGGGGGTGCCGTCGGCGGCAAAGCGTTTCGCCACGACGCCGAAGTCTGACAGGTCCTGGTTGAAGCTCGCCCAGGCCACCACGAAATCGCCATCGGCGTCCACCCCGAGCGCGGCGAGCGACTGCGTGCCGGTCGTGAAGGCATTGACCTGCACTTCGGGACCGAGCGCTGCTCCGTCAGCCCGGAAGCGCTGCACGTAGACGTCGAAGAACGAGCCGGTCTCGCTGTAGCTGTCCCAGGCCACCACGAAGTCGCCATCGCCGTCCAGGGCCACGTGCGGTCCAAATTGGACATTCACCGTGGACGTGTTGATCTGGAACTCCGAGCCTTGCCGGGTCCCATCCGCTGCGAAGCGCTGCCCGTAGACCCCGTAGCCGTCGCCGTCCTGCAGATAGCTGGTCCAGGTGACGATGAAGTCGCCGTCGGCGTCCACGGCGACGGACGGGACAATCTGGTCGTTCGGCGTCGAGGTGTTGACCAGAAACTCCGGGCCGTCCGGCGCGCCGTCGGCCGTGTAGCGCTGCGCGTAAATACCCGCCCCGGAGCCGTCCTGCCCCCGACTGTCCCAGACGATCACGAAGTCTCCATCGGGGGCCACCGCGACGGCGGGGTTGCGCTGGTTGCCCACAGCGGTCGTGTTGACCTGGAACTCTCCGCCCCGCGGGACCGGGGCCTGCGCCGAGCCCGTCGGCGCGCCGTGCAACATCGGGAGCGTGAGCAGCCCCGCCGCTGCGGACCGGCGCAGCCACGCCAGACGAGAAGCAGCAGAGCGGGAGGGCGAGCGCATGCGACCACAGAAGGAACGAGCCGGGGAAGGGCCTACTCATCCTTGCCGAACGGGTTCGCCGCTGTCAGGATAGCCGAGGACGTGTTGCGCAGCACGGGTTGACCTCGATCCGAGGTGCCACACGCTGCACGGAGCCGTGCTAGCATCGCGAATCCGTGCTCGGATCCATGGATCGGTGCTTCAATCACCGATCGCACCGCGGTAACCTAGCTGGGCAGGCGCGATCGCACGGCTAGCGGACCACCGTCACCCGTTGCGTCGCGGTGGATCCGCCCGCTCCGATCCGCACCACGTAGACGCCGCTCGGTAGGGCATCCAGGGCCAGCCGTTCCTCGTGTTCCCCAGCGGGCTGCATCCCCTCGGCACGCGTGAGCATAGTGCGCCCGAGCACGTCGGTCACGGTGAGACGGACCGCAGCCGGCGTCGACAGGGCATAGCGCACCGTGGCCGCGTCGCGGACGGGGTTGGGGAAGACCGCATCGAGGACGAGGGCGGCGGGCAGGGCCGCGTCGTCTTCAGCCGCAACGGGGTCGGCGGCGAAGCGCTGGGCATAGACGCCGTAGTTGTCGCCGTCCTGGCCGTAGCTCCGCCACGTGACCACGAAGTCGCCGTCGGCGTCCATCGCGATGTTGGGGAAGCGCTGATCCGATTCTGTAAAGGTGTTGACCGAGACACTCGGACCGTTCGGGGTACCGTCGGCGCTGAAGGTGCGGACTTGGGTGCCGAAGCGCGAAGGGTCGAGGTATTCACCTTCCCAGGTGATCGCGAAGTCGCCGTCGCGGTCCATCGCAACCTCGGGGGACACCAACGTTCGCGGCGCGCCCTCGTCTGCCGGGAGCGGAAGCGTGATCGGGTCGACCGCGTCGTTCTCGTAGAGACGAAACAGAACCCCCGCCGAGGCCCCGCTCCGGTCCTCCCAGGCCACGGCGACGTTGCCGTTGGCGTCCATCGCTACCGACGGCGACCGGTTGGGGCCGATGGTGTCGTCGTTGATGAGGAAGGACGCCTCCTGCGGCGTCCCGTCCGCGGCGTACCGCTGGCCGAGGATGTCGTAGCTAGCCGCTGAATTCTGGCTCTCCCAGGCGACGATGAAGTCGCCGTCGGCGTCCATCGCCACATCGGGGGCGCGCTGGACGGGGCTCGTCCCGATGAGGAACTCACCACCTTGCGGGGTCCCGTCGGCTTCGAAGAGGCGGCCGTAGACGCCGTCAGTCCCCCCTTCAGTCCGGCCTTCCCATACCACCACGAAGTTGGCGGCGTCATCCATGGCGACCTGCGGAGCCCCTTGTCCATCAATCGTAGTCACGTTGACCAGAAACTCGTTGCCGGCCGGGAGGCAGTCCGGCGAATAGCGACGGGCGTAGACGCCGTAGAAGTCGCCGTCCTGCAAGTCGCTCTGCCACGCGACCACGAAGTGGCCGTCGTCGCTCATCGCCACGGCGGGGTTTTCCTGGAAGCTCGTGGTGAAGACGTTGACCTGGAACTCGTCGCTGCGGGGCGTGCCGTCGGCGGCATAGCAGCGGGCGTAGATAGCGTCACCGTCGCCGTCCTGGAATGCGGTCTCCCAGACGACCACGAAGTTGCCGATTTGGTCGACCCCTACCTCGGATTCCCCTTGGAAGCCTTGCGTGAACACGTTGACGCCAAACTCGCTGCCCTGCTGTACTTGGGCGTGGACGTCAGGGGCTCCGTGGAGCATGCCGAGCGTGAGCGTGCCGGCAGCGGCCGCGTGACGAAGCCAGTGGAGTCGACGACGGGCGAGGCGAGACGCTGCACGGAGCGGCATGGGCGGAGGGCACTGGTTTGGAAGGGGCAGCGCTAAAAATATAGAGCCGCTCCCTCTCGACAGCGTTCAGGCCCCGCACGCGTGCCCGCTGCCTGGGACTATGCCGGGGCGTTCTCCTCGTCCTTGCGCTCCGGGCGACCCCAGAAGCCGTACTGCGGCGTCGCGAGCGCGCTCGTGCGCAGCTCGCTCTCGAGCCCGAGGATGCCTGGCCGCCGGATGCCTGGGAGCACGGCCACGTCGTAGATCTCCTCGCACGAGGTCTCGTAGGTAAGCTGCCCGACGAGCATCCCGCTGTGCAGGTGGACGACGGCGACGCCCGCCTGGAGGTCCTGCTGGGCGAGCGGCAGGTCGCCGAGCGAGCGGCCCGGCCGCAGCTTGGACATGCCGATGAAGAGGTAGTCGCCGTGGCGCGCGAGGCCGCGCACGAAGCCCGGCAGCCGGAGGATCGGCGTGACGGTGCCCGCCTGCACGTCTACCTCCACGAGGAGGCCCTCCGCCGAGACGAGCGCGAAGAGCTTGCCGTCGATCAAGCGCGGCGAGTGCGGCATCGCGAGGCCCGAGACGACGATCTCGCCCGAGGCCACGTCCATCAGGATGCCGCCCTCCAGACGATTCTCGCGCCAGCCGCGTTCGGTGTCGGTCGCGCCGAGCGCGGTCACGTAGACCGGGCGGCTGCCGTCCTCGCTGATCGCCATGCCGTTGAGGTGGCAGCGGTCCGCGTCCACGAGGTCGGTGATGAACGGCGGTGTCCAGACGGGCCGGAAGTGGTAGCGGCTGTCGAAGCGGCACAGGCACGAGAAGCGCGTGTTGACTGCGATCAGCTCGGTGCGGTCGGCTAGGTTGGTGGAGCCGGCTGGGCCGATGAAGGCCATGTCGTGCAGGTCGCACTCGCCGGTGAAGAGCAGCTGCGTCGGGACAAAGAGGGTGTCGTAGGTCTGCGGCTTGGCGGGATAGCCTGGCGCGAGCGCCCGCGACGAGCCGAGGAGCACCACTTCCTCCTTCGTCGCCAGCGCCATCCGGTCCCCAAGGATGGTCATGCCCATCGGCTTGCGGAACGTGCGCGGTAGCTGGACGAGGCGACCGCCGCGTCCGCCAATGAAGATGACCTTGCCCGCCTGGTAGGTCGAGAGCGCCACCGAGCAGTCGAGGCGGTCGAGGAGGTCGGGGAAGTCCGGGGTGTGGGTGCAGGAAAAAGGCTGGCTCACGGGCGGTTTGCAGTAGGGCGTTTGAAGTGAGAGCTCAGGTGGAGCGAGAGGAGGCCGCGTCGCGGACGAAGGCGGCGAGGTCGTCGAGCGCGCCGTCGTCTTCGAAGAGAAGCGGGTCGGCAGCGTGGAGGGCGGCGCGCAGTGCGGCGCAGCGGTCGCGGTCGGCGGCCCACGCCACGGCCTGGGCGGCGTAGGCGTCGGCGCTGTCCACCACGAGGCTGCGGAGGTCGGCGAGGGCGCGGTCGCCCGTGCCGTGCTCGGCGGCGTTGACGAGGCGGTGGTAGACGGCGGCGGTCCAGCGGCTGCGCTGGTGCACGGTCGGCCACGTGACGATGGGCGTCCCCGCTGCGCACGCGTCGAAGACCGTGTTGGCCCCGCCGCCATAATGGCGCGTGTCGAGGAGCACGTCGGCCTGCGCGACGAGGCCGAGGTAGGCCTCGGCGTCCATCCGGTCGAGGACCTGCGCGTGCGCTGCGAGATCGCCGAGGGCTGCGTCAATGCGGGCGCGGAACTGGGCGGTGATCGTCGGCTCCTTGTCAGCGATGAAGAGGACCCGCCCGTGCCCATCGCCGTGCTGGGCCTCGTCCCGGCGCAGGATCTCGGCGACGAGCGCATCCATGGACGGGTGCACCTTGCGGAGGTTCTGCGCGCAGAGGTAGAGCCGCTGGTGGGGGGTGAAGCCCCAGCGGCTGCGTGGCGGCAGCGGGTCCGGGACGGGCGGGCGGAAGTAGTAGGTCGGCAGGTGCTCCAGGCGCACGAGCCGCTCAGTGTAGTGGTCGTCGGCGCGTTGGCCGTGATAATCGCTCGGGTCGAGGCCGTCGGTCGTGAGCATGGCGTCCATCGCCGCGAGGCCCGACGTGCTGGGCCAGCCCCAACTCGTGACCTGCGTGGGCGCGCAGCGGTAGAGCGGCAGCAGGTAGTTCGTCGTGTCGGTGCCGACCTCCCAGAAGTGCAGCACGTCGCAGCGGGCGGCCCGGAGCGCCTCGGCCGCCGCCGCGATGTCATTCGGCAGCGGCAGAATCTCAACGTCGGTGCTGCCGGGCACGTTCGCATCGTGGATTGCTGGCTGCACGACGAGCGGGCCGACAGGCGTGCCACACGCCACGGTCACGCGGATTCCACGAGCAGGAAGCCGCTGGATCAGCCCCTTCATCCCCTTGAGGAAAACCCCCTCGTGTCCGCTCGTGACCACGAACCCGATATGCGGGCGACGATCGTGGCGCACCGTCTCAGAATAGCCCCCCTCCTGGACAGGAGGGGCTGGGGGTGGTCGATCTTCGGGATGCGAAGCAGCTTCAGACCCGGTAGGTCTACCCCCTCCCGCTACGCGGACTCCCCCTGTCCAGGGGGAGAACTGGACCGAGTCTGGAAATAGCGGCGTGCCCTCGGGTGTACGGGCGGCCCCGACGAGCGCTCCCCATCGCTCTTTCAGCACGCGGTCGCCGTCGCGCCCCTGGTAGGTGACCAGCATCGGCGGCTCCAGCGCGACCCGGTTGAGATGCGCCGGGTCTACGACGAGGCTGCCCTCGTTGACAGCCTCGTGCTCGAATTGGTCGAGCGCTGCAGCGAGATCGGTGCGGTAGGCGTCGATGGCGGCGTCGGACGCAGGGATGATCGGCGCGAGCGCCTCGATGCGCAGCCGGTGGGCGCGGGCCTCCGCGGGCGAGACCGTGCCCGCCTCCACACTCAGCCGGAGCGCTTCCTCGTAGGCGGCGCGCGCGTCGTCACGCCGCCCCTGCTTCTCCAGCACCTGCCCGAGGTTGCGGTGGGCGTCGGCATACGACGGGCGGCGGGCGATGGCGGCCCGGAACGAGGCTTCAGCCTCGGCGGTGCGGTCGAAGTGCTTGTGGACGGCCCCGAGGTTGTTGTGCGCCTCGGCGTGGTCGGGGCGCAGGCGGACGGCTTCGCGGAGGGCGCGCTCGGCCGAGGCGTAGCGCGCGAGCGCCATGAGCGTGTTGCCGAGGTTGTAGAACGCACCCGCGTGCGTCGGGGCGTGGCGGACGGCCTGCTCGTAGTGCTTGACCGCCTCGCCGAGCGCGCCCGTCGTCTTGAGGACGTTGGCGAGGTTGTAGTGCGCGGGGGCGAAGCGCGCGTCGAGGCGGAGCGCCTTGTGATACGCACGCGCCGCAGCTTCGAGGTTGCCCGTGCGGCGCTCGGCCTCGCCGAGGTTGGTGAACACATCGGGGCGCTGCGGGAGGGCGGCAGCGGCCTGGCGAAGGTGCGGGAGGGCCTCGGCGGGCTGCCCGGCTTGGGCGAGCGCGAGGCCCAGGAAGTGCGACGCGTCGGCGTGACCGGGCGCGAGGCGCAGCACCTCGCGATAGCGGTCGGCGGCCTGCCGCAGCCGCCCGCGCTGATGCGCCTGCTGGGCCTGCCGGAAAAGAGCGTGGGGGTTCATACGAGTCGGTGTCGGAGCCGGGGGAGCATACGAAGCGAAACTGCCCAGCGGAAGCGCTGAATACGCCGTGCACGGGGTGCACCTCGCCGCGCCGATCCCCGCCAGCGAGCGGACGGGCCTAGCATAGGACCGAGCAGGCTGCCAAAACCGGACAACCTGCGTCCGATTCCGGCCACGATGGTTCGTTCATGCCAAAGACAACGCGCCGGAGCGAATCCTATACGACCCGCCCCGGCACGCCTACGCCCAGAACTACGGACGCAGATAGAAAACAACTACGCGCTAGTGCTCCTTCAAAAGGTGTCTGACGGGTCTGCTCGAATGTGTTGCGTATTGCGTGTTGCGTATTGGCCTCGATCCGATACGGAATACGCAACACGTACCACCTGCTGTGACGCCGAACCCGCCAGAATTGTGATGAAGGAGCACTAGCGCAGCACCGTCACCCGCTTCGTGACGATCTCGGCCCCTGCTTCCACGCGCACCACGTACACCCCGCTCGCGAGGTCCGTGCCGCTCAGCACCGCATTGTGCCATCCGGCCTCGCGCACGCCCTCGGCTAGCACCGCCACCTCACGACCCAGCGCGTCGTACACCGCCACCCGCACCGCGCTCGCCTGCTCCAGCCCGAAGCGCACCGTCGTCGCCCCTGCCGTCGGGTTCGGATACGCGTCGAGTTCGATGCCCGACGGCACCGCCGCGCTGGCTGCCACCGGCGCTTCGTCGGCTGCGCCCGAGCCCAGCCCGAACCGCGTCTCTAGGTCACTCGTCAGCGATGCCACCTCGGCAGGGCTCAGCCACCGGTTCTCCTGCACCACCTGCCCCAGGTTCACCTTCGCCCGGTCCAGCGACGACGACACCGCCCCGCCTGAGAGC
>JBCDFF010000037.1:0-18150 GCA_039178415.1 Bacteroidota bacterium
CCGTGACGAACACGTCGGTGTAGCCGCCGATGGTCTGGCTGCCCCATGCCGCACGGGGGAGGGCTTGGCGCTCGCGGAGGTACTCGCGCACGAAGAGTGCCTCGATCTTGCTCGCCGGGCCGGTGCGCGCCGTCTGGCCGTAGGGCATCGGCACCATCTGCGTGAGGTAGAACGTGCTCCCCGAGAGGTGCCGCGCCAGCCGCTCCGTCTCCACCACGTCGTCGAGCGCGTAGTCGAGGAGCCGCGCCGGGTCCTCGTCCCACACCCGCGCGATGTCGCGGCCCTCGACGTAGGTGCGCGTCTCGTCCGCGAAGCCGAAGTACTTCGCCGCGACCTTGAGGCCGTAGCCCGGCAGGTCGCGCTTGAACACGTCGAAGCTCATCACCTGGAAGAGCGTGTCGATGACGTGCCGCCCGGCGATGTCGAGCGCGGGGAAGTCGACCATCCGCTCGGCGAAGCGCATCGAACTCGGAAACTGTCGAGGCACCGAGCCGTCGCGCCCGATGGCGAACGGGACGCCGTGTAGTTGGCCGCGTTTCAGGAGGTAGTCGAAGTCGAAGCTATAGCAGTTGTGCCCCTCGATCACGTCGGGGTCGCGTTCCTGGATGACGCGTACCGTCTCGTCGAGGAGCGATTGCTCCGACGTGTCACGCGCATGCAGCAGCCTCGACCAGCCCCGGTTGTCGCTCAGCGCGACGATGATGACGGCATGCTCAGGGCGCTCGGGCTGCGGAAAGCCGTCCGGAGCGTAGACCTCGATGTCGAGTTGCAGCCGGTGGAGGTGCTCGTAGGCCATGCCCTTGAAGAGCGTCCGTCCGGTCTGCATGAGGTAGAGCTGCTCCGGATTGCCTGCGAAGTAGATCTCCTCCGGGCGGCGCTTCTCCGTCTCCGTGGCGCGCTCGACGTGGCGGACGGCGTCCCAGTAGTCCCGGATCGAGGTGAAGACGACGAGGTCGCGGAAGTAGGCCTGCCCACCGCGGTCCTCGCCGACTTTGACGGACTCGTCGAGGCGTTGGTAGCGGAAGCGGTCGCGCCCGAAGCCGCGCAGTAACGCGGCGTCGTGGATGAGCATGAAAGGATAAAACGGCACCTCCTCCGTCTCGATCGTGCCTCCGTCGTGTTGGTCGAAGCCGCGCCGCCAGTAGAGCCGCATCCGGGCAGGGGCGGCCTCACGCGCCGAGCGGTCGCGGACGAGGTGCAGCGCGACCAGACCCTCCACGGGGTCTTTTCCAAAAAGCGTCGGATCGTACTCTGACTGAGGCTGCATGCCGCACCTACGCCTTGTTCAGTTCGTTGTGCCTCCCCCATGCGACGCGCAAGGGAAAACGTAGGAACCTAGTCCGCCTAGACGCGGTCGCTCGGTTTCCTATCGGCGAACGTGACGCCGTACCCTCCCTCGCAACCGCACGGCGTTCGAGCGGGGTGGCGGTTGAACGTGCGACCGGTCCCTCATACGTTATGGGCACAACATGGAATCGAATCGCGAGCCTCGGACCCGACTACGCTGGCTACAACAGATGGCAGCGGGCGGTGGGGTTGCCCTGTCGCTGCTGAGCGGGTCTGACGGTGCCCGTTCCCAACCTATCCCGGTGGGTGAGGAGTTTCGTGTCAACACCTACACGCCGGGGATTCAGTCGGAGGCTAAAGTGGCCATGGACGCGGATGGCGACTTTGTGATTGTCTGGGAAAGCATCGCTCAAGACGACGCGTATACAGGTTTCTTCGCCCGACGATATACAAGGGAGGGTCGTAGTGCCGGGCCAGCGTTCAGACTCCCCGGTCGGTTTCTGTCAGAGTCCTCTCAGCAGGTTGCGATGGATGCGGACGGCGACTTTGTCGTGGTCTGGGACGAGGAGCGGTTCATGTTTGGGCAGCGCTATTCTTCCGAAGGCGTACCCCAGGGCAAGGTGTTTCAAATCACCGGGATGACATCGCTCGGGGGGGGCGGGCACCAGAAGTGGCCATGGAGTCGGGAGGGGCCTTCGGTGTGGCCTGGCATAATCGAGAGGACGTGTACGTCCGCTTGTACGACAGCCAGGGAGCGCCCAGCACAGACGCGATCCAGCTTTGGCTTGCTAATGATCCCACAACTACGATACTGACCACCCACCTCGCGGCCTTTCGTGAGGGCGGATACGTCGTGGTCTGGACAGAACGCGGCAGCGGCAGTGTAAACATCCAGTACGCGCAGCGGATCTCTTCGTCCGGGGAGCGAGTCGGCGAGCCAAGCATCATTGGGGGTGGGAGCATTATCGATGTGGCGGCTGGATGCGATGGGCTATATCTAACTGTTTTTGCTCGGAACGATGGAAGTGAGGCGGGGGTCAAGGCCTTTGTCGTCACGCCAACCGACACGACGAGGATCGATGTGAATGCAACGACACTCGAGGCGCAAGTAGAGCCGAGCATTGCGTCTGACGCGCAGGGCAACTTCGTGGTGGCGTGGCGGAGTCAGTTCCAGGATGGAAGCAGGGGGGCGTATTTGCCCGCGGTATTGACGCGGAGGGCGTGCCTAGGGACGACGAGTTCCAAGTGAACACGTTCACCTCAGGCATGCAGCGCCGCCCCGCTCTGGCAATGAGCGAAGACGGAGACGTGGTCATTGTATGGAGGAGCGAACAGCAAGATGGGACGGCCTCAAGCGTATTCGCGCAGCGCTTTCGCACACGTCCGGTTGGCACGCAGGACGATATTCCGTCGGGGTCCGAGCTTATAAGCCTGGACGGCATCTTCCCGAATCCATCAGCGCAGCGTACATCCGTTCGCTATGTCCTTGGCGAACCCTCTGAGGTAGACCTCCTTGTGTACGACGTGCTTGGCCGCACCGTATTGGCCGTGCATCACGCCAGGCGAGCTGTCGGTTCGCACCAGGGCGACGTGTCGGTACGAAACCTCCCAAGTGGGACCTACCTCCTTGAGGTCAGGGCAGGAGCACACAACGCAAGCACGCTGCTTTCGGTCGTGAAATAGCTGCGTTGCATCGCGGGTGCCGTCGACCCTGAAAAACGAGGGGGGGACACCCCATGTGCTACCGTTCTCGACAAAACACCGCAGCAGGGCTCCAAGCTGGGAGCCGACGGGACGCACCTCCGGGTGAAAACGCCCCACGGCGGGGTGAATGGGGACGGCCCCACGCGCCCGGCCGCCTCGAACGATGAGACGGGCGCCGAAGCCGTCCACGGAATGCTGCGCAGGAACGAGCAGCACCGTGTGGCGAGCAGGCTGGGTACACGGTGCTCGGACGTGCCTCTGAAAACGCAGACGCCCCAGAATCGGCTAGGGCAGCGATCCTGGGGCGTTCAAGCAGGTGCCCCCACAAGGACTCGAACCTTGGACACCCTGATTAAGAGTCAGGTGCTCTAACCAACTGAGCTATAGGGGCGAGATATTGAACGCCTGTCCTCAGACGGGTTCCAAGGCCCGCGCTCTTCGTGGCCTCTTCGTTCCCGTAGCGAAGCGGCCCGCGATCTGCTACCTTACGCGTCGAACCCTCTTGAACAACAGCTCCCCATGCGTTTCGCTCTACTGCGCCGAGTCAAGGCGCACCTCCTTGCTCGCCCCGACCGGCTAGACACAGCGCAGTGGGCCTGGTGCAGCAACCTCCGCGCGGTCCTCGACGAAGGCGTGGCCCCCGAGGGCTTCCGCTGTTGCCTGGCTGGGCACGTGCTGCTTCTCGGCGGTGTCTACGACGAGCGCACGCTGCTCAAGCTCTCGGTCGAGCGGGACCTTGGCTTCTTGGGCCGGGAGGCCCGCGTCGCCCTCGATGCGACCGACGCCGAGCAGCGCCTGCTTTTCTACCCGAGCCAGTGGCCCAAGGCGTTCCGGGAGGCGTACTACACAGTGCCCCGCGCCGAGGAAGCTCGCGTCGTGGCCGCGTTCCTCGATACGCTGCTACCCGCCACGTCGCCCCCCGCACCGGACCGCGACGCGGTCGAGGTCGAGCGCGCAGCGAGCCCAGCTTGGCAGACCGAGCGCACCCGCTAGCCGCGCGCTCGCGGCGGGTATAGCGGCACGGTCGGCGTATCTTGCGAGGCCCCTCTCACCACTCGCCTGACGCCCGCATGCGCCGCCCGACTCTCGTTGCCCTCGTCGTCTTCGTCGTCTTTGCCCTACCGGCGTCCGCGCAGCCCGCTGACGGGCCTGCCACGCACCGCGCAGGACCGCTGGACAACGGCAAAATGTGGCTGTTCGAGCAGCCGCCACTCGCCTACCTGGACTCCACCTACAATTTCCGCCCGGACGCGAGCTGGTTCGAGCGCGCTCGCCTGGGGGCGCTGCGCATCCCCGGCTGCTCTGCCGCCTTCGTCTCGCCCAACGGGCTCGTGGCAACCAATCACCACTGCGTGCGGAGCCGCATCGTGGACGTCGCCGAGGACGGGGAGCCGCTCCTCGACGAAGGCTTCATGGCGATGAGCTGGGACGAGGAGCGTCCGGTGCCCGACTTCTACGCCGACCAACTCATCGCCATCGCCGACGTGACGGCCGAGATCGAGGCCGCCCTGGGTGACGGGGCCGAGGCCGTGACGCCCGAGCAGATTGAGGAGGCGACGGAGGCCCTCGCCGCCGAACTCGCAGACGCCCGCGGGGGCGAGGACGCCGGCATCCGCGTGGAGGTGGTCGCGCTCTACGAGGGCGGGCGCTTCTCCGCCTACACCTTCCAGCGCTACGAGCACTTCCAACTCGTCATGGCCCCCGAGTACGCGCTCGGCAGCTTCGGCGGCGACGCCGACAACTTCACCTTCCCGCGCTACAGCCTCGACTTCGCCTTCCTGCGTGCCACCGACGCCGACAGGGAGCCGATCACCGTCGAACACTTCTTCCCGCTCGCCCAGGACGGAGCCAGCGCGGGCGACCTCATCTTCGTGATTGGCAACCCAGGCTCGACCTCCCGGCAGGCCACGGTTGCCCAGTTGCGCTTCCGCCGAGATCTCGCCGTTCCGACCGACCTCGCGTGGGTCACGAGCCGCACCGACGCGCTCCGCGCCTACCTCGCGCAGAACCCCAACGACGACACGCAGCGGGTGACCCTCTCCAGCCTCCTCAATTTCCAGAAATCCCTGCTCGGCCAGCAGGACGCGCTGCGCAACGAGGTCGTGATGGCCCGCCGCGCTGACTCCGAGCGGCAGTTCCGCGAGGCGGGCGCGGGCGACCTCATCGATCAGATGGCGCAGGTGCAGTCGGACCGTCGCGCGCTGGGCGATGCCTTCCAAGCGTTCTCGCGCTTCGGCAGCCAACGCTTTTCCTCGGGGCTCATGCTCCGCGCCCTCATCGGCGCGCAGGGCGACGAGGAGCGGCTCGCGAGCATCCAGAACCGGCCGGACCCCCTCGAACGGCTCTACTTCGAGGCGGACATCGCCACGCTGCGTCGCTACTACGCCAAGGCCGGCCTGCCCATGCCCGAGGTGCTCCGCGGGGACTCCAACGCAGCCGTCGCTGCAAAACTCCGCAGCAACACGACCCTCACGGACGCGGCCAGCACGCAGACAGCGCTCGACAACGGCGGCATCCCCACCAGTGACGTCCTCGTTCGCCTGGGCGGCGAGGTGCTCAGCGAACTACGCCGGTTCTACCAGGCCAACGGTGCGCTCACCGAACAGGAGCAGGCTGTCGCACGCGCCATCGGACAGAAGCGCTTCGCCGTCTACGGCACCGCCGTCCCACCCGACGCCACGTTCTCCCCACGCATCACCGACGGGGTCGTGCGCGGCTACGAGTACAACGGCACGGTCGCCGCGCCCTTCACCACGTTCTTCGGCCTCTACGACCACTACTTCGCCTACTGCGACGAAGACGACCCGTCGGACGACGCTGGCGCTGGCGCCGGAGCGTGCATGTGGGCACTGCCCGACCGCTGGCTCCCCGCGCCGGACGCGCTCGCATTGGGCACGCCGGTCAACTTCTCGTCGACGGCAGACACCATCGGGGGCAACTCAGGCTCGCCCGTGGTCAACCGCGACCTCGAGCTTGTCGGCATCAACTTCGACCGCACTATCGAGGGGCTCGCTCGCAACTACCTCTACTTCGCCGAGATCGGACGCAACGTCTCCGTCGATGCGCGGGGGATTCTGGAATCGCTGCGATCGGTCTACCAGCACGAGCGTCTCGTCGCAGAACTGACGACCGGGGAAGTTCAGTAGCCGGCGAGCGCGCGCAGCGGGCTGCGTCTTGGGCTGGTTCTGCAGGCACTACACACGATGCGCTGTAAGGCGATGCACCGGAAGACGATGCGCCGGAGTCTCCTCGTCCTGCTCCTTGGCACGGTGGTGGTCGGGTGCACCCGCACAGTGCGCCCCACAGCCTACGAGGGCCCCCTGGTTCGCTGGATGTGGTCCGGCGCGGTCATGCCTACCTCAGCTACGGTCGTGGCGCAGCTACGGCGGCCCCAAGACTCCGTCCGCGTCGTGTTCAGCCGCACGCCGCGCTTCGATATCGCGGTAGCGTCGGCGTGGACGCCGGCCCCGCAGGGCACCACGAGCGACGACGCCACCGTACGGCTGCCGGTGCGCGGGCTCGTGCCCGGAGCCAGCTACTTCTACGCGGTTGAGACGCCGAGCCTTCGCGACATGGCCTTCGGGCGCCTAAGGACGCCGCCCAACGGGGCGCACACGTTCATGTTCGCCGCCGGAGCCTGTGCCGAGACCGGGTCGCGCAGCAGCGTCTTCGACTCCATCCGGACCCTCGGCCCCGACTTCTTCTTCCACCTCGGCGATGCCCACTACGAGAACATTGAGGCCAACGACGTGCGCGTCTTCGGCGAGGCCTATGACGACATCCTGACTTCGCCCCAGCAGTCGCTGCTCTACCAGAGCACCCCCGTCGCCTACACCTGGGACGACCACGACTTCGGCCCCAACGACTCCGACGCGACCTCTCCAAGCCGGGCGGCCTCACGCATCGCCTACCAGCGCTTCGTGCCCCACTACCCGCTCGCCGACCCGGATTCCGCACCCGAGGAGCGCGCCATCCACCAAACGTTCGTGCGCGGACGCGTGCGCTTCGTGGTGACCGACCTCCGCTCCGAGCGCGACCCGCACAGCGTCCCCATGGCTGGCCGCTCCATGTTGGGCGTGCAACAGAAGGCGTGGTTCAAGCGGACGCTGGAAAATGCGACGGAGCCGCTGATCATTTGGGTCAGCGGCGTCCCGTGGATCGCTGAGGCCGACGAGGACGGCGACAACTGGAGCGGCTACGCCGCTGAGCGGGCCGAGCTGGTGACGTTCTTCGAGGAGAGCGGCGTGGGCGAACGCATGGTGATTCTCTCCGGGGACGCCCACATGATCGCGGCCGACGATGGGACGCACAGTCCCGGCGGCATCCCCGTCTTGCAAGCGGCGCCGCTCGACCGTCGCGGGTCCATCAAGGGGGGGCCCTACACCCACGGTCCCTATGCTCCTCCGGTGTTCTCGATCACGAACACCTTCGACGGGCAGTTCGGGGTTATCACGGTGGAGGACACGGGGGGCTCCGAAATCTGCCTCACCTTCAGCGGCCGGCGCCTCGACCGTAGCGACGACGAGGTCGAAGAGCTCATCCGCTTCACCCACTGCGTGGAGGTCCCCAACCGCCTTTTCGATGGGCCGCTGTTCGGCAACGAGTAGGGGCCAGGCGTGCTCCAGCGCCATCCACAAAGAAGGGCGGCTCCGCGTGATGCAGAACCGCCCTCAGGGTTGGAGGAGGGGCGGCGGCTACGCCGTCTCTGCCACGGCCGGGAGGTAGAGCTGCTCGACGTAGTGCTCGAGCATGCGCTTGATTGAGAACTCCTCGCGCGTGGACTGGATGCTGTTGTGCATCATCTGCTGCCACTGCGGGCGGTCGTCGTAGTAGGTCGGGACGACCTCGCCGAGCACCACCTTGTAGAGCGACTCGACGTCGTGCGCGTCCTGGATGGCGGGCTCGGGGCTCTCGAAGCCGTCGCCGATCTGCCAGCCGTTGACGCCGTGGTCGCAGGCCTCGGGCCACCAGCCGTCGAGAATCGAGCAATTGAGCACGCCGTTCATGGCGGCCTTCATGCCGCTCGTGCCGCTAGCCTCCTTCGGGCGGCGCGGGTTGTTGAGCCACACGTCCACGCCGCGCGTGAGCGCCGCGCCGATTTCCATGTCGTAGTTCGGGAGGTAGACGACCGAGTTCGGGTACTTCTTGGTCATCGCGATCAGCTCCGAGACGAGGGCCTGGCCGCCCTTGTCCTGCGGGTGCGCCTTGCCTGAGAAGACGAGCTGGATCTGGCCGCTCTCAAGCGCCGGTCCGATGCGCTCCAGGTCGCTGAAGATGAGGTTGGCGCGCTTGTAGGTCACCGCGCGGCGTGCAAAGCCGATGAGCAGCTTGTTGGCGTCGAGCGTGACGCCCACGCGGCTCTCGATCAGGTTGATGAGCGCGCGCTTGTTGTCCTGGTGCGACGCCCAGAGGCCGTCGAGGTCGTCAGCGGCGGCCGCGTCGAGCATGCGGTCGTCGACCCATGTGGGGCGGTGGATGCCGTTCGTGATCGCGTGGATGTGCGGGCGGCCCTCGACGTGGCTCCACATCTGGTTGGCGGTCACGCCGTGGAGCTGCGCCACGCCGTTGGCCTTGGAGGCGAGCTTGAGGCCACCGACGGTCATGCCGAACGGGTTGCCGCCGAGCGCTTCGAGCTTGTCAGCGCCGAGGCCGAGATCGGCCCCGAGGCGGACGAGGCGGTCGATGGGGTGCACCTCGTTGCCCGCGAGGACCGGCGTGTGCGTCGTGAAGACGACTTCGGCCTTCGTCTCGGCGACGGCTTCGGCGTAGCTCGCGCCCTGGTCCATCTTCTCGCGGATGAGTTCAAACGCGGCGAGGAGCGCGTGACCCTCGTTGAAGTGGTAGAGGTCGATGTCGAGGCCGAGCGCGCGGATGGCGCGGACGCCGCCGATGCCGAGGATCATCTCCTGCGCGACGCGCGCGTCAGGGCTACCGCCGTAGAGAACGCCCGTGAGGAGCGGCTCCGGATTGCCTTCGACGTCGGTGTCGAGGAGGTAGAGCGGGACGGTGCCAAAGGTGTCGCAGAGCCAGACCTTAGCGCGGATGTCGGTGCCCGCGACGGGGACGGTCACCTCGACGCCGGTGTCTTTGAGGAAGCTGTAGTCGTAGTCGGGGAAGACGTACTCCTGCGAGTTGTCATCCTGAAGCACCTGGCGACCGTAGCCGTGCTTCCACTTGATGCCGATGCCGACGATCGGGAGGTTGCTGTCCTTGGCACCTTTGAGGTGGTCCCCGGCGAGGATGCCGAGACCGCCGGAGTAGGTCTTGAGCTGGTCAGAGAGGCCGTACTCCATGCAGAAGTAGGCGACGTTTGGCAGCGGGGTCGAGGCCATGAGGGTCCTTGTGCGAATGGGGGTTGTCAGGAGGGATGTAAGCGTTTACACTCCGAGGCAGCGCAGAAGATAGCATCACGCCGTGCCCGGACAAGACGCGGGGCTGTGATGCTTTAACGCTTCAAAAACACCAGATCGGGGCGGAAACGACCGGTCAGACGGGCAGCGCCTCAGCGGCCTGCCAGCCCGAGGCTAGCGCATCGCCGACGGAGACGCCGTGGCGGAAGTTGCCTGCAAACCGCAGGCCAGGATGCCGCGCCTCCAGGTCTGTGAGCGCGTCGAGCACGCCGTCGTAGCCGAGGTGGTACTGCGGGATCGCCTGCGTCCACGTGAACCGCTCGACGAACACAGGCGCGCCGCGCACGCCGAGCAGCGCTCCGAGGTCGCGCTGAAGACGTGGTAGCAGGGCGTCGGTAGGCGCCGCCGCCAGCGCCGGCCGCCGCATGCCCCCCACGAAGCACGTGAGCAGTACATGTCCTTCGGGAGCACGGTTGGGAAAGAGCGAGGAGGAGAACAGCGCCCCCAGCAGGTCGAACGGCTCGCGGCTCGGTACGAGCATGCCGAACCCGTCGAGCGGATGCGTCACGTCGTCGCGACGAAAGCCTAGGGCGATCAGCGTGACGGGTGCGTAGGTGACAGCAGCCAGCGGCGTCACGTCGAGCGAGGCGGGCCACGCGAGATCGCCGAGCCGGTGCAGCGGCATCGTGCACACGACCGCGTCAAAGTGTTCGGTCTGCACGTCGTCTCGTGGACGAGCGTTGGCCTCATGGAATGACACGGCCCACCCGGCTCCGTCGCGGGCGAGACCGGTCACGGTGTGATCGTAGCACACGGTGCCCTTGGGTAGGGCGGATGCGAGAGCCTCCGGGAGCATCTGCATCCCCTCTCGAAACGAAAACGAGCGGGGTAGTGCCTGCGCGCGCACCTGGTCTGAGGAGGAGGGCACGGTGTCCCGCGTCGAAGGCGTCCTGTGGACGGCTGCCATCCCGCGCAGGAGCGAGCCGTGCGTGTGCTCCAACTGGTGGAGCCTCGGAAACGCATGCCGCAGCGACAGGCGCGCCGGGTCGCCCGCATAGATGCCGCCGATAAAGGGGTCTACGGCATAGTCTAGCACCTCGCGCCCGAGCCGCCGCCGCACAAAGGCGGCAATGCTCTCGTCGCGGTCGGTCCCGCGCCGGACGAGCGGCTCCGCGAGCAGGCGCGCCTTCGCACGGCGCGACAGCAGCTTAGTCGTGGCAAGGCGCGGTGGCTTCATCGGGGCTGCCATCGCTGCCCCGTCCCGCACGATGTAGCGGTGCTGCGCAGACGCCCCGGGGACGACGAGCGCATGGCCGAGGCCCAAGCGGTCAACGAGACTAGCCACGAGGGGCGGCTTACCCTGCATCGAGTTGGCCCCCACGTCCACCTGATAGCCGCTCCGGCGCAGCGTGCGGATGACGCCACCCGGAGCCGAGCGCGCTTCGAATACCGTCGGACACGCTCCCGCATCGGCGAGGCGCAGCGCTGCTGCAAGGCCGCTCACACCGGCCCCGAGCACCGCCACGCGGCGTCCTAGGTTGGTGTGGTGCAGCGATTCAGAACTACGGGCCGGTGCCGTCATAGCGTCGTGGCGAATACCCTTGGCCGTTTCGAAATGAGCATGAAGAGAATGCGAAGGACGGCCTAGGGGCGTGGGGCATCCTCGCGTGCCCTACCCTCGGGCAAAACTTTCAGTTTCCGCCGAAAATCGGCGCGTAAGCCGGATTCTGGCAGCGCATGTAGGACAAACACGCCAGCCCCGTCCGCCTCTGCGCAAGAAAAAGACGCGTTATGCGCGCAAGGTTGCCCTACGGTTCCGGAGCCTGACGAAATCGGACCAGTATATTGATATGGAAATCCGCCCCACCCACGCCGATCGCGCGACTCGCCTTCGGCATCCCTGCCTCACCAACTCACACCATACCTATGAGTAAGGCCCGCATGGAGCAAAACTGGCAGCGTGTCAAAGCCCAGATCCAAGCCGTCTGGGGCGAAATCGACGACGCCGACCTCAAGAAAGCGCGCGGTAACCTCGGCAAGATGGTCAACCTCATCCACGAGAAGACCGGCGAGGACCGCATGATCATCATGCAGAAGATGAACGCCGTGCTCTAGCACGCCCTGCTCCGATCACAGCCCAGCATCCACATCGGTGCTGGGCTTTTTTTGTGAGGACGTCCCGCTAGACCGGCCCGCTAGAATTAAGCGAAACGTAGGGAGGACGATACTAAATCACGGCTATACGAAACTTAACGCTAGTTTACGCATTGCATAGTCCGTTATTACAAGAACCAGCACCCGTGCTCCTATGGCAACCCCGGCGATGAACGAAAACTGGCGTACTCTCCGTGATCAGATCAAAGGCATCTGGAGCGACACGGAGTTCAGCGACCGCAACCTGAAGCGGACGCGCGGTAGCCTGCAGAAGATGGTCAACCTCGTGCACGACCGCACCGGGGAGCCTCGTCCGCAGATCCGCAACAAGATCGCCGGGTTGCTCTAGCGCCCTCCCCAATTCTCCGCGCATGGCTACTGGTATGCCACGCGCACCGCAGGTCCGACCTCGCCGTCGGGCCTGTTTTTTTGTTTCGACCGTATGCCGCCAAGACCCGTGCGCCTTCTTCTGGAAACCGAGCATGGTGGGGGATGCAGCTTGGAGGTGCACGACTGACGAAGCAAACGGTCCTAGAGAGAGTGGATGCCTGCCCGCACCGTCGTCCGCGCTGTCTACGCTTCCGCGAGCGCGTCTTCGAGCAACTGTTTCCGGTGCATCTCGGCATAGATGCCGCCGTGCCTTAGCAGGTCGGCGTGCGCCCCCTGCTCGGCGATCTGCCCGTCGTCGAGCACGAGGATCTGATCGGCGTCCTGCACAGCGGAGATGCGGTGGCTCACCACCACGACCGTCCGCTGCCCAAACTGCTCGCGTAGGTTCGCGAGAATGCGCGCCTCGGTCTGCGTGTCGACCGCCGAGAGCGCGTCGTCGAAGATGAGGATGGGGGGGCGGCGGATGAGCGCACGGGCGATGGCGGTGCGTTGCTTCTGCCCGCCCGAGAGCGTGATGCCCCGCTCGCCGACGCGCGTCCGGAAGCCCTCAGGAAAGTCCTGGATGTTGCCCAGCAGGTCGGCTTCCACGGCCGCTTGACGGATTTCGGCATCGGTGGCGTCGAGTTTGCCGAAGGCGATGTTGTGGCCGATGGTGTCGCTGAAGAGGAAGACCTCCTGCGGGACGTAGCCGATGCTGCGGCGCAGCACGTCGAGGGGGACCGTACGCACGTCGTGGCCGTCGATGAGCACGCGGCCCTCGCTGGCGTCGAGGAGGCGCGAGATGAGTTCGACGAGCGTCGTCTTGCCCGAGCCGGTGCGACCGACGACGCCGAGCGTGGTCCCGGCAGGCACGTCGAACGACACGTCGCGCAGCACCCAGGGCGCCTCGGCCGGCGCTCCGTCCCCGCCAGCGGCGGCGGCGTTCATGGTGTCCGAACGTAGGGCGTCCGCATGTAGGGCGTCTGGGGCTGTGGTGGCGAGCGCCTCGAAGCGGAAGGCGACCCGTTCGAATGTGATCCGTCCCTCCACAGCGTCGATGCTGGTGTCCGTTTGCTCGCCGTCGCGGATCGCAGGCGGGCGGTCGAGGATGCGCACGAGGCGGCTCCACGAGGCGCGCGCCTGTTGGATCATATTGATAGTGAATCCGAGCGAGGCGACCGGCCACGTCAGGATGGCGACGTAGATGATGTACTCCGCGATGTTGCCGAGCGTAATTGCGCCCTCAATGGCGAGTTGGCCGCCCACCCACACGACGAGGATCGTGGAGGCACCGATGAGCACCAGCATCGTCGGGCGGAACGCCGTCTCCACGAGCGCCAGGTCGAGCGCGCGGTGCTGGTAGCCTACGCTCTCGCGCTCGAACCGCTTAGCCTCGTGGTCTTCGCGGACGTAGGCCTTGACCACGCGGATGCCTGAGAGTGCCTCCTGCACGCGGCTGGTGAGGTTCGAGTATTGGGCCTGCTGCCGGTCCGTGCGCGTGTGGATCATGCGGGCCACGAAGAAAATCGAGATGGCCAGCAAGGGCATCGGCGTGAGCGCCCAGAAGGTCAGCGTCGGCGAGATGAGCAGCATCACTGTGAGCGCCAGCGTCGTCACGGCGGTCGCCTGCACGGCATACATGAGCGCGGGGCCGACGTAGCGCCGCACCTTCTCGATGTCGCTCGTGGCGCGGGTCATCACGTCCCCGGTGGGCGTCTGGCTGTAGAACGGCCGCCCTAGCTGCTGGAGGTGACCGTAGAGCACGTTGCGGAGGTCATACTCGATGTGGCGGCTTGCCACCACGACCGTCCGGCGCATGAGGAAGATGAACAGGCCGCTGGCCAAGCTGGCGTTCAGAATCATCGCGCCGCCGAGGACGAGCGTGTAGGTGAACTGCGCGGACGCGAAGCCGCTGACAGGCGTGCCCGCGTACAGCGCGTGGAGGTCGACCATCCGGGGCACCGCGTCTACGGCCTGGCGCACCACGTTGGGGACGAGCAGCGTGAACGCAGCCGAAACGAGCGCGCACAGCAACCCTGGGATCATGAGGTGCTTGTAGCGCCAGAGATAGACGTTGAGCCGACGGAGCAACGGAACAGGGGAGGTGCAAGGCGAGCGGGAAGAGGGGCGTCGGGGCGGCACACGAGGCAGCCAGACTACCAGCGCAGGCAACGGTGCGCCAGGTGCGGCGGTTTCGCGATCGAGGCTGAACGGTTGAAGCGTGGCGGCCGAGCGAGTAGCTTGGCCCCCGCAATCCAACCGGGTCGGGCCATGCGCCTCGTTTTTCTGCTGGCACTCGTTCTCATTCCTAGGGGAGCCCTGGATGCGCAGCCGTCGAGCGCGCCGATGGCGCAGGCCAACCTCGGCGTTGAGGACGGGCTCTCGCACAGCCGCGTCAACGCCATCGCGCAAGACGCGGAGGGCTTCCTCTGGTTCGGCACCGACGACGGGCTCAGCCGCTACGACGGCACTGGCTTCCGCGTCTACCGCCACGATCCCGCCGACCCGCAGTCGCTGCCGCACAGCCGCGTCTCGACGCTCTACGTCGAGGACGACGGGTCGCTGTGGGTGGGCACGCAGCAGGGCCTCAGCCGCTTCGAGCGGCGCACGGAGACGTTTCGGCGCTACCGGGCGACGCCCGACCGCGCTGGCAACTGCAACGGCCTCATCGTCTCCATCGCCCGCGTGGCGCTCGGGCGGCTGCAGGCAGGTACGAACGCGGGCTACCTCTGCCAACTCACCGAGCCCAGCGCTGGAGCGGACGACCCGCCCGGAGGTGGCAGCCTGGAGCAACTCGTGAAGCTCCCTTTGACGGGCGTGACGTGCCCCTACAGCATCTTCGACCTGCACTGCCGCTATCCGCTGCCCTCCACCACGTTCCACGGGCCGCTCCTCGTGGAGGCGGGGCCGCCGGAGTGGGGCGAGGCTTTCGCCATCGTAGGCGACCCCGGGCAGGCGCTGCGGGTCGAGGCGTGGCGTGAGGACCAGTGGGAGGTGCTCGCGCAGTGGCCGGCAAGCAGCATACCCGTCGGTACGCAGGTGAGCATCCGCTGGAGTGACACCATCCTTTGGACCGCGACGGAGGAGCGGGGCATCGCCCAGGTTGATTTGGAGCGCGGGACGGTCGAGTTCCTGTCGTTGGGCGAGACGGAGCGGACCGAGGCCGGGCCTCCCGTGCAGGTGTTCGCGCTCTTCCGCGACCGCCAAGACCTGGTCTGGGTCGGGACCAACCGGGGCGTGTTTCGCTTCGGCGGGACGCGTTCGTCGTTCGAATGGGAGCGGCGCGTCGCCGGGCAGCCGGGTGCGCTCAGCGACAACCGCGTCAACGGGATGCTCGTGGATCGTGCTGGGACGCTCTGGGTGGCGACCAACGACGGGCTCAACCGCCGCCGCGCCGACACTGACGGCTTCGAGACGCTGCGGACCGGCTTCCCAGAGCCGCTGGCGGGCGCCTTCTGGTGGCCCTACGAGGACCGCGCTGGCACGTTCTGGGTGGGGACGAAGCGGCGAGGCCTGCTCCGCCTCGACCGAAACACAGGGCGGTTCGAGCACGCCAAGATTCCGACCGGCCTGTTCTCGCCCGAGCTAGGGAGCGAGCCGAGCGCTATGCTGCCCGTCCGGCACCTGGCGGAGGATCGCCGTGGCGTGCTGTGGATCAGTAGCTCCTTCGGGCTCTTCCGGCGCGACACGGATGGCTCGTTTCACGCCTATCCCCACGATCCGGGCCGCCGCGACGGCCTCCCTGACCCGCGTGCGAGTGTGGTCTACGAAGACGGGTCGGGCGCGCTGTGGGTGGGTACCGACGGCGGCCTCTGTCGCCTCACCGACCTCACGCCACCGGGCCGCTTCGCCTGCGTGCGCCATCGCCCCGACGACCCGACGAGCTTGGGCGCCGACGTCGTCTGGACCATCGCCGAGAGCCCCGCCGACCCGGGCGCACTGTGGGTCGGGACCATCGGCGGCGGGCTGTGCCGGTTCGACCTCGCCACGGAGACGTGCCGTCGCTACACCACCACCGACGGGCTGCCCAACAACACCGTCTACGGCGTCCTCGCGGACGACGAGGGGGCGCTCTGGATGAGCACGAACGGCGGCCTGGCGCGCTTCGACCTCGCCACGGAGACGTTCACGGTCTTCGCCGCCACCGAGGGCCTCCGCTCCGACGCGTTCGACTTCATGTCCTACCACCGCGCCGCCGACGGGCGGCTCTTCTTCGGCGGCCCGCGCGGCTTCTACGCATTCCACCCGGACAGCCTCCGTGCGAGCACCTACGTCCCGCCGGTCGCGCTGACGGGCATCCGGACGTTCGACCAGGTGCGTCCCGGTCTTCCTGCCGACGGCGATACGCTCCGCCTCGCGCACGACGAGAACTTCGTGTCCTTCGAGTTCGCCGCCTTCGACTTCGAGCGGCCGCGCCAGAACCAGTACCGCTACCGGCTCGTCGGCGTGGACGAACAGTGGCGCACGACCACGGGCGAGCGGCCCGAGGCGCGTTACACCGACGTGCCGCCCGGGACCTACACGTTCGAGGTGCTCGGGGCCAATCACGACGGGCTCTACAACCCCGAGGCGGTGCGCCTGACGCTCGACATTGTGCCCGCGTGGTGGCAGGCGTGGTGGTTCCGCAGCGGCGCGCTGCTGCTGGCGGTGGTGAGCCTCGGCGCGCTCGGCGTGGGCACGGTGCGGCGGCGCGAGGCGGCGTGGCGGCGCGAGCAGGCCGAGGCGGCCGAGATGCAGCGGCGGCTAGCCGAGAGCCGCGAGCGCGAGCGCGCCCGCATCGCCCGCGAACTCCACGACGGGCCCGTGCAACAGCTCTACCGCATCGGCCATGACCTCGACCGGCTGGCCCACCACGAGGCGCAGGTCGCTACGCCGGTGCAGGCTGCCCGCGCTGCCCTCACCGACGTGGCGGGCGAGCTGCGCGGGGTCCTGAGCACGCTCCGCCCGCCGCTAATCGAGCACCTCGGGGTAGGGGCGGCGCTCGGCGCGCTCGTGCGGCAATCGCGCCCGCATTTCCCCGACGCGGACCTCCGTGCCGAGATCAGCACGGATGGGCGGCGTCTCTCCCTCGACGCGCAGCACGCGCTCTACCGCATCGCGCAGGAGGCCCTGGCCAACGCCGCCAAGCACGCCGAAGCCCATGCGGTACGGCTTCGCCTCACCGAAGTCGGGTCGCGCGTGCGACTCACGGTCCGGGACGACGGGCGGGGCTTCGCGGTCCCCGACCGGCTCGTGCGGTTTGCGCGCGAGGAGCGCTACGGGCTCGTCGGCGCCGCCGAGCGGGTCGAGCAACTCGGTGGGCGCTTCGCGGTGCAGTCCACGCCAGGGCAGGGCACGGAGGTGACCGTCGAACTCGACGCGGACGACGCGTAGTGGCGCCTGGGCAGATAGGGCAGCGAGGTCTATGGCAGCGAGATCGTCGCTCGATTGGTACGAGCGGGCGGGAGAATGGAACCTTCGGACCATCCGGCCACCTGGCACACGCACGTTGATTGCGGGGCCTCGTCCACCAACTGGCTCTAACTATGACGACCCACGCCTGCTTCCGCCGCGCCACACTCGGCCTCCTCGCTTTCGCAGTGGTCGCCGCTGCCGTTCCCGAGAGCGCGGCGCAGTTCGACCGCCTCCGCGACCGTGCACGCAAGGCCGCCGAGGAGGTGCGTGGGGAGCGAGAGGCCACACCCGAGCGGGAGGAACAAGACAGCGCCGACGACCAATGGCGACGCCCCACTACGGACGACGTCCTCGCCGAGCCCGTGGCGCTGCCGCCGCTCGTCTACGACCGCCCCTTCGCCCCCGCGATCCGCACAGACCGGTTCCTCGACTACCTCGAGTTCGAGGCCAACGGGCGGTTTGCGCTCACCGACTTCACCGTCGTCTTCGCCCCGACGCAGGACGCCAACGGGGCTACCGTGGACTACTACAGCGAGCAGCGCGCGCACGTGAAGCTCATCCAGGGCGGGACCGAGCTATGGGACCGCTACTACAGCGGCAGCAGCGTCCACAACGGACCCGCGATGGACTTCAGCTTCAACCGCACGCTCACCAACAACAAGCGCCCCGAGGCGAACTACGAGATCGGGGTCAACGACGTGCTGACGGCCGGGACCTACCACCTCGAGTTCCACCTCGACGACCGGCTCTTCTGGCGCTTCCCCTTCGAGGTCGTCAGCATGGGCAGCAGCGACCCCTACAGCACGCGGGGCGCATCGCTTTTCCTGCGCGGGCTGTGGGACGAGATCGGGTATTTCTCGTTCAACAGCCGCGAGATCGACGCCTCGCCGCA
>JBCDFF010000038.1:0-17729 GCA_039178415.1 Bacteroidota bacterium
CGTTGCAGAACCGGACGGCGTCGTACCACGAGACCTGCTCGACGGGCCGCTCCGAGGCCGGGTCGAAGCTGGGGTTGTAGCCCATGACCGCCTCGAATTGCGCCTGCGTCACCTCAAACGCTCCGATGGCGAAGGGGGCGACCTCCACTTCGTGGGTAGGCCGTTCGTTCGACTCGCCCTCCGCAGCGCCGGTGTTGCCCATCACAAATGCGCCGCCGGGCACCGCTACCATCGGGATGTAGACTGCGCTCGATGGCGGGTGGACGTGTTCGTAGGGGTACGCTGGGCCCGCACCGTACGCAGAGAAGAGGCTGGCCGCGAGAATGAAAGCGGTTTTGTTCATGGGCCGGATGATACGTCTCGGCGCTCTCGAACGTCCCGCTGTTCGCGATGACCTCGGGCTCGGCACAGGCTCGGCGGTGTCCCAGTGCTCACTGGGTTCGGCCTGCACCCATGCCAGAGGGAAGATCAGCGTCGGCATGCCGCGGCGGGCTCCACCACCCTGCAACCGGCGGCCCCGCCTCCTCGCTACCAGGCCTGCTCACTACCAGCGCCCAGCTTTTGAAGGACCGCGGAGACGGCCCGCTCGGCCGCCACCACCGCGCCGGAGAGGTAGCCGGGCTCGACAGGACTCGTCTCGCTGCCGCCGAGTTCGAGCAGTTCGCGCCACGGCCCCGTCACCCAAACGCCCGAATTCGGAACGGGGTGGCCGCCTCTCGTCTGGTCGGCCGCCGTCGCCGTCAACGGGTCCGCCGCCCAGTCCTTCAACAACGTCGCGCGCGGGGTCCGCGCTTCGGCACCGAACATTCGCCCGAGTTGGTCGAGGCAGGCCCCAACCAAGGCCGCCTCCCCGAGGGTTGCACGCTGCTCGGCGCTGGTACCGAGGAAGCCGAACAGGGCCGCGGCTCCCGACGCCGTCGTCGCATCGTGGATCTCGGCCAGGGGCCCGACGAGGCTCTGTGCCGTTCCGGACAGGCCCGCCTCGCGCCAGAACGGCCGGTCGTAGAGGGCGAAGAACTTGGCGTGCGGGGCCATCCACGTCGGCGTGTCCCGCCAGCGTTGCGCCGTCGCCACCGGCAGCTCGGGCGTGAACGACACCGTGGCGTTGAAGAGCCGAGGCGGTAGCGCCGCGATGACCTGCGCGGCCCGAAGCGTCTCAGCCCGCTCGCTCCCGCGTCTCACCGCTAGCTCGACGCCACCGCTGGTGAGCGCTAACGCGGTCACCTTCGCGTTCAGCAGGACGCGTTCGGGTGGCAATCCGCTCGCCAGCGCGCGGACGAGCGCGCCCGTGCCGCCGACCAAGCGGGCGGTCTGCTGCTCCTGCGCGATGCCCTGATCCTGCGCGATGCCAGGGTAGCGCTGCGGCCCCTCCCGCGACATCCGCTCGAAGATCACGTCGCCGTCGGTGCGCTGTCCAAAGGCGGGGAGGTCGAGTTCGGCGATCAGAGCAGCGATGTCCGGCTGGACACGGGGCCAGTACCACGACGGGCCCAGGTCGAACCCGTCCTCCGAGGGCTGTCCGGCGTCGTCCACGGTGAGGACCCGGCCCCCGAGGCGGTCGCGGGCCTCCACGAGCACGAACCCGACCCCCGCCCTGTGCAACCGTCGGGCGGCACACAGGCCCGCGAGGCCCCCCCCGACAATGGCTACGTCCGTTTGCATCGCAGTGACTTAGCTAGGGCGGGCAACGCTAGGCGTTCCAGCCGACGAGTCGCGAAACGGACTCTGAGCCCACGTAACGTTCGCGATCACCCGATCGCTGCGAATGACTTCCCATTCAAAAAACGCGCCGTCGGCGACTCGGCGTGCATCGCTTTGTTCTGTCGCGTCTTGATCGAATATGACACGTTACATCCCAATCAGTTCGACCGCCGGTTCGTTGGTCGACGCCCTGGGATTATTGCCGCCATGGGATCGCGAAACAACAATGTCTCCATCCGTCTTGCGATAGTCGTGAAACAGCAAGTTTTCAGGCGTGTGATCACGGCCATAGTAGTACCATTCCCACCGAACACGGTCGGCATCAGCAATTCGGATTGTGAAGCCGGGTGTCGAATAGGAAGAGGGATTCCAAATAGTGAGTGTTTCAGCGTTATCGAATGACAAAATCAAGCATTCGCCGTCCACTCTGGCGATGGTTACGCGGTGCACGTTGTCCATCGGTCGCCCAAACCAGTCACCAAAAATGCGCAATGACCCGCTGCGGTTCCGTTGCGACAATTGGTTGATTGCGTTGGCGATCTTGGATGGGGATTCCACGTCGATGTAAGGTTTTCGTTGAGTTAGCGACAGAACATCCTACTATGCCGATTCAATTCGGCATAGCGCGCACAGAGGTTGTGCGCAAAGGTGGAAGAGTGTCGAGGTGGCACCGTCGTTTTTAGCGCCCAAACGCTCCATGACGGCCCCTAGGCTATCGTTTTGTGCTCGATAATACGCGCCACCGTGTCCGCGCAACAGCCGAAACTCATTCATCACGTTCGCCTGGCCTGTCGCTCCCGAACACCGCGCGCATCGGCACCTCCGAGCGCTCGTCCAGAGGGACCATCAGTTCCACTTCAAAGCTCTCGGCCACAGCGTCGTGCACTGAAACCAATCGACCATGCAGCGAGGTGAATCGCATGGGGGGCTGCTCTGGCATCTGAACGATGATCGGCACATAGATCGGAACGTCCTCGGTGCCAGCCAGGAACCGAGACACGTGATCGAACCGGCCGTCCGCAATCGCGGCATCCAGAGCCTTCTGCACAGACTCCGACCGTTGCGCCACGTCCTGAATGCGCGTGTAGAAGCTGGCGCTTGCTTCCTCCCAATTCGCAACGAGCGGTTGAAACTTCGGCGACAGGAAGAGCGCGAGCATGTTGTCCACGCCGTCGAATAGCTCGATCATGCGCTGCCCAGGGCCGTTGGTGCGCAGGAAGTGCCAGTCCGTGTCCACGACAAACCCCGGAAACGGCCAGTGGTGAAGCAGCTGACCTGCGATGAGATCGAGTGTGTCCTGGACATCGTCGTCATCAAGCTCGCGCTGTGGATAGGGGTTGCGGAAGCCTGCAGCCTCGAAGAGGGCGGCCCGGAACACGCTGGGCAGACGCACGGCTGTGACGATGCGCGCGATCATGGACCGAGTTGGGGCGGATCGTCCCGTCTCTAGAAAGGACAGGTGACGCTGGGTCGTACCGACTGCCCCAGCTAGGGCCTCCTGCGAGAGCCCTAGGTCGTGCCGGATGGCTTTGAGTACGGATCCGAAGGGTTGACTCGGTCTCATTCCTTGCTAGGGAATTGCGGCTATTCCTTTTTTCAAGGTACTCTTCGGCGTCTGTCTATCCAACTCACATGCATGTCCCATGGAACCCTTCGCCCCGTCCCTACTCGCCCAGGCCATCACGGGCCTCTTTGCTGTCGCTACCCTGCTCACCGGCACCCTGGCCTTGTTTGCCAACAAGGGCTGGTCCTTGCTGCTGCGCACCGATGACTTTACTCCCGTCGGCTCGGAGGAGATCGTCCCCGCCCCAAACGTGCGTGGCTGGGGTGTTCGACAGATCGTGACCGGCGTTTGCCTGTGGGCAGCGCTCTTCCTCGGCGACCAGGTGCTGTTTCAAGTCGGCCTGCTGAGCTTGCTCATTCGCCAAGGGCTCGACATCCTGCTCTATCTACTCGACGGAACGCCTCGGCGAACGGTCATCTTCATCCTGGCCGCGATCCCGACAACGGCTGCGTTTATGAGCGTCCTGTAGCGATGAACGGGGCCCTACCGAAGGACACCCCCTCAGAACTTGCCGCTGTTGACGGTCTCCTCAGGCGGCGGCACGGGCTCGGCGTTGTCCCAGTGCTCGACGATGCGCCCGTCGGCCAGGCGGAAGAGGTCGACCTGCGCGTAGGGCTGCCCGTCCCACGTCGCGCGGCAGAGCGTGGCGACGAAGTTGCCCCGCCCCACGAGCAGCACGATCTCGTCGTACCACAGCGGCCGGTCCGGCGCGGTGAGCAGCGTCTCGAACGCGGCGCGACCGTCGGGCACCTGGGCGTTGTGCTGGATGTAGTCCTCGGCGATGTAGGCGGCGGCGTTCGTCACGTCGCCACCGCGTAGGAGGTCGCCACCGCGCAGGAGCAGGTCCTCGATCATCGCGCGGACAAGTGCCTTGTTGGCGTCGGTCTGATCGAGGTCAGTGATCTCGGTGGGGCCGTCGACGGACGTGTGGCCGGAGGGCGTCTGGGCGACGTAGGGCGCGATCACGTCCCAGTGCTCGATGATCTTGTCGTCCGCGTCGGTGTCGAAGAAGTCGGTGGTGACCCACTCGGCTTCCCCGTTGTTGAGGCTCTGGTAGGCGTGGACGAAGACGTAGCGGCCATCCTCGAAGCCGCGCACGATCTGGATGTCGCGCGTCGGGTTGCGCGCGATGAACGGCTCGAAGAATTCGACGAAGCCTTCGACGCCGTCGCGGACGCCGGTGGAGTGCTGGGTGTAGCGCGCGCCGGTGTAGCGGGTGACGGCGGCGCGGGCGTGGCCATCGCGGATGCCTTCGAGGTAGAGCGCCTTGGCGTTGGCGAGCTTCTGGGACATGGGACTGGAGACTGAGGGCGATCGGGTCTAGCGATAGGTCGAGCGGGTCTACGCTCGCTATGCGCCTGTGTCGGACACGGTGCTGTAGTGCTTCATCTGCATCGTTTCGGGCTGCAGGTGCGCCATGAACTCCGCCGCGGCCGGGGCCTCGGCAAAGCTCGCCATCGACGCCTCGGCGTCTTCGACGGAGCGCCAGTGGACGACCACGAGCCACTCGCCCTCCCCGGTGGCCGCCGACGTGCGCGCGAGAAAGCCCGGCTGCTGCGAAACGTGCTGCGCCTCGACGGCCTGGTCGTACGGGTGAAACGCCGCAGGCGTGACGCCGGGCTTCAGCAGGAACGTGGCGACTTCGATAACCATGCTCGTGTTTGTTTGAGGTGATTGGTAGGAACCACCGGCGAGGGCCCCAGACCCGAAGACCCAGCGCCCCCGCCGCAACAGTAGGGGCATCGGGGCCTAGAAGCCGAACTTGCCGTTGTCGTTTTTCCACGTGGACTCCGGCGCGATCGTCTCGATCACGTCCCAGTGCTCCACGATGAGGCCGTCTTCGAGGCGGAAGAGGTCGTAGAACGACGTCGGCTCACCTGTGCCGAAGCGGCCCTCGCTGACGGTGAGCACGAAGTTGCCCGCGCCGAGCACCGTGTGCAGCGTGTCGTACTCCATGACGAGGCCGTTCTCGGCGAAGTACTGCAGCGCCGCGCCTAGCCCGTCGAGGCCGTCGGCGACCGCCGGGTTGTGCTGGTGGTAGGTTGTCGGGTTGACGAACGCCGTCAGGTCGCTCGTGTCGCCGCCCATGAGCACCGTCTCGACGAAGGCGCGGACGTGGGCCTTGTTCGCCTCGGTCTGGTCGAGGTCGGTCACCTCGGTAGGCCCGTCGGTCTGCGTGCGCCCGCTCGGGTTGGGCGGCTGCACCTCGATGAGGTTGTCCCAATGCTCGACGATGAGGCCGTCCTCGAAGCGGAAGATGTCGAAGCCAATCTTGGGGCCGAAGAAGTCGTACTCGGTGTGCGTGACGACGAAATCGCCGTCTTCGAACGCGCGGATCACGTTGGCCTTGAAGCCGCCCTCGGGCGCGTTCTGCATCACCGCGCCAAAGCCTTCGAGGCCGTCGGCCACGCCGAGGTTGTGCTGGATGTACGTCTCGGGATTGATGTAGCTGATCGCCTCGGGGTCGCCAGTTTCCAGGCTTTCGAGGACGGCGACGGCTTTTGCTGTGTTGGTCATGGGTGCAGCCTCTGAGGGAGTGTCGGGTTCAGTCGTGGGAGACGATGCGTCGGGCTGGCAAGCGCTGAGCAGCAGCGCCACCGCGACGAGAGAGAGCGTACGTCGAAGCATCGGGGGCAACGAGATCGGGTGAGGGTTGAGCAGGAGCGGCCAGGACGATGGCAGGCATGCGCGTCTAGGCGTGTCGTCGCGTCTAGGCGTGTCGTGCGATGCCGGTAAGCTGGGGCTGGGCAGGGCGTCCAAAAAAGGTGAGGGCTCGACAAACGCTGGTCAATTTTGGACACGCTGCCGTATGTGAAGGCATATCCATCGCACCGTAGTCCTTGCGTCGGGCGACCGGCTCGGCTAGACTTCAGAGCTCACCACCCATTTCTGCCGGTGCCGACGTCTTCCTCTACCTCACCGTCATCAGCGGCTGCGATCCAGCGGGTGTCGTTTCACCACTCTGCCGGCCAGGCAAGCTCGGTGGATGTGGCGCGCGCGTCCGAGATCCGCGCCCGCGAGATGGACCACTCGCCGTATGCGCCGACGCGGCTCAACTTCCACCTCGTCCAGTTCGTCACCGAAGGACACGGGCGACACTGGGTCGACTTCGAGCCCGTCGCGCTCCGCCACGGCGACGTGCTGTACGTCCGCCCCGACCAGGTGCACGCCTTCGACGCGGGCGCGCGGCACGAGGCCCGGCTCCTGATGTTTTTACCGGACGCGCTCCCCCACGCCGACCTCCCCGTTTCTCGCCTGCGGTTGTTTGACCGCGTCGTCCGGCCCGATGCGCGCGACTTTCGGCTGCTCCTCCCGTTGCTCGACCACCTCGGCCACCTCAACACGGAGGCGGTAGAGATGCAGCCGGAGGCGGTCGCGCCGCACGTCCTCGGCGCACTGCTGGCCGGGCTGACCAGCGCCCTCGCCGCGCAGCAGCCACCCGGCGACGTGACGACGCAGCGGTACGCGGCGTTGGCCCGCGCCTTCGAGACGCACCTCGACGCGCACCTGAGGACGTCCCGCAGCCCGGCGTGGTACGCTGCCGCGCTCGGCACAACGCCGCGCACGCTCGCCCGCGCCTGCCACCGCACGCGTGGTCAGGCTCCGAAGCGCCTTATTGACGTCCGTGTGGGGCTGGAGGCCCGGCGGCTCCTCGCCACCACCGCTGACACCATCGAGGCCATCGGCTTCGGGCTGGGCTTCTCGGAGGCAACCAACTTCGTCAAGTTCTTCAAGCGCGTCGTCGGCACCACGCCCGAGGCGTTCCGCCGCGCGCAGGGCGGGGCCGCATGAGGCGCATCGGCGGTGGCTGTCACAGGTGGTGCATCACGCTCTGCGCGAACGGCGTCCAGACGCCCATCCGCACGCCGATGCTGCGGAGGCCGCGCCCCGTCCAGTCGTTGCACGTCTGGAACAGGTTGTACGACCCCACGGCCTCGTAGAACGTGTAGCGCGGGCCATAGCCGCTCTGCTCAATCCAGACGAGCGCGCCGTCGTCGGTTCGTCGAAACGAAGTCGTGATGTGGTCGACCAGCAACGCGTACTGCTGCTCCGTGACGACGAGCCGCTTCATCGTGGCGGACGGGCGCGGGCGGCGCAGGTAGGTCACGTGCATCGCCGTCTCGCTTCGGGCGAAGAGCGCGCGCACCGTCGTGCCCACCGTCAGGTCGCCCCACGTCGGCGTCTCCAGGTAGAACCCCTGGTCGCCCCAGCCGAACGCGGCGTGCGTCATGGCCTCCGGCGCAACGTTGCGGAAGTGCGCCCCCGGAAACTGCGCAGCCCAGTCCACGGAGTCGGACCGCAGGGGCACCACGAAGCTCGTGTGCACCCCGTTCGACCAAACAAACACCTCGACGCCGTCCTGCTGGTCTGTGTCGAAGTCCCGGTTCACCGGCACCAGACCCAGCACGACCGCCAGGCTCACGTAGAGCACGGGCAGCATCAGCACCGCCAACAGCAGGCGCACGACTCGTTTCATGCCGACGACTCCGCCTCGCGCTGCCGCTCCTGCTTCTTCTGCTTCTTCTGCTTGAAGAACGCCTTGGTCGCCACGTAGAGCGTCTTGTCGACCTCGCAGAAGACCCGCGAGCCGTCTCGGTTGGTGAGGCGCGTCGTCTTGACGATCTCGGTTTCTCCCTCCGCCTCGACGGTCTCGATCAGCCGCTCAAGTTCAGGCGCGGTGTACTCGAACACGGCGTAGAGATCCTCGCGGGCCGGGGCCTTGAAGCGGACGGCCGCCGCCTTGTCCCAGACGATGTAGGCGCTGTCGAGGAGGTTGATCAGCTGCACCATCGGGATCGGATCGACGGAGGCGAAGAGGCTCCCGCCGAAGATGCTGCCGACGTAGTTGCGGTTCTTGTAGGTGAGCGGCAGCTTGATCTCGACGCGCCTCAGGTCGTCTGAGACCGCGGTGATCCGCGCGGTGGTGCGCCGGTACATCGGCGAGAGGTTGAACCCGTATTTGAACAGCGTGGCGTCGCTGAAAAACGTGGGGCCAATCTTCGCGATTTGCTGGTAGATCGACATGCGCGAGGGGCTCGTCTGGTGCTAGTTCCACGGTGGTCTGACAGGGCTGCTCGAACGTGTTGCGTGGCCCGTGCTGGCCTCGACGCCACACGCAGCGCCTGCTGCATCGTCTATGTGAATCGATCCCGGGGCGCAAATCGGTCCGGGTCGTTGGAGAAGACGAGCAGATTTTTCTTCTCCCAGACGCCTGAACGAGGACACGCAGGTCCCCGCCACGCCCCTCGTGCGTGCGCGTGCCGCCTGGGCTAGGGGTTCATGTTGAAGATCACCTGCTGAACGCGAAGGCCGCCCTCCGCGTCACGCTCGAAGACGAACAGGTTCTTGGTCTCAAACGCCATCGCCTCGTCGGTACCGTTGGGGGTGAACGTGCCGATGGCACGCCCGCGCGCGATGACTGCATCCTGGTAGGCATCCAAGGCGAGCACCTCGTGCGTGACCGTGGTCTGCCCATACGTCCAGCCTGCTCGCACGTGCGCGCCGTAGGCGTCACGTCCCTCCACCAAGGGCTGGTTGTGGGGCATCAGCACCACATCGGGCGCCACATGCGAAAGGTAGGCCTCCAGCCCAGCTTCGTCTTGCCTATCGGCCAGCGTCAGAATGCGCTCCACCTCGGCCCGGTCGGCGTCTGCATCGACGGGGGGCGCAGCCTGCTCACACCCAGCTATCCCGAATGCGACCAGTAGGATACACAAGACACGCTTCATACTTCAGACTCACAGCGGGTGGCTCGAACTGGTGTTTTAGGCAGAATACGCGATAGGCAAGACACCGCGAGGACACACGCACCCGTTGCCAGAGAACTGCGCTGGGTCACGGCGATGGCAGCCCGTGCTGACGCAGGAAGAAACGCATGTCCCAGTACCTATGCTGCACCGTGATCCGTCCGTCTACGACGCAAAAGAACCCACACCCTCGCAAGCCGAGCGGGTCGCGCCATGCGAGGATCGCCCACGCGCCGTCCTCGAACAGGTGCTCGACGGATGCACGTCATCTCGGCCGTCGCGAACTCGCGCTAAGGCGTGTGGACTATCATCAGGTCAGGTGCTCGCGAGACACCGGTTGCGTCTCTGCAAGGCGCGCGCGAGCCTGCCCCGGACCTGATCCGGGGAGCGCGATCCCGTAGGATCGGGCGACGAGCGGAACCATTATTCTTTTGAGGATGGGCAGAGGCCGAGCGGAGGCCGTGACCGCCGATCAGACCGAATGCCCACACGCCCTACAACGTCGTCCTCGCCCTCCCGCTCGACCGACTCGCTGCCTGACCCGTCGCTTAGCTCGGCGCCTGGCTTATCAGAGCAGCGCTCGGAGGGCTACGGCACGAGGGCGCGCACGTCGTCCGGGAGCCCCGTAGACACAGCCGGGGCCTCGGCGGCGGGCGTCCACGGGAGCGTCGGCCACCACGGCGTTGTGGGGACGGCGTCTAGCGTGACGTGCTCGCCGGGGCGCGGGAAGGCGACGGGGATGCCCAGCGGCTCGGCCGCCGCACGCAGGCGCTCGGCCGGCTCCGTCCAGCCGTGCAGCGACAGGTCGAACGTGCACCAGTGGACCGGCATCATCACCTCCCCGCGCACCATGCGGTGCACCGCCACGGCCTGCTCCGGCCCGAGGTGCACGTCGCTCCACGCGGCGTTGTAGGCCCCGATCTCGATCAGCGTCAGGTCGAACGGCCCGAGCCGCTCGCCGATCTCGGCGAACGACGGGGTGAGCGCGGTGTCGCCGGAGTAGAACAGCCGCTGCCCTGTGCCTGCGCTGTCTGCGCTGAGCATCGCCCAGCCGGTCCAGAGCGTCGCGTCGCGGTCGTTCAAGAAACGCCCCGAGAAGTGCCGCGCGGGCGTGCTCACAAGGCGCACGCCTCCCACCATCTTCTCGTCCCACCAGTCGACCTCTTCGATGCGTGCCGGGTCGACGCCCCAGTACTCCAGGTGCGCGCCGATGCCGAGCGGGACGAGGAAGCGCGGGACGCGGTCGGCCAGCGCGCGGATGGTTGGGAAGTCGAGGTGGTCGTAGTGGTCGTGCGAGATCAGGACGGCGTCCACGGGCGGCAGCGCGTCGAGCGGGAGCGGCGGCGCGTGGAAGCGGCGGCTCCCGAGCACCGACGACGGCGACACGCGCTCCCCCCACACCGGGTCGATGAGCAGCCGCACCCCGTCGAGCTCGACGATGAACGTCGAGTGACCGAGCCACGTCACGCGGAGGTCGTCGGACGGCGTGGCGAAGTCGGCAGCGGTGCGCGCGATGGTGGGCGGCGGCGCGGCGGGCGTGCGGTGGTCGCTCCCACCGAAGAAAAACTCCCGCATCGTCCCCAGCGACGGCGCGGCGTTGCCCTGCGGGAGGACGTTCACGAAGCGGCCGTCGCGGTACTGCGGCGAGGCTTCCAGGCGCGCGAGACGCTCCCCGGCCGGCTTCGTCCCAAGGGCTTTCCAGGCGTCGATCATAAGCAGGGTGAGTACGAGAACTACAGCGAGGCTCAGGCCTCCGACGATACGCCGCCAGCGACGGCGCGGCTTCGGAGACTCAACAGGTGGGGTCGTCATGGTGTAGCGGCTCAACGGGTTCGCTCACGTGTGCTTCGTGCTGCGCATGGCGTGTTGACCTCGACCTGATACGCAACACGCAACACGAACCACCTGCTATGATGCCGAACCCGCCAGAATCGCCGTGTCATAGCCCTACCCCTTCGCCTTCTGCTCCTCCTTCACGCTCAGGAAGAACGCCAGCGCCGCGATCACCGCGCCGATGGCCACGCCGTATTCGAGCAGGTTCTCATCGCCGTCCCAGGTCACGGCGCGGCCCATGAACGAGATCGCCATCACCACGATCGCGGTCTTGATGAGGATGCCCTTGAGCGTGTCGAAGTTGGTGATGCGCAGCCACTCGGGCATCCCGGAGAGCGAGCCGACGAACAGCTCGTAGATGCCCACCGACGCGATGACGACGCTGAAGCCGAGTAAGAACAGGTCGACGACGGTCATTGTGTCGTAGATCACGCGCGACTCCGAGTTGGAGAACTGCAGCGTCTCGGCGACCACGAAGCCGCCCTCGACGGTAGCGTAGACCATAACGACGATGGCGAGAATGAGCAGGCCGAGCGAGGCGAGCAGGCCGATGCCACGGACGAGGTAGTTGAGGAGCGTGTTCATGAGAGCGGTGCAGAGGCGATACCCTCTCCGCGTGCAGAAAGGGGTATGAACGTGTGGACGTATGCACGTGTAGAGGTGGTCGTCTTCATCCACCTGTTCACACAGGCACACGTTCACACCCAAAGCCGGTCTCGCACGTCGCGTCTCAGCTTGAACGAGCCTCCGGCTTTGGCAGGAGAGGTGCACGAGGCGGCGCAGAGCACGCGACCTCCCAGCGCTTACGGCCCGACGGCCCGACCGCGTTCCTTACCAGGCAGAATCGCTCCTGCTGCGTTCTCAGGCGGCTTGGCTGAGGATGAGGCGGTCGAACCAGCGGTCCGGTAGGACCCGGCGGAGCGCCAGGATGGGCTTGGCGAGGCGCCCGGCGGCGTAGCGCGTCTTCGGCGTCGAGGCCGTGATCGCCGTGGCAACCACGTCGGCGATGACCGACGGCGGCGAGCCGTCGCCCTTCTCGTAGCTCTCGGTGGCGGCCGTGGCCATCGCCTGGGCGAGGTCGCGGTAAGCGCCGTCGCCGGAGCGCTCCAGCATCGGCTTCGTCATCACGTCGCCGAACTCGGTGAGGATGATCCCAGGCTCCACGATCACGACGCGGATGCCGTGCGGCTCGACCTCCAGGCGGAGGCTGTCGCTCCACCCTTCGAGCGCGTGCTTGGTGGCGTGGTACCACGCGCCGAGCGGCGTGTAGATCTTGCCGCCGATGGACGACGTGTTGAGGATCGTCCCGAAGCCCTGCGCGCGCATGTGCGGCAGCACGAGCTGCGTCAGCCGCGCGAGCCCGAACAGGTTGACCTCGAACTGGTAGCGCGCGTCGTCGATGGCGGTGTCCTCGACGGCCCCGTAGAGGCCAAAGCCGGCGTTGTTGAACAGCGCGTCGAGGCGGCCCTGCTCGGCGATGATCTGGTCGACGACGCGCTCGACGTCCTCGGTCTTGGTGACGTCCATCGCGAGGGCGGTCGCGCCCTGGTCGGCGAGGCCCTGCATCTTCTCGACGCGGCGGGCGGCGACGTAGACGGTATGGCCGTCGGCGAGCAAGCGCTCAGCCGTCGCCTTGCCGATGCCGGACGACGCGCCGGTGATGAGGACAACTTGGGTGCGAGGTGGGGTAGGCATGAATCGTGGGAGTCGGGTGGGCGAGTGAACGCGCGCCTGTTGGGTGAGTGTGCGTCCAAGATGCCCCAAACCTCTCACCATACCACTTGCCCATCACGCCACCCTGCTCGCAGATTCCGCCAACTTCGCGGACCTCGCCGCTCACGTCACGCTTCCGCAGCGTGCGCCTCCGCTTCAGCGGCCAGGTCTTGCAGCGGCGAGGTCTTGCAGCGCGGGGACTTCCAGAATCGGCGACGGCGCTCCTGCCAATCCAGCCTGCACGAGCGCGCGGCCGAGCTCGTCGGAGTCGAGCAGCGACTTGGGCGCGAGGCGACGCAGCAGAGGCGTGAGCGGGGCCAGTATGGCGTAGGTGACGCGGTAGAGCGTCGTGCGGCTCGTCGCGCCCCCGACGGGCTGGATGAAGCCGGGGCGCGCGTTGTAGACCGCGCCAAACGGCTGGCCCAGCAGTGCGTTTTCGATCTCGCCCTTGACGCGCGCCCACATCGTCCGGCTGGCCGCGCTCGACCCGGCTCCGGAGACGTAGACGAACGTCATCTTCGGATTGCGCGCCACGAGCGTCTTGGCGACGGCGAGCGTGAGGTCGTAGGTGATGCGCCGGTAGTCGGCCTCGGACTGCCCCGCCGACGAGATACCGAGGCAGAACAGGCACGCGTCGGCCTCCGCGATCGCGTCGGCGATCGGCGCGAGGTCCATCATGTCGGCGTGGACGAGCTCGGTCAGTTTGGCGTGGGTGCGCCCCGAGGGGCGGCGCACGACCGAGAGCACGCGCGTCACGCGGTCGTCGGCGAGGGCAGCGTTAAGCGTGCCGTGGCCGATCATGCCGGTGGCACCGAAGAGGAGGACGGTCATGAGGCGAGGCGTGTCTGTGCGACGGTGGGTGTTGGTGTACCGGGCTGGCGTCTGGTTTAGGCCGCCACCCCAAAGTCGTAGCGGACACCCGTCAGCTCCTCGCTGACTTCCCAGAGCCGCTGGGTGTCAGCGTCGTTGAGGGCGCGCTCCTCCATGTTCACCGGCACGGGGTAGCCGCGCATCTGGCGGAAGCCATGGGGCCCGAAGTAGGTGCCGCCCTTCGCGTCCGGGTCGGTGGCCGCGCGGAGGGTCGGCAGCGCGCCTTGCGGCGGCTTCATCGCGAGCAGCGGATTGAGCAGGCGCGCGATCCCACTGGTGCGCTGGAGATCCGTTGCCGTCCACCCGGGGTGCGCCATCGTGACCCGGACGGCGGAGCCTGCCTCGCGGAGACGCTTCTGAAGCTCCCGGACGAAGAGTTGGTTCGCCAGCTTGCTCTGCCCGTAGGCCGGCCACGGCTTGTAGCCACGCTGCTCGAACTGGAGGTCGTCGAAGTTCATCGTGCCCATCGACGCGGCCACGCTCGACACCACGACTGCGCGCGCGCCGCCGGTCGTGTGGAGCAGCGGTAGCAAGTGGCCCGTCAGCGCAAAGTGGCCCAGGTGGTTGACGCCGAACTGCAGCTCGAAGCCCTGCTTCGTCGTGCTCGCGGGCGGCACCATGACCCCCGCGTTGCAGATGAGCAGATCCAGCCGGTCGTGCGCCGCGCGGATGCGCTCCGCGAACGCCAAGACGTTGTCGAGGTCGGCCAGATCGAGCTGCTCAAGGGCGAGCGTGGCGGTCGGGGCTTCGGCTTGGATGCGGTCGTGCGCGGCCTGCCCCTTGGCGGAGTTGCGGCAGGCCAGGATCACGTGCGCGCCCTTACGGGCCAGCGCGCGCGCCGTCTCGTAGCCGATGCCGGTGTTGGCGCCGGTCACGATGGCAACACGTCCGGTCTGGTCGGGGATGTTTTCGTAGGTCCAGTGTGACATGGGACGAAGTGGGAAGGTGCGTAGCGCTTAGGCGGTGGCGACGGCATGGCGTGCCCGCTCGGGCGTGGTGCCGGTCCAGGATCGAAAGGCGCGGAAGAACGAGTTCGGGTCGTCGTAGCCGAGGAGGAAGGCGACTTCGGTGGTGCTGATCTCGGGCGTGCGGAGATAATGACGGGCGAGTATCTCACGGGTGCGGGCGAGCGTCTTCTGGAACGTCGTGCCCTCGCGCCGGAGGTGGCGCTGGAGGCTGCGCGGGCTGAGCGCGAGCGCCTCGGCCACGTCGTCGACGGCCCCGCGTCCGCTCGGCAGCATCTCCACGAGCGTCGCGTGCACCCGTTCGGCGAGGCTCGCGCTCTGCTCAAGGTCGGCGAGACGCTCCTGCAGGACGGGCTCGTAGAACCGCCACGCCTCGGCGTCGGCCGTGAAGAACGGCCGCCGCGCATCGGTCGCGGAGAACCTCACGAGTGCGTCCGGTCCCGTACGAATCCGGCACCCTAGCTCGGCCTCGACCGCCGCTACGTCGGGCGGGCGGACGGGCAGCTCGATCCGGCGCGGCGCGATGGGCTCGCGGGTGGCGCGGCGCGCGAAGTAGACCCAGTAGGCGACTTCCAACAGGGCCAGCGCCGGTGGCAGGGCGAAACCCACCCCACGCATCTGCAGCGTCAGGCCCTCCTCCGTCTCGCGCGCGTCCATCCGCAGGGGGCCGATGAGGGCCTTGTACTGCGCGAGCCGGTGCGCAGCCGTCGTGAGATCCGGGCTGGCGAGGGCCGCGATGAGCGGGGGGCTGAGCACCTCGTGCGCCGCGAGCCGTCCGATGTCGAGGCCGACGGGCCGGTCGCCGCCTTCCTCGCCGATGGCGGTCCAGAGGCAGTGGAACTCTTCCCCCGTCACCGTCGGCGTCTCGCGACGAAGCAGACTGGCGGGCAGCCCAGCGCGCCGGAGGACGTGCGCAGGCACGAGGCCGACCTCGCGCAGGATCAGGTCCACGGCGGTGGGCAGGGCATGGGCGTCGGCCATCGGAGGAGCAGACAGGTGGGAGAAAGCCGCCCTGCACGATACGGCCCGCGCGCCCCACTCCACTTGCCGATTGCGCCAATCGACCTGCACAACACGCCGAAGCCTGCCGCCCTACTGTCCCAGGGTCTATTCCGACCGGATCGCTTCAATCGGGTTCGCTGCAGCCGCCCGCAGGGCCTGGCCGCCCGCCGTGAGCAAGGCGAGCAACAGCGCGCCCACGACCGCCACTGCGAAGGGGGCGACACCCAACTCCACCCGGTACGCGAACCCGTCGAGCCAGCGATCGATCACCAACATGGCCACCGGAATGGCCACGGCGCAGGCCAGGCCGACCCACAGCAAGAAGTCGCGCGACAGCAAGCCGACCAGGCCGGGCACCGTCGCGCCGAGCACCTTGCGGACGCCGATCTCTTTCCGGCGCTGCTCGGCCGCATACGCGGCCAGCCCCACCAGGCCCAGCGCGGCGATCAGCGTCGCAATCCCGGCGAACCACCAGGCCATCGTGCCGAGTTGGCGTTCGTCCTGGTAGATGCGGTTGTATTCGTCGTCGAGGAAGCGGTATTCGAGTGGGTAGGCGGGGCTGAACGTCTCGGTCGTGGCGGCGAGGCGCGCCAGCGCGGCATCGGCCTGGCCTGGTGCGGTGCGCACGAAGGCCAACGCCCAGGTCGATGTACGCGGCGAGTCCAGCCAGAAGATCGTCGGGGACGTGGGGCTGCCTGCCGCCCGCATGTGGAAGTCCTTGACCACGCCGACGATCTCGCCGTCGCCCTCCCACAGCGTGACGCGCTCGCCGACGGGGGCGTCGAAGCCCATCAGGCGCGCAGCCGTCTCGTTGATGATGAAGTTCGACGAGTCCGACGCGATGTCCGCCGAGAAGGGACGCCCCGTCGCCATCTCCATCCCGAGCGCTTCGATGGCCGCGGCGTCGATGCCCATGTAGTGGAACGAGGCAGACACGCTGGGGTCCTTGCCCCGCCACGCCACGCCGCCCGTCGACGAGCCCATCCGGAGCGGATTGGCGTGAGCGCTCCCAACGTGCGTGATCGCGGGGTCGTCGACTAGGGTCCTGCGGAAGGCCTCGTAGTTGGTCGCGGCTCCGTCGCGTAGCGGCATCATGATGAGTTCGTCGCGGTCGAGCCCGATGTCGCGGGTCTGGAGAAAGTCGACCTGCGCCGCCACGGCGAGCGTCCCGACGATGAGCACCACGGAGGCGGCGAACTGAAACACGACGAGGCTCCGCCGTAGCGCGAGCCCGCCCTTGCGCTCGCCCTTGAGGATCTTGACCGGGCTGAAGCGCGAGAGCACCAGGGCCGGATACAAACCCGCTGCAACGCCCGCAAGCACGGCCACGCCGAAGAAGCCGAGCCACATCCACACAGGCAGGCTCACCGCCCCCAGGTCCTTGTCGAGTAGCGTCCCGAACGGGGTGGCGAGGAGCGAGAACAGCACGACCGCCGCCACGAAGGCAACCAGCGCCATCAGCACGGACTCGCCGAGGAACTGCCGCATCAGGCTGCCCCGCGTCGCGCCCATCGACTTGCGCACGCCGATTTCGGCAGCCCGGCGTGTGGCGCGCGCTGTGGCGAGGTTGGTGAAGTTGATGCACGCCAGCGCGAGCAGCAGCGCCGCGATGATCGAGAACGTCCGCACGCCGTCGATGCGGCCGCCGACCTGCGCGCCGTTGTCGTAGGCCCCGTGGAGGTAGCGCTCGCTGTAGCGCTGCGCGAAGGCCGTCGTGATTTCAATGTCGTCGCGCTCCAGGAGGAGGTCCGTCATCGTGCGGTTGAGCGCGGCGACGTCTGCATCCGGGCGGAGCGTCACGAAGAGTGCCATGGCGTTGTTGCCCCAGTTCTCGACCCACGCGTTGCGGGCGTAGAACTCCGAGGCGGGCGCGATCCACTCGAACGTCATCGACGCGCTCGCGGGCGGATCGGCGGCCACGCCAGTCACGCGGGCGTCGTGGTCGTTGAGCCGCACGGCCTGCCCCATCGCGTCCTCGGGCAGGGTCTCGGCCCCGAACAGCTTGCGCGCGAGGGCTTCGGTGAGGACGATCCCGTCGGGCTGGGTGAGCGCCGTGGCCGGGTCCCCAGCGAGGAGGTCGAAGGCGAACATCTCGAAGAACGGCGCGTCGGTCCAGTACCCGGGCGACCAATACTTCTCGGCCCCCGCGGCGACCACCTGCTCGCCCTCGTCGCGCAGCATCATCGCGTGCTTGACCTCGGGGACGTTGGCGCGCAGCTCCTCGGCAAGCGGCTGCGGCGCGACCGTCCAGGTCAGCACCGTCTCTCCCCCGTCGAACGAAGCCGTGCGCAGAACCTGGTAGAGGTCGTCGCTGTGCAGCTGGTCCATGCGCAG
>JBCDFF010000039.1:0-17664 GCA_039178415.1 Bacteroidota bacterium
CGCCGAGCCGGTGGCGCTCGATCATGAGCGTCTTCGCGCCGAGGTTGGCCGCGATGCCGGAGGCCGTGAGGCCCGCCGCACCGCCGCCGATGACAATGAGGTCGTAGTCGTAGGAAGCCATGGGGGTGTCGTGGATCAGGGAGAACAGGCGAAGGGCAGGGGTCGAGCGTCAGGGGGCTCAGGACGAGGTCGTCTCAGAGGCCGAGGTCGATGTTGATGTCGAGGTCGAGGTCGATGCAGAGGCGGCTTCAGCATCCGCTTCCTTCTCGGCCATCGCCGCCATGACCTTGGCGCGGACGCTCTTGAAGGTCGAGTAGCCACCGACCACCACGAGGCCGATGACGACGGCGTAGACCCACGCGGGCACGTTCTGCCCGGCGACGATGAGGTAGAGGTAGGCCGAGATGAAGAAGAACGTCGCGGCGAGTGCCGGGGCGACGGGCGAGGTGCCGCGCCGCACGTTGCGCACGAGCCACGCCACCGAGAGCGTGAAGAACGGGATCGCACCGACGTAGATGGCGCCGAAGACGAGCGGGTTGACGCCGTACTGCTCGCCGAGGCCGAAGAACCAGTCGCGGAGGCTGTCGAGCCAGGACGCGTCAGCTTGCAGAAGGAGGAAGTCGAACATGGGGAAAGCCGGAAGGCAACGGGGGGTGATGGGCGTCTGACACGGCGAGCCGCCAGGGTCTTACGGTACGCGCCGAGAACCGTCCCGACGTATCGAAAACCGCCCCACGCGTGGCGTACTCTGTGCGCGCACCCTCACCCCCACATCCATGCGCATCGGCGTTCTCGCGCGTCGCCCGCTCGACTGGCTGGCCGCGCGGCTGGGCTACGTGCCCGAGCCGTTCCTGCTCACGCATCCCGCACTCGTCCAGGCGCAGGCGCTCATGGCCGCGAGCGAGGTAGGCCTGTTCGACGCGCTCGCCGACGCCCCGCGCTCCACCGACGCCCTCGCCGCTGACCTGGGCACGGACCCCGTCGCCACAGCCGCGCTCCTCGACGTGCTAGTGGCGCTGCGCTACCTCCAGCGCTCGACGCGTCCAGACGGCCCCAGCACGGTCCGCCTCACCCGCAAGGCCCGCCGCTGGCTGACCGCCGACAGCCCGACACCGCTCGTCCACAGCCTCGCCTTCCGCCGCGACGAGTGGACGTGGCTCGCCGGCCTCTCTGACTTCGTGCGCTCGGGCCAGCCGCTCGACTTCCACGCGACGATGGACGCTGCCGCGTGGTCCCGCTACCAGGCGGCGATGGGCGACCTCGCGCGGCTCTGCCTCCCCGAGTGCTGGCGTAGCCTGCGTCGTCACCTCCCCCGCCCCGACGGCACGCCGCGCCACGCGCTCGACCTGGGCGGGGCCTCGGGCACCTACGCCGCCGCGTTCGCCCGCGCGCGGCCCGATCTCCATGTGACCGTTGCCGACCTCCCCGACGCCGTCGCGCTCGCCACCGTGCCGGACGACCTCGCCGGGCGCCTGCGCTTTGGCGCGGCCGACCTCCGGACGGCGGATCTCGCCGCGCTCCACCCCGAGAGGCCGACCTACGACCTGGTGTTCGTCTCGCAGGTGCTCCACCACCTCGACGCCGAAACGTGCCGCTGTCTGGCCTCCCGCATCGCGGCCGTGCTGCGGCCGGGCGGCGTGCTGGCCGTGCAGGACGTGCTCCGCACCGAGCGCCCCGACCCGCTCCCAGCGCTGGCGCAGCTCTACTTCGCGTTCACGAGCCGCTCGGGCGCGTGGACTACCGGCACCGTGCAGAGCTGGCAACGCGACGCCGGACTGGCCCCGCTGCGACCCATTGCCTACCGCACGGTACCGGGGATGGGCCTGCTGGTGGCCCGGCGATAACCGGGAGGCCATCCTCTCGGGGCCATTCTCTTGGGGGCGATCCTCTTGGGCTGCCCTCGGCGCTGGTCCCAAGGGCGGCGCGTTGCCGCCTGGGGCCCGTTCGCCCCCGTCGCTGTTGCAGGAGGCAGGCGCAACGTCGAAGTTGGGCCACGCCTTCCGCTCTTGCCTCGTCCCATCGTCCCCGACCGTGCCGCCTCTCCCTCCCCCAGCGTTGCTCACCCGTGCCGAGATCGATCTTGGGGCACTGCGGCGGAATGTCCGGCGGCTGGCGGCGCACGTGGCACCCGCGCACCTCATGGGGATCGTCAAGGCTGACGCCTACGGGCACGGCGCGCGCCCCGTCGCGCAGGCGATGGCTGCCGAGGGGCTGACCTGGTTTGCGGTGGCGCGGGCAGCCGAAGGCATTGCCCTGCGCGAGGCCGGCCTGGCGGGCCGGGTGCTCGTCCTCGGCGCTCCGCTCCCCGGCGACCTCGACGCCCACGCCGCGCACGGCCTCGACCTCAGCGTGACGTCTGAAGCCGTCGCCGAGGCCGCGATCGCTTGGGCGAGCGCAACGGCGCCTGCGAGCGCGCTGCGCGTCCACGTCAAAGCCGACACGGGCATGCACCGGCTGGGGCTGTCACCCGACGCCGTGCCCGGTGTGCTGGCGCGGCTCTACGCCACCGAAGGCATCGAGGTCGTGGGCCTGCTGACCCACTTCGCCACGGCAGACGAGGCCGCCTCGTCATTCGCGGACACGCAGGCGTCGCGCTTCGACAGCCTCCTGCACGCGCTCGAACGGGCGGGCGTGCCCGTACCGCCGGTCGTGCACGTCGCCAACAGCGGCGCGGCCACGCTGCACCCGCGCAAGGCGGTGCCCACAGGCGCGGCAGCGCTCGCGCGGGTGGGCGGACTGGTCTACGGCGTCCCATCGTCCCCCGACCTCGCCCGGGTAGCGGAGCGGCTGGCCCTGGAGCCTGTGATGCGGCTCGTGGCGCGCGTGGTCCACATCCACACCGTCGCGGCAGGCGAAACGGTGTCCTACGGGCAGACGTGGACGGCGGCGGCCCCCACGCGCATTGCCACGGTCGCGGTGGGCTACGGGGACGGCCTCCCCCGCGCGCTCTCCAACGTCGGCGTAGCAGCCATCGCCGGGCATCGCTATCCGATCGCGGGGCGCGTGTGCATGGACCTCACGATGCTCGACCTCGGCGCGCCGGACGGCCCCGGACGCACGGTGCGGGTCGGTGACGAGGCGGTGTTCTTCGGACCCGACGGCCCGTCGGCGCTCGACGTGGCCACGTGCATCGGGACGATCAGCTACGAACTCACGACCGGCCTCACCGAGCGCGTTCCGCGCGTCCTGGTCGGCTAGGGCGCACAAGCTGGGCGCGTCATGGACTGCCTGGGAACGCATATCTTGAAGAGTCCGTGCAAGCTTTGTTAAGGCGCGCGGGCCTAGCTCCGCCACGTGCGTCTCCCCCCGCCTCTCTCACGTATTGATCGCCCCGCTATGGCCACCTTCACCCCTGACGAGATCACGCTCCTGGTCGTTGACGACGAAGAAGACGTGGTCGAGGTCGTCAGTCACTTCCTGCGGCAGGAAGGCTTCAACGTGCTCACCGCCCACGACGGGCCGTCCGCCATCGAGAAGGCGCAGCAGGATGTCGACGCCATCGTGCTCGACGTGATGCTGCCCGGCATGAGCGGGTTCGAGGTGTGCCGCCAACTCCGCAGCCGCGTCGAGACGGAGACCATCCCGATCCTCTTCCTCACCGCCAAGGCCGAGGAGAAGGACCAGGTCGAAGGCCTCATGCTCGGCGGCGACGGCTACCTCGTCAAGCCCGTGCCGCCCAGCGTCGTGCTCGCCAACGTGCGCGCGATCCTGCGCCGCTCCGGTGCCGAGGAGAGCCGCACGCTCAACGTGCGCGGCCTCATGATCTACGAGGACGAGTATCGCGCCACGCTCGACAGCAAGGACCTCGGGCTCACGCTCACCGAGTTCGAGCTGCTTCGCTACCTCGTCCGCCACCCGCGCAAGGCGTTCACCCGCCAGCAGCTCCTGGAGACGATCTGGAAAGACGCCATGATGGTCACCGAGCGCACCGTGGACGCGCACATCAAGAACCTGCGCGAGAAGCTCGGCGACTTCGCCAAGCACATCCAGACCGTGCGCGGCGTCGGCTACCGCTTCGTCGAGGAGGACGCGGCGGAGGCGTAGCGTTTGTCACTCGCCCTTTGTCCTTGGCTGGGTGGGCCTGCGCCGACACCAGGCTCGCCCTCGCGCGCAACAAAGGACCACGGACTCAGGACCACCCATGACCCTCCGGCGGATTTGGACGCGGCTCCACCGGGCGCTGCTGCCACGGCGCGCGTCCACCCAGACGTGGATGATGCTCACGTTCGCGCTCTTCGTGGGCGCGAGCGCGGTGGGCATCGGGCTCTACGTGCTGCTGGTGCTCCGCGTGCAGGTGCGCGATGCCGCCCGCGAGACGGTGCGCCTCCAGGCCGAGCGCATCGCCGTCCAGATTGAGGCGGCGCCAGCCGAGCGCCGCGCCACCGTTGTCCAGCGCATCGCAGCCGCGGACCACCTCGACGTGGCCCTTGCCACGCGCGATGCTGTCCTCGCCAACGCCAACGACGACGGCGCCGTGGACGAGCCCGGCTTTTTCGGTCAGCCGGAAGTGGAGGACGCGCTCGGCGGGGATGCATCTGCCTCCACCGTGGGCTTCGACGAGCGGCGCACCGCGGGCGGCAGCGTCACCGACCAAACGCTCTACGTGGCCCTGTGGCGGCCCGAGAGCGGCCTGCTCATCCGGATTGGCGAGGCGCGCAGCCCGCTCTTCGAGGTCGTCCGCCGCATGCAGGCCACGCTCGTGATTGGGATGGCGCTCGCGCTCATGCTGGCGCTGATCGCGGCCTGGGTCGCGGCGCAGAAGATCGTCGGGCCGCTCGGCCACATCAGCCAGATCGCCCAGCGCATCGACGCGGGCGAGACCGACCGGCAGATCCGCGTGCTCACCCGCGCCGCCGAGATTCAGGACCTGGCGCGCAGCCTCAACTCGATGGCCGAGCGCTTCCGCGGTGAGGTCGGCGAGCTGCAGCGCGTGCAGCAGATCCAGAACGAGTTCATCGGCAACGTCAGCCACGAGGTCAAGAACCCCATCTTCGCCGTCTCGGGCTACCTCGAGGCGCTCGGCTCGACAGACCTCCCCGCCGACCTCCGCCAGCGCTACGCGCGCAAGGGCCTCATGAACCTGGAGCGGCTCAACAACCTCTTCAGCGACCTCATCGAGATCGCCAAGCTGGAATACCGCGAGGACCTGATTCACCCGGAGCGCTTCGACCTGCAGGAGCTGGTGGCGGAGGTGGCCGAGACGGTCGTCCCGAAGGCGGCGGCCAAGGGCCTCGACCTGACGTTCGACAACCCGGCTGCCGAGGTGTGGGCAGACCGCGCGCGCATCCGCCAGGTGGTCACCAACCTGATCGAGAACGCGGTCAACTACTCCGAGGCCGGCACGGTGCGCGCGCGCCTCCGCCAGCGCAAGGACAAGGTCCGCGTCGAGGTCGTGGACACGGGCCGTGGGATCCCAGAGGAGGCGCTCGACCGCATCTTCGAGCGGTTCTACCGCGTGGACACGGCGCGCAGCCGCAAGGAGGGCGGCACGGGCCTCGGCCTGAGCATCGTCAAGCAGATCCTCCAGGCCCACGGCGAGCAGATCCACGTCGAGAGCATCTACGGGCGCGGCACGCGGTTCTACTTCGAGCTGCCGCTCGCGGAGTTCGTCGAGGCGGCCCAGGAGGCCGAGAAGGACCCGGAGTTTGCCTAGGCCCCACACGTCGCGCGCTATCTTCCGCGCATGAAGCTCCTCCACTGCGCCGACATCCACCTCGGCTACGAAACCCACGGGCGCATCGACCCCGAGACGGGCCTCAACTCGCGCCTGCTCGACTTCGCGAGCTGCTTCGACGCGATGGTCGAGCGCGCCCTCGCCGAAGACATCGACCTGTTCCTCTTCTGCGGCGACGCCTACCGCACCGCCGACCCCACGCCGACGCAGCAGAAGCTCTTCGCCGAGTGCCTCAAGCCCATCGCGGACGCGGGCATCCCGATCGTGATGGTGATCGGCAACCACGACCACCCCGTGAGCCACGGCAAGGCATCGGCGGTGGACATCTTCTCCTACCTCCAGGGCAAGGTCACCATCGTCCGCCGCCCGACGACGTTCGCGGGCGACACGGTCATCGAGACGAAAAGCGGGCCGCTGCAACTCGTCGCGCTGCCGTGGCCGATCCGCTCGCTGATCCTGGCGAAGGACCAGTACCGCAAGAAGTCGCCGACGGAGATCCGCGAGCTGATCGAGGACCTCTACCTCCGCTACATCGGCGACGCCTGCGCCCAGCTCGACCCGGCACTCCCGGCGGTGCTGGCGGGCCACTTCAGCGTGCACGGCTCCGAACTCGGCGGCTCCGAGCGCGCGAGCCTCATCGCCCACGAGCCCAAGTTCTCCGTCGGCGACCTCGGCGACCCGCGCCTCGACTACGTGGCACTCGGCCACATCCACAAGCACCAGGACCGCAACCTCGACGCGTCGTCCACGGGCGAGGGGCCGCCGGTCGTCTATTCGTCGTCCATCGAGCGCATCTCGTTCAAGGAGGCCGATTCCGACAAAGGCTTCGTGCTCGTCACCATCGAGCCTGACGCTGCCGGGCGCCACGGCAAGCGCACTACCTACGAGTTCGTGGACACCCCGGCCCGCCGCTTTGTCTCCATCGACGCCACCTTCACGGCCGAGGACGGCCCCGCAAGCACGCCCACGGCCCAGGCGGATCCGACGGCGTTCCTGCTCGGCCGCATCAAGCTCGCCCACCTCGACGAGGCCGTCGTGCGGGTGCGCTACCGCATCGACGACGCGCACGCGGCACTGGTGGACCACGCGCTGCTCCGGGAGGCTCTCGCGCCCGCCGACACCATCGCCGCCATCGAGCGCATCGTCGACCCGTCCACGCGCGAGCGCCGCACCACCGTCCGCCGCGACGCCTCGCTGAAGGACGCGCTAGAGCAGTACATCGCCCAGCACGACACGCTCACCAAGCTCAAGGACGACCTCGTGGAGGCAGCCCTCAAGCTGGAGCAAGAACTCTGAGTGTTTCTGTGCTTCGGTGGTCCGGTGCTTCGGTTTGGAGAAGGACGACGCTGCCTGCACGCACTGAATCACCGCCTCACTGAGTCACTGAACCACTCCCATGCTCGTCTCGGTCATCATTCCGGCGCTCGACGAGGCGGCGGCGCTCCCGGCGACGCTCGCGAGCGTGGCGGCGCAGACCGGGCCGGTGGAGGTGATCGTGGCCGACGGCGGCTCGACGGACGGGACCCGGGACATCGCAGAAGCGCACGGGGCCACGGTGGTGGAAGCGCCGCAGGGCCGGGCGTCGCAGATGAACGCGGGTGCGGCGGCAGCTTCGGGCGAGGCGCTGCTGTTTCTGCACGCGGACACGACGCTTCACCCGCGGGGACTCGCCCTGGCCCGGGCCACGCTCGCCGACCCTGCCGTTTCAGGCGGCTGCTTCCGCACGACCTTCGACCGCGACAGCGCATGGCTGCGCCTGTGGACCTCTCGCGCGGCGATGCAGTGGTGGCGCTTCGCGTTTGGCGACCGCGCACCGTTCACCCGCCGCGCCACGTTCGACGCCATCGGCGGTATCCCGCCACAGCCCATCTTCGAGGACCTCGACTTCGTGAAGGCGCTTCGGAAACAGGGCCGCTTCGTCTTCCTGGACGCGCCCGTGCAGACCTCGGCGCGGCGCTTCGAGCGCTATGGGCACCTCGGGCAGCAGCTCCGCAACGGCGTGCTGTGGAGCGCGTGGTGCCTCGGCGTCCCCCCCGAACGGTGCGTCCGCTTCTACCCCGCCCGGCAAACCGAGCGCGAGTGAGCCCAACTCTGTTTGTGGCGTTCGATATGGACGTGTGGACGCATGCGCATGTGGAGTTGGGTGTCCTCGCCCATGCGTTTGTCCCCTACGCGTGCACACCAATAGCCGGACTCGCGCCCCACGAAGCTGCACGATGCCTCCGGATTTGGCGCGGTCAGGGCCTACTCGCTCCTCAGAGCAGCGGGACCCCGGCACAAGGGCGCTCCGTATTTTTTGAGCCTGTCGTTCTCCCCCTCATCTCGCCCCCTGCCCTGATGTCCCTGCCTCGCTCCAGCGGCCTGCTCCTGCACCTCACCTCGCTCCCCGGCCGCTACGGCATCGGCGACTTCGGCCCCGCCGCCTACGCCTTCGCGGACTTCCTCGCCGAGGCGGGCCAACGCGTCTGGCAGGTGCTCCCGCTCGTGCCGCCGGGCTACGGCGCGTCGCCTTACGCGAGCCCCTCCACGTTCGCGCTCAACCCCTACCTCGTCAGCCCCGACAAGCTGCGCGACGCGGGCCTGCTCACCGCCGACGACCTCGCCGACGTGCCGGCGTTTCCCGAGGACCGCGTGGACTTCGGCCCCGTCGAGCACTACAAGTGGGACCTCCTGCGCCGCGCCCACGCGCACTTCCTCGGCGGCGCGGGCCTGCCCGGCTACACCGCCGACGACCTCGCTACGTTCGAGGCGCTGCACCAGGACTGGCTGCCTGAGTACGCCCTCTTCGCCGCGCTCAAGGACGCGCACGGTGGCGTCGCCTGGACGGACTGGGGGCCCGACTACGTCCGCCGCGACCCCGACGTGCTGGCCCAGGCGCGCGAGACGCACGCTGACGCGATCCGCCTCCACACCTTCGTGCAGTTCGTCGCCGACGCGCAGTGGCAGGCGCTGTGGTCCTACTGCCGTCAGCGCTCCATCCGCATCCTCGGCGACCTCCCGATCTACGTCGCCCACGACAGCTCCGACGTGTGGGCCAACCAGGACCTCTTCCTCCTCGAAGACGATGGCCAGCCGACCGTGGTGGCGGGCGTCCCGCCGGACTACTTCTCAGAGACGGGCCAGCGCTGGGGCAACCCGATCTACCGCTGGGACCGCATGAAACGCAACGGCTACGGCTGGTGGGTCCAGCGCATGGCCCGCGCGGTCAAGCTGATGGACCTCGTCCGCCTCGACCACTTCCGCGGCTTCGAGGCCTACTGGCAGAGCCCCGGCGACGAGGATACGGCCGTCAACGGCGAGTGGATCGAGGGCCCCGGCTCGGACCTCTTCGCGATGTTCGAGCAGCAGTTCGGCGCGCCGCTGCCGCTCATCGCCGAGGACCTCGGCATCATCACGCCGGGCGTCCGCGCGATCATGGCCGAGTTCGACTTCCCCGGCATGGTCGTCCTCCAGTTCGGCTTCGACGAGGGGCCCAACTCGGAGCACCTGCCGCACAACTACCGCCACGCGCACGTCGCCTACACGGGCACGCACGACAACGACACCCTGCAGGGCTGGAACAACAACCCCGAGGTGACGGTGACGAAGGAGGACGCCCAGCGCATCCGCGACTTCGCCTGCGCCTACCTCGGCCTGCCCGGCACCGACCACCTGCACTGGGCCTCGATCCGCGCGGTGCTCACGTCGGCGGCCAACTTGGCGGTGTTTCCCGTGCAGGACCTGCTCGGCCTTGGCTCGGAGGCACGCATCAATCGCCCGGGCAGCCTCGGCGGCATCAACTGGGCGTGGCGCCTCGAAGCGGGCGCGCTCACGGAGGCGCTCGCGGAGCAGCTCCACCGCATGACCGCCGTGACGAACCGCCTCGAAGGCATGACCGCGCTGAAGAAAGTCGGAGAGTAGCGAGACGAGGGATCGGGGAGCCGAGGAGTCAGTCGGCGGCTCACGACGGACGCCTCACGATACCGCAGCACTCGGACTGTCCCTCTCGCATGCGAGGGGGACCGCTTGACCGCCACCCGAATATCTCGCCGGGGGGCGTGTCAAGCAGGGGGTGCGCCTACCGCGCTACCGTCACCCGCTGTGTTGCTACGACGCCCCCGACGGTAGCCCGCACCACGTAGACGCCCGCAGGCAGCCCGCCTGTGTCGAACGCGAGCGCGTGCGTGCCTGCCGCGCGCCTGCCCTCGGTGAGCACCGCCACCTCGCGACCGAGCAGGTCCACTACCGCCACGCGCACCTCGGCGGCTTCACGCAGCACGAGTGGCACCGTGATCTGGTCACCCGTCGGGTTCGGATACGGTGCGTCCAGCAGCGCTGCCTCACTCGGCTTTCCCGGCGGCGGCTCCTCAGAGGTAACCGTCACCACGCCTTCCTGCGAGCGCCACACCCCGCCGCCCGTAGCCAAGATCAGCCGCCCCGCGCGGTCGCGCGCCACCTCCAGGATCTCGTAGCCTCCGTAGTCCCCCGACACGTCCGTCCACGAGCGCCCGTCATCTCCCGAGCGCAGGATCGCCCCCACCCCTCGGTTCGGAAGCGGAAGGTCCGTACCCCGGTCGCTCAGCGCGAGCCACAGCACACCGTCGTCCCCGGCCACCAGGCGCGACTTGTTCGGCGTTGGCACAAACTCACGCGAGGCGAACCGGTAGCGGTCCACCTCCCAACGCTCGCCCCCGTCAGTACTGGCCGATACGGATGGTCCTCGAACTGAGAAGAGCGTGCCCGAGGGCGACCAGACAAGTTGCCCCCCTGTCACCTGAGTAGCCGTGGTGGTCCACGTTTCGCCGCCATCATCTGAGATGAGGTGCGTCCCACCTTGCAAGCGTAAAGCAAGCCGTCCCGCATGAGGTCCCTCGGGGATGTCGATGACGTCTTCAGGGCGGGTGGGCGCTTCGAGGCCGACGAGCAGTTGCCAGTCGAAGGCGTCGTCGGTGAGGAGCAAGCCGCCGATGGACTGGCAGCCGAGGACGGCTCCGTCGAAGCGAGGGTGAGTGGTCGGTCGGATGCAGGCAAGACCCTTGAAGTCGGTGCGGGGGTAGACCATCTGGGTCCAGGTGCGCCCTCCATCGAACGAGCGGACCCCATCATCGTTGAAATCGCCCGAGACGAGCATACCGGAGGTAGCCTGCTCTAGGAGGTCACCGACGAAGGCGCTTCGGTATATCTCGCGCATCATCGTCTCGCCAGGCAGCATCTGGAAGATCCTACCGCCTGCGTTGAAGAGCACCGTGTCACCGGCGATTCCAGGCCGCACGAGGATATCCGACATCGGAGAGTCGGTGACGAAGCCATCGTTGAAGACGCCGTAGCCGAGCGAGTCCCAGCGGATCGGCTCCTGAGCCTGGCTTGGACCAGCTAGCACGAGGCTCACGAGCACGACCCCCAGCAGCCTCGTCATGGGTCTCCATGCGGCTTCTCTTCTCATCACAGCACCGTTGTCATTCGACCCACGTTCTCATCGTAGCACGGTCACCCGCTGCGTGTGGACGGTGGCTCCGCCCCCCACGCGCGCCCGAACGACGTAGACGCCCGAAGCGAGACGCGCTCCGTCAAAGGCAAGGAGGTGGTCGCCAGCGGCGAGCACGCCGTCGTGCACGAGCGCTATCTGCCGCCCGAGCACGTCGTACACGGCCACACGCAGGTGTACCTCTTCTGCAAGCCGCACAGGCACGGAAGCGCCTTCCGAGAATGGGTTCGGATAGATCGAGGCTACCGGCGTTGTCTCGGCCACACCCGATTTGGCCTGCGCGTTGGCCCGGTTGCCCTCGCCGAGGGTCGGACCGTCTAAGGTTGCAGCAAGGTCTTGGGCAGCAAGGTCTGTCTCAAGCTCGCCGTCCGCGTAGGAGCGCATTGCGGCCAACACGGTTTCGGCTTCTTCGTACGTCTCTGCTTCGAGCAGGGCATGGAAAAGAAGCGCGTCGTCCGCGAGGCGGACCTCGTCGGCTTCGCTCAGGCGAGCACTGGCCCCTGCTGCTCCCAACGAGGTCTCGCGGACTCGTTTGGCCACCGCCACCGCCTCCGTCGTATAGCCCTCCATCAGTAGCACGCGAGCCAAGGCGTGCCCGGCCCAACGCAGGTGGCTTGGGTGCGTAGCCTCACGCCGGAGCACCGGCAGCACCTCGGCAACCATGCCTCCTCGCTCCTCGTCAGGGAGGGTAGCTACGAGACGTACGACCTCACCGAAGGCTGCAGCGGCGAGGGGCGTACCCGGTTCGAGTCGGATCGTCTCGGCCAGGTTTCGAACCGCTGCATTGAAGTCACCCTGAGCTGCCTCAAGGGTAGCATTATCATAGGCGAGCCTCGCAGGACTGGGCAGAGACGTGCGCGACGACTGCGAATTCAGGGTACATCCCGAACCAACGACAGGCTCATCGAGGCAATAGGAGTCGGCCGTGACCACCCCGCCGCTTTTCTGGATTGTCCAGGGTAGATCTCCACCATTTCCATCGCCGTTCCTGTCCCAGTAGTCGGCACTGGCCTGGACGATGGAGCCGCCGCCCGATGCGCGCACAACATCATCTGAAATCGTGTTGAACCGCCCCCAGGCGCTGTTGCCCGCATAGATTCGTCCATTGGACCGAGCGTAGAGACCCCGTCCCGCGCTACCATCGATGGTGTTGTAGCCGTCGCCGAGGTAGTAGTAGGGGGCGAGCGTCCCGATGGCTCCAGCCACCGCGTCGATGCCGTCGCCGCTCCCCAAGCTTTGGCCGCTGCCAATGATCGTGTTCTCTGTGAGCAGCACGTTGGCCCCGAAGCCCAGCAGCACGCCGTTCGAACCGCTGTTGCTAATGAGGTTCCGGTCAAGCGTAGCCTCGGCGTTAGCACTCACGACGATACCATCGCCCGCCATTGCCCTGATCTCAGACTCGGCAATGAGCGGGTCGCTCTGACTCCCCCAGATATAGATCCCATCCAGACCTACACCAAGGTCGTTTTGGATCAGCATATTCCGCAGCGTAGGCGAGGCATCGTTGATGGTGATCGCGGCCCCGCCGTACCCAAGCACACGATCCACGATGCCGTTCTTCAACACGCCACCGCTGCCCGGCTCGAAGCGAATACCGCCCCAGCCCTGAGCTTGGTCGGCGGCGGTGAAGGTCATAGATCCCGGAGCTGCCGTATTGTCCGCGTTTAGTGTACCATCCACCACGATACGCACACCTGGATCAGACCGAATTTCAACGTCGAAGAACGAGTAAGTCTGGTTATCGTCAATGACGAGGTCTTCGTCTAGGTAGATGACCCACTCGCCCGTGTTGAGGAAGTTGGTGTAGTTGCTTAGAAGGGCAGGTCGGTAGGCGCTCACCTCTTGCTCCATGCGTGCGAACTGACCGGTTGTGAACGCAGACCGACAGAAGTCGGCGCTGATGTCCATGTAGTTTGTGATAGGGTCTGTGCCTGGCAATGGGCAAGTGTCTTTACTCAGATCACAGTTCTGCGCGTCTGTAAGCGTATCGTCAGGCTTGTTCGAGATGGCTTGATACGGGGTATCGGCAACAGAGTCTCCAGGCGAGGCACAACCGTTGAAATAGGTATGGCGCAGGCCGAGATAGTGACCGACCTCATGGACGGTCGTCTCTCCTTCAGTCCGATAGTCGAGTTGACCAGGAATACTTGGGAGCGTAAACGTGTCAACGTAGACCCAGTGATCCTTGCTCTCTTCAGGGTGATCGTTTGGTAGCGAAGCAATACCTTGGAATACGACTCCGTCAGTGATGTAGGCGTTGAGGACACGAGCAGGGTCGAGAGCCAGCTCTGACCTAATGGCATTACCAATGGTATTTTGGGACACACACGAGGGAAACCAAGCGTTGTTTGCTGTTTTTGTTACACCAATTAACTTGAATGAGAACGACACGTTTGACCCATTGAAGGCGCCATTGTTCAGGATCTGCATCTGCTCTTCGAGGATCGCCATTGGCACATCGCCTAGCCCGTTCTCGTCAGTGATGACGTGAAACACGACCGGAATCTCCAGTGCATTAAATGAGGATGTAAGGGGCGAAGGAGGTGAGGTGGGTGCTCCGCTTTGGGTCCCGCACACTGGATTCTGGCTCAGTAGAGCGCCATCGCATGTCTGCGCTTGCCCAGTTTCTATCGAAGCAAGCGCAAACGCCATCAGCAACGAGCCACGAATAGCGACCTTAACTGTTACGCGACCAGAGAGAGAGAGAGAAGGTTTAGCATGGCGGACCCTCAAGAGACGGGTGAAACAATAGAGACCCATGGTAGGATGCCTCATGGTAGGTCTACGAGCGCATATATCCAAACTATTCTATCGGAGCTACAGATCTGCCTACAGCCATCAGAGGGTATTCCCCCACAAGCGGGTATACGTGAAGTCCAGGCCAAGCACGGCCGTTGATATAGGTCTGCGTGGACCGTTCGCGGCAGGGAATGGGTAGCAGCCCCTATCCTCTCCCACGATTTCTCTTGCCCCTCTTTCGGATTGCTGCTCGATGGCTGAACCTGCGACCCTCACCTATCCCCGCCTCGGGGCCCTCGTTGAAGACGGCGGCACCCGCTTCCGCGCTTTCGCTCCCAAAACCACCACCCTCACGCTCCACCTCGAAGGTGCGCCCGACAACGGCGCCCCGCAATCCGTCGCGATGACGCCCATCGAGCCGGAGGGGCTCGGCGGGGGCTACTTCGAGGCGTTCGTGCCCGATGTCGGCGCGGGAGCGCGCTACAAGCTCCAGATGGACGACCAGCCGCCATTCCCGGACCCGGCGTCGCGCTACCAGCCCGAGGGCGTCCACGGACCGAGCGAGGTCGTGGACCCGAGCACCTACGCCTGGCAGGACGGAAGCTGGGGCGGACTCGCGCAGACCGACCTCGTCTTCTATGAACTGCACGTCGGCACCTTCACGCCGGAGGGCACGCTAGCCGCCGCGCGCCGCAAGCTGCCGCACCTCAAGGCGCTCGGCATCACCGCCGTCGAGCTGATGCCGCTGGCCGACTTTCCCGGACGCTGGAGTTGGGGCTATGACCACGCCGCGCTCTTCGCGCCGAGCCGCGCCTACGGCACGCCCGACGACCTCCGCGCCTTCGTGGACACGGCCCACCAACTCGGCCTCGCCGTCTTCCACGACGTCATCTACAACCACCTCGGACCGGACGGGGCCTACCTCGCCGCCTTCGCGCCGATGTTCACGCAGAAGGCCCGCACGCCGTGGGGTCCCGCGATCAACCTCGACGACGAGGGGGCCGCGGGCGTCCGCGCGTTCTTTATCGAGAACGCCCGCTACTGGCTCCGGGAGTACCACTTCGACGGCCTGCGCCTCGACGCCACACACACGCTGCGCGACCGCTCCGAGCCGCACTTCCTCCGCGAACTGCGCGACGCCGTCCGCGCCTTCGAGGCGGAGCACGAGACGCACCACCGCTTCATCATCGCCGAGGACCACCGTAACCTCAACACGCTCATCTTCCCCGTGGACGACGAGGACGCCCCCGGCTACGGCCTCGACGGCGTCTGGACGGACGACTTCCACCACCAGATCCGCAACTTCACCGCGGGCGACTCGCGCGGCTACTTCGGCGCGTTCATTGGCACGCAGGCGCGCGACATCGCGCACACGCTCACGCAAGGGTGGTTCTACGACGGCCGCCGCAACCCGCTCACCGGCAAGGCGTGGGGCACCGAGACCAACCCACGCAAAGGCCCCGCCGTGCGCCTCGACCAGTGCGTGATCTGCATCCAGAACCACGACCAGGTCGGCAACCGCCCCGGCGGCGCGCGCCTCACCGACGACATCGACCTGGCGACCTACCGCGCGGCCACGGCGGCGCTGCTCTTCCCGCCGCTTACGCCGCTCCTCTTCCAGGGCCAGGAGTGGGCCGCCCGGACCCCGTTCCAGTTCTTCACCGACCACAACGACGAGATCGGCCCGACCATCCTCCCCGGCCGCCGCCGCGAGATGCGCGACCACGCGGGCTTCCGCGACGGCGTCCCCGACCCGCAGGACCCCGCCACGTTCGAGAACAGCAAGCTCGACTGGCGCGAACTCGTCCTCCCGGAGCACAAGGGCACGCTGGCCTACTACCAGGACCTCCTCGCCCTCCGCAAATCGCTCGAAGGCGAGTACACCTCCACGGCCCACGGGCGCTTCGGCCTCCGCCTCGTGCGCGGCGACCACTACCTGCTCATCAGCTTCCAGGGCGACGCGAGCATGCACATCCCGAAGGACACCGAGATGGTGTGGCACAGCGAGCAGGAGGCCTACGTCCCCGACCCGCAGCCGCCGACGGTCGAAAACCTCCGCGTGAGCTTCCGCCGCCCTGGCGCCGCACTGTTCAAGACCATCGAGTGATTGGGCTGCGCCCGGTGTGAACGTGTCCACGTGTGAACGTTGCGGGTGGACGTGCGTCTACCTACCACGTTTATCCACACGCGCCCGACTATGAACCACCTGCTTCAGCCCGGCACCAAACCTGACGTCGTCGCCGAGGGCTTGCGCTGGGTCGAGGGTCCGGTCTGGGTCGCGCGGCTCGGCGGGCTGCTCGTCTCCGACGTGAAGGGCAACACGATGTGGCTCGTCTCGCAGGACGACGGCGGCACGTGGACGAAACAGGTCTTCCTGCGCCCGAGCGGACACAGCGGCCCCGAGCCGCCCGGCATCGAGCACGGTTCGAACGGCCTCACGCTCGACGCCGAGGAACGCGTGGTGCTCTGCTCCCACGGCGAGCGCGGCGTCTTCCGCCTCGACGAGGAGCGCTGGCTCAAACACCCGCTCGCCACGCACGCCGAGGAGGACGGCCAGCCGAAGCGCCTCAACAGCCCCAACGACGTCACGCGCCACCCGACGACGGGCGTGCTCTACTTCACCGACCCGCCCTACGGCCTCGACGACCCGAGTCTGCGCGAGCTCACGCGCGCCGCCGTCTACCGGATTGCCCCGGAGGATGGCACCCTGACGGTCGCGTCGCAGGCGCTCTACCGGCCCAACGGCCTCGGTTTTGCACCGGACGGGCGGACGGCGCTCGTCGCCTGCTCGGACGACCACTGCCCGGGCTGGTGGGCCTTCCCCGTTTTGGACGACGGCACCTTCGGACAGCAGACGCTCTTCCACGACGCCGCGCCCTACCTCGCCCCGCTCCACTCGGACGCGCGCGCCGCCCAGGCCATGCCCGACGGCTTCACCTTCGACGACGCGGGCCGCGTGTGGTCGGCCGGGCCGCTCGGCCTGCACGTCTTCGACACGGACGGCACAGCGCTCGGGACGCTAGACCTCGGGCGCAAGGTCTCCAACTGCGCGTTCGGCGAGGACGGCCACAGCCTGTTCGTAACCGCAACCGACCAGGTCTACCGGCTGCGCACAGTCACACCCGGCCCCGTCGGCTAGGACACGGCCCGGACGGGCCCTACCCTGCCAGCGCGGCCCCCACGGTCAGCACCAGCTCCATGTCGTCGAGTGGCGTGCGCAGCACCGCATCGAACCCGGATGGCACCCCGGAGCCGGGGGGCGTGAGCGCGATGGCGTAGGCGTCGGCCGTCCCCGCACAGGCGCGGAGTTGAGAAAGCAGCGTCTCGGGCCCGCCGCGGTCTGGGTCCAGCGTGCTCCCTGTGTCTGGGTTGAGCACGAGCAGGTCGAACGGCCGCTCGTCGGCCCGCTCGAGCGCGTCGTCGAGGGTCGTTGCGACCTGCACCTCGCAGATGCCCATCAGGTAGGCACCTACTAGCGAGCAGACGGTCTCGTCGGGGTCCACCACCAGAAGGCTGGTCGGCTGGGCGAGAGGACTGGGCGTGGTCGTGGGCGAGACGGGAGCGCGCGACGGCGCCGCCAGCGGGGGCTCGCGGCGCGGCACCGCCTCGTTCCGGCTCGGCACCGCCTCGTCCCGGCGCGGCGCCCGCTCGCCCGGCGCTGACGGCCCACTCGGCACCGACGGCTTCGCGACCACGCGCGGCACCTCGTCTCGTGCTTCCGGTATTCCATCTCCCGCACTCAGGGCGTTGTCGGTCAACAAGAAGACCTCGGCACCAGCAGGAAGCG
>JBCDFF010000040.1:0-17585 GCA_039178415.1 Bacteroidota bacterium
ACTCGGCACCTACGACGTCGTGGCCGAGGATCCGCGCGGCGGACGCGCGACCGGCGGCCCGCTCACCATCGCGCCGGGGCCGCTCACGATCACGCTCGACGTGACCGCGCCCGAGGCCGCCGAGGAGGGCCGCGTGCCAGGCGTCTTCACGCTCCAGACCAACTTCGCGCTCGCCACGCCGGTCGTCGTCCCGTTCTTCCTGAGCGGCACCGCGACGCCGTTCGCTGACTTCGTCACGAGCACGACGCGTTCCACCGTCACGATCCCAGCAGGCGCGCGCTCCGTCGACCTCCTCATTTTCCCGCGCAACGACGCCGACCGTGACGACGGCGAGACGGTCCTCGTCACGCTCCAGCCCGACCCGTCCTACACGCTCAGCGGGACCACGAGCGGCATGGTCACCATCGCCGACGGACCGCCCTCGGACGCCTTCGACGTGTTCTACGTCACCCCAACCGCAGCCGGCAATGAGGGCACCGCGTTCGTCCGCGCTGTGGGCCAGGGCTTCACCGAAGGCGCGTCGATCGAGCTGCGCAACGGCGGCACGGTGCTCGCGCCGCGCTATCTCGAAGAGAGCGCCGAACAAGTCGCAGGGTCGTTCGACCTCACCGGCGCGCCGACGGGGACGTGGGACGTGGTGGTGACGAACGGCGGCGGCCAGACGGAGACGCTTGCCGCAGCGTTCACCATCGAAGACGCCGTTGCGCCCGACCTCTGGGTGGACGTGGGCGGCCCGCCCGCCATCCGGCCGGGGCGGCTGGCGCGCTACAGCGTGAGCGTCACCAATCGCGGCAATGCCGACGCCGTGATGGTCCCGCTCTTCATCTCGCTCCAGAAGGACCCGCGCATCGAGGCGGCGCTCGAACCGCTCTTTGGACTGCCTGACCTCGACGCACCGCCGGGCTTCACCGATTTCGCCTCGTGGGACGAGTTCGAGACGGTGCTCGACACGCTCGACCAACTGATCTACCCGCTCGTCCTGCCGCTCGTGCCGCCCGGCGAGACGGTCACGCTCGACTTCCTCGCGATCACGCCGCAGTTGAGCGCATGGACGGCCAACCCGATGCTGGAGAGTTTCCCAACCCCCGAGGGCGGCGCACGCCTCGCGCCGGAGTACGCGCGGCTGGTTGCCAACGCGACAGCTGGATTAACAGCCCAGAGCGGCACCTCTGACACGCTCGGCTGCGTCTACGCGATCCTCAGTTCGACGGCCGACATCGTCCTAGACTTCGTACCGGGCGTGGGCTGCGTCACGGCCACGGAGGCGTTCCTCGGCAAGATCTTTTTCGACGCGGCCGGATCGGGATTCGCCACGGACGAGGCCCAGCAGACCGTCTGGATGTCGCAGTTGCTCATCGCCGTCGGAGGCTTGCTCATCGACTGCGGCTCGGAGCTGTTTCCCGCGGCGAAGGCAGCCAAGGCCATCATCAAGACGATCAAGCGGCTGCTCACCGGAGGCGCGGGCCTCGCGGCGGTCTACACCTCGTGCCGCCCGGTCCTCGACCGCTTCTTCGGCGTGAGCCACGACGCGCGGATCGTGGCGTCCATCGACCCGAACGACAAGCTCGGCCCGTCCGGCGCGGGCGACGCGCGCTACGTCAACGGCCGCGACCCGTTCAGCTACCAAATCCGCTTCGAGAACAAGCCGGAGGCGACGGCCGCCGCGCTCGAAGTGATCGTCGTCGACACCCTCGACACGGCCCGCTTCGACCTCGACACGTTCACGATGGGGACCGTCTATTTCGGGACGTGGAGCTACACGCCGCCGCCGGGCCTCTCGGCGTTCACGACGACCATCGACCTGCGCCCCGAGAACAACCTCCTCGTGCAGGTCGACGCCGTGCTCGACCGCGCGACGGGCATCGCGACGTGGCGCTTCACCGGCCTCGACCCGGCGACGGGCGCGCTGCCAGAGGACCCGTTCGCGGGCTTCCTGCCGCCCAACAACACCCCGCCTGAAGGCGACGGCGGCGTCTTCTTCCGCGTCGCGACGAAGGACAACCTCCCGTCCGGCAGCCTCGTCACCAACGAGGCGCGCATCTTCTTCGACCTCAACGCCCCCATCGACACGCCGCTGTGGTCGAACACGCTCGACTCGCAGGCTCCGGCGAGCGCCGTGGAGGCCCTCGCCGCTGAGCAGACGCGGGCAACGTTCCCTGTGTCGTGGGCGGGCACCGATGACGCAGCGGGCGTGCAGTCCTACACCGTCTTCGTCGCCGTGGACGGCGGACCCTACGCGGTGTGGATCGAGACCGACGCAGCGGGCGCGTCCTACACGGGCGAGGTCGGCCGCACGTACGCGTTCTACACCGTCGCACAGGACGCCGCGGGCAACCGCGAGGCCGAGCCTATGGAGGCCGACGCCGTCACGACCGTCGTCTCCGACGTGGCCGCCGAGGGCGACCCGACGCTGCCGACCACGTTTGCGCTCGGCGGCAACTATCCCAACCCGTTCAACCCAACCACAACCATCCGCTACGACCTGCCCTCGACCGAGCATGTCACCTTGGAGGTCTACGACGTGGCCGGTCGCCGCGTAGCCGTCCTCCTTAACGGCGAACAGGCTCCCGGCTTCCACGAAGTTCGCTGGGACGCCGGCACCTTCGCCAGCGGTGTCTACCTGTACCGCCTGCAAGCAGGCTCCTTCACAGCCACCAAGCGCATGGTCCTCATGCGATGAGTGAACGCCCGACGTGGGAGTTCAGCGGGCGGACGTGAGCGTTCTCCTCGTTCTACCACCTCCGTCATCCTGAGCGAGCAATGCGAGTCGAAGGATCTTTGGATCAGCTTCCAGGCTATGGCCGGAGCGCTGAAATGACCGGAGATCCCCCGCCTACGCGAGGGCAAGCTCTTCGACGTCGCCTGTGGGCTCCGCTCAGGATGACACGGCGGAGAAGGCCGCGCCTCTAAGGCGTGTGGACAATCGGTCTGATCGGCGCTCACGGCCTCCGTTCGGCCTCCGCTGCGTTCCACTCGTCGCCCGATCCTACGGGATCGAGCTCCCCGGATCAGGTCCGGGGCAGGCTCTCGTGCGCCTTCTGGAGACGCAAACGGCGCCTCGTGAGCACCTGACCCGATCAATGTCCACACGCCCTAGTCGACGGCTGCTCCGTCGCAACTCAATGACGGGGCAGCCTGGGTGGACGCATGAGACGGTCGCGGCTTAAGTGTCGGCCAGGCGCTACGAGCCTGCGAGGACTGGCAGGGCACCGCCCGCGAGCAGCGGGACGGCGAGCAGGCACCACAGCGTCACGAGGACCGCGAAGAGGGCGTTGAGCCACACGCCCGCCCGCGCCATCTGTGGGAGCGTGATCCGGTCGCTCCCGTAGACGATTGCGTTGGGCGGCGTGGCGACGGGCAACATGAACGCGCAGCTTGCAGCAAGTGTGGCGGCAGCGAGAAGCAGCATCGGGTCGGCGCCGAGCGGGAGTGCGGCGAGTACCGGGAGGAAGGCGGCAGCGGTAGCCGTGTTGCTCGTCATCTCGGTCAGGAGCACGATCACGAGCACCGTCAGCCCGACCACGAGCACGAGCGGCCAGGCGCTCACCGCGGCGAGGCTGCCGCCGATCCACGCGGCGAGGCCCGTGTCTTTGATCGCCGCCGCGAGCGAGAGGCCGCCGCCGAAGAGCAGCAGCACGCCCCAGGGTAGCGTCACCGCGCTCGGCCAGTCGAGCAGGCGCACGTCGCCCGGGCCCCGCCCTGCGGGCAGGGCGAAGAGGGCGAGCGCCCCCGCCATGCCGATCACCGTGTCGTTGACGCCCGGCGCGATTGGCTGCCAGAGCTGCCGGGTGATCCAAAGCGCCGCCACTGTGCCAAACACAACCGCCACCCGGCGCTCCGCTGCCGACATCCGGCCCAGCGCACGCAACTCGGCATCGACGAACGCTTGCCCGCCAGGGATGCGCGCCGTGCGCACATCGAACACCACGCGGGTGAGCATGACGTAGAGCACACCCAGCCCAACGAGCGCGAGCGGGAGCCCGAGGGCCATCCACCCTGCAAACGATACCTCGACGCCGTACGTGTCGAGCACGAATGCCGCCAGGAGCGCGTTGGTCGGGGTGCCGATGAGCGTTGCCATGCCGCCCACCGAGCAGGCGTAGGCGATGGCGAGCATCAGCGCGACCGCGAAGCCGCCCCGCCGGTCCGCGTCCGGGTCTTCGGTGAGCGTGACGATGGAGAGGCCGATGGGCAGCATCATCACCGCCGTCGCCGTGTTGGAAATCCACATCGAGAGTCCGCCCGCCGCGAGGAGGAAGCCCGCCACGATCCGGTAAGGCGAAACGCCCAGCCGGCTCACAATCCCGAGTGCGATCCGCCGATGTAGCCCCCATCGTTCCAACCCTTTGGCGAGAAGGAAGCCGCTCAGGAACAGGAAGATGATCGGGTTGGCGTACGGAGCGGCGGCTTCTGCTGGACCCGCGATACCAACGAGCGGGAACGCCACCAGCGGGACCAGCGAGGTCGCGGCGAGGGGCAGTGCCTCGGTCATCCACCACACGGCCATGAGCACCCCCACCGCAAGCGTCCGCCACGCCGCCACGTCGAGGCCGTCAGGGGCAGGCAAGGCGAGCAGGCCGAGGCCAAGCGCCAGTCCCGCGAGCAGGCCGCCCACCCGCACGCGCCCCGGTGGCAGGCCTGGCTCCGGCCCGTCGGGTAGTGGCTCTGCCGTCAAGATCTGTGCTCGGTCGGCCTGCATGAGATTCGATGAAAGGCGACGCGGGACACCGAACTGGATGGGCGAGGGCCATGACTCAGAGCTGGCCGAGGTAGCTCACCTTGAAGATGACCTGCTGCTCCTCGGCGAACGCCTCGGGCTGCGCCATCCGGTCGGTGGACGACACGAAGTAGCGCGCGTCGTTGACGACAAGGTAGAGGAACGACAGCGGAGCGAATTCCCACGAGAGGCGCGCATTGAGCGAGGCGAGGTCGGCGAGGGAGTTGTACTGCCAGAACGCCGTCGCCTGCAGCCGGGGCGACAGGGCGACGCGGGCCTCTGCCCCGACGAGGTGGCTCCGCACGTCGATCGCGTCCACGCCGAGGCTACGCGCGTCGTTGAACGCGTAGCTCAGCGAGAAGGCCAGGTTGGGGATTGGCGCGACTGACCCGAAGACATCCACCGTGGTCAGCCGTCCGTCGAAGTAGCCCCCTGTGGCGGCGTTGAGCGCACCGCTGAGGCGCCGTGAGGGGTCGGACGACAGCGCGGCGCTGACCTGCACGTAGCGGTAGGAGCCGGGCGCTAGCTTCGCTCCGAGCGGGCGGAAGAAGGCGACCTCGTCCGCGTCGAGCTCTTGCCACGAGGGGCGCACGGCCGCCGAGGCGCGCGCGCCGCTCTGGAAGATGATGGAGAGCGGGCGCACCGTGAGATCGGCCTGCAGGAACGCCCCGTCGCTGGGCCGATGGTAGACGAACGCCGACGTGGAGGGCGCGAGCGTGCGGACCGACGCAGGCAGCCACGCCGGACGCAGGTCGAACGTGAGCGCAGGGCTGTTGAGGAGGATGTCGCGGCGGAAGATGAAGCCGGTCGCGGCCTCGTACTCCGTGGTCGCGAGGTCCTGGATAAAGCCGACGTAGCCCCAGTCGGCCTCGTTGCGGAGCCAGAGGTAGTGCGCGTAGCCCTCCCCCCCATCGCCGCTGCTGCTCGACGCGGAGACGAAGCCGGTCGCAGCCGCCGTCGTGCCGATGCGGGTGTACCCGTCGAGCACCGCCACCGTGTTGGTGCGCCCGGCCACGGTGCCGGTGGGGCGACCGAGCGCTTCGTCGTGGCGGGCGACGACCATGCCGCCGACGCGGCCCTCGGCGCCCACGTTCAGGCTCGCCCGCCCGACGCCGAACCACGCAGCCGACACGTCGTCGGTGCCGCGCTGCCGGACGCCGAGCGCGCCCGCTCGTCCCCATGAACCGCTTGAGACGAGCCGCAGCCCCCCGTCGAGGGGCACCGGGCGGCCTGCGTCGAGGCCGATGCGGCGGCTGTAGAACGGCGTGAAGAGGCTATACCCCACGTCGAACACATCGGCGCTCTCCAGGAAGAACGCGCGGCGCTCCGGGAAGAAGACCGAGAAGCGCGAGAGATTGATGATCTGCTGGTCGGCGTCGGCCTGCGCGAAGTCGGTGTTGACGGTGAGGTCGAGCACCGTTTGCGGCGTCACGGCCCACTTGAGGTCGCCGCCCACCTGAATGCCCGCATCGTCGGTGAAGGCGGCGTCGCCCACGCGCGCAGCGTCGGTGAGCACGTAGGGCTGCACGCGGAGGTTGCGGCTCGGCGGCGGCGGCTCGATGCCCGTGAGCGCCCCGGCGTAGGTCAGGTGGTAGGGCGTGAAGGCGCGCGGCCACGGGTTCCAGGCGTGCAGTTCGTTCGAGCGGCGAAGGTTGCGCGAGAGCTGGAGGCCCCACGTCTGCGCCTGGCGGACCGCACCCGCCGGGTAGCGCAGCGACGCCCATGGGATGGCCATCTCGGCGGTCCAGCCTGCTGGGCCCCGCGTGACCTGGGCGTCCCACACGCCGTCCCAGTCGAGGTTGGTATCGACGCCGTCGCGGACCTGGAGGTCGCGCTGCGCGCCGTAGGGCGTCACCTGGAAGGCGATGGCCGTGCGCCGGTCGCCGAACGGGTCGAGCACGACTGAGAGGTGGTCGTTGTCGAAGGCGTCGAAGTCGCGGCGGAGGTCGCGGATGCGCAGCCCCTCAACCCCAACGGTGTCCCGCATCACCGCGCCCACGTAGAGCGCGCGCCCGTCGAACACCACGCGCACCTCGGTGTCGAGCGCCGCCGGGGCTCCCGCATCGGGCTCGACCTGCCGGAAGCCGCTCGCGGTGGGCACCTCGGACCACGCTGCCTCGTCGAGGCGACCGTCGAGCCGGATCGCGCCCTCGGCGACACGGACGGCGCGGACCGTCGGTCGGTCGTCAGCGGCCGCCGTCGGACGCTGCGCATGGGCGACGGTCACGACCGCGGTCCCGAGCACAGACGCACACGCGAGAAGTAGACGGAGTCGACTCATGGTAGCTCCTCGACGGTGGCCGTGAGCAGTTGGTAGCGCAGGCCCTGCCCGTCTTCTTCTGCGAGTGCGAACACGCCCTGTACGGCCACCGGGTCATAGGTAAACCGGGCCGGGGCCTCGGTGACAATCTCGACCGTCGAGGCGGGCCCGCTGGGTGCGTGGAAGGCACAGCCTGCGGGATACGGCGAGAGGAGGAAGCGGCGCTGGCCTCGTTGCTGCTCCAGCGGGTACATGAACCCGGTGAGTTGCATGGGCTGCCCAACGAGCGCGCGCACCGTGTCGGGCAGCACCGGGGACGGTCCGTCCAGACGCTCCGCTTCCATGAGCAGATGCCACGGCGTGTTCGCTGGCAACTCGTGCGAGGGCCGCGGCCACGCGATGAACGCGGCGGCGATCACGACCGCTACAGGCCACTTCCAGGGAAATGAGGTCCAGACGCCCGACATGCTCTTGAGTCAGTGAATCGGTGGAGTCGGTGGATCAGTAGGTCGGTGATTCAGTACGCCAGTGCTTCGGAATTTGAACGCATCGAGGGCTCACGCTCGTGATGCTTCACATGGTGTCCGACGAGCTTGTCTGGAAAGGTTGTGCGTTGACCTCGATCTGATACGCACCACGCAATACGTGCTGTGACGCCGAACGTGCCAGATTGGAGCGAACGTACCAGAACAGAGCAGGAACAGCACTACGATGTGGTGACCTCGCGCAGTCGGGTGGGCCACGGGTCGCGGAACGAGCCGCCCCGCTGCCAGCGGCGCACCTCGGCCGGCGTGCAGAGCGCCTCATAGAACCGCCGGGCCACGTCGTCGACGGCGCCCTCGACGCCGATGAGCACGAGCTCCGTGGCCCGGTCGCCGAAGACCGGGTGCGTGCAGGCCGCTTCGAGGGCCGCGCGCTCCTCGTCGAGCAATGCGAGCGGGCCGTCGAGCAGGCTAGCTTTCCAGTAGCCCGCGAGTTCGAGGTCGAGGCGGGCCCCGGCGAGGTTCCAGTGCAGGATATCGGCGGGGCGCGAGGCGAGCCACAGGACGCCTTTGGCGCGGAAGAGCCCGCGTGGCAGGGCCTGCAGCACGCCGTGCAGCCGCTCCGGGTGGAACGGGCGTGGGTCCGCGACGACCGCCGCCGTCAGCCCTGCGTCGGCGGCGTCGGCGGGGCGGGAGCTTGCCAGGCGAGCGCGGGCCGCCTCCATGCTCGCACCCTGGGTCGGGAGCAGGAGCCCTGGCGGCAGGTTGCCGCGCACGCTCATCACCACGTCGGCGACAGGATTGAGCAGTTGCGCTACCATCCCGGCATGGCGGGCCGCTTCGTCGCCTGCGAGGTCGGGCTTGGTGAGCACGACGAGGTCGGCCGCCTGGATCTGCCGAGCCAGAAGCAACTCGGGCGAGGCCGTGCCTGCCTCCTCGTCATGCACGAGGCGCGCGAAGAGCGCCCGACCGTCGTCGTAGTCGCGGGCCAGGTTGAAGGCGTCGAGCGTGGCGGCCACGCGGGCGAGCGTCACCCCAGGCGTGTCGGCGATGGCGTCGAGCAGCGCCGCCGGGTCGGTCGTGCCAGAGGTCTCGACGAGGAGTCGGTCGTAGCGGCCGCTCGCGGCTAGTCGACCGAGCGCCTCCGTGAGCCGCCCGCCCAGCGTCCCCCCGACCGAGCCGCCGGAGAGGTTGACGAGGTCGTCCTCTTCCACGGCGTGGTGGCGCACGAGCGTCTCGGCGTCCACGCCCGGCGCGCCGAGGTCGTTGACCACGACGCCCACGCGGAGGCCCGCTGCGCGTGCGTCCGCGAGGACGGCGCTGACGAGCGTCGTTTTTCCTGAGCCGAGGAAACCGGTGAGGAGCGTGACGGGGATCATGGGGGAGGCCGTTTAGAAGCGAGCCCTTGGAGCCTGGGCGCAGCGGCAGCGCCCAGGCCGGAGGTGCTCGGGGCGCGATCCAGACCGCATGGGTCGCTACCGCTTGAACTCGACGACGAGGAATGCGGCCTCAGTGTCGCCCGCGTTCTCGACGGTGGCGTCACCGGGGTTGTGGTAGTGGGCCTGGCCCGCCTCGAAGCGCTCCTCGCGCGCGCCGTCGTCGTCGGTGAACTCGACCGTGTAGCCGGACAGGGCGTAGAGGGCGCGGGCGAAGCCCTGGTGCGGCGGCAGCGCTGTGCCCGGCTGCAGCGTCACGCGGTGGACCTCCGCGAAGTCGTTCTCGAAGACGATCTCGTCGGCGACGCCATCGGCCATCTCCGCCTCAGCGGGGGCGTCGCCCTCGGGCAGCGTACCGCCGCGGCGCTCGAAGACGAGGAATTCAGCCGCCCCGTCGCCTACGTTGGCGACCGCGTGCGTGCCGGCCTCATGGTAGTGCACGCCCCCGGCCTCGAAGGTGTGCTCAGCGGTCTCGTCGTCGGTGGTGAACTCAAGCGCGAGGTCGGACAGGGCATAGACGACGCGCTCGCCACCTTCGTGGGCCGCGAGATCCGCTCCAGCGGGGAGCGTCACGCTGTGGACGTGGACGAGGTCGTTCTCAAACAGCGTCGCGACGGCGTCGTTGCCGAGCGCACCGAGATCGCTAGCCGTGTCGGTCATGGCATCGGCAGAAGCAGCGTCAGGCACATCCGGCGAATCGGCACAGCCGACGGCGAGGAGGAGGAACGAGAGGACGAGATAGCGCATGGATCGGGGTTGATGGATGCGGTGGGAGCCCACCCGAGTGGCAGGCCTGGCGGGTACAGTACGGCACCCGACCACATTACGGGGGCCCACCGGTCTTCTTTTTCACGGAGCCGCCGGGCGGCGCTGGAGGGAGGCGACGAGGCCGAGCACGAGGAGCACGGCCAGCGCGAGCCCGACGAGCGGGCCGCTAGCATGGCGCACCGTGTTATCGCTCAGGTCGGCGGGTGGCGTGAAGGTGGGCGCCTCAGCGTAGTCGGCCGCACGGAAGGGCCGGTTGGCGAAGGTGAGGGGCTCGAAGTAGTCCTGCCAGGCACGCTGGTAGGTGTTCACGGCGTCGAGGGCCTGCCGCTGCTGCGCGTCGCCGGTCCCGGCAAGGTCGAGGAAGGCGGCATGGGCGAGCACCGTCGGCGAGAGCGCGCCGATCGTGCGCACGAGGCGGACCTGGCGCTCGCGCTGCTCGGCGAACTGCGCCACCACCGGACCGACGGCCTCGGCCACGAGCGCGTCGCGCGCGATGCGCATCACGGCGAACGTGTTGTCCTCGCCCTCGGCGCTGTCCATTGCCTCGGCCATCTCGGGGTGGTCGGCCAGGAACAGGGCGAGCGGCTCCTCCCCGCGCTCCCGCACGTCGGCCTCGGCCGTCCGCGTGGCCGCAACGAAGGCCGCGCGCGTCGGCACGGGGTGCACCTGTCCGGCGAGCAGCGTCACCGCCGCCGGAAACACGACGGCCAGCCCCAGCCAGCACACCGCGAGCACCACCGCATTCGACGCCGCCGACTTGCCTCGTGCATCGACGAGGGCGGCCAGCGCCAGCCAGAAGAGGCCGTAGAGCAGCGTGGCCACGGTCCACAGCCCCCACCGCACGCCGTCGCCGCACGCAAGCGCGAAGCCCGCCGCCGTGGCACCAACCACGAGGAGCGCCAGCAGGCCACCCCGCGCGAGCAGCTTACCCGCCACGAGCGTCCGCCGCGAGATGGGCTGCGCGAGCACGAGCCGCAAGGTCCCGCGCTCTCGCTCCGAGGTCGTCACGTCGTAGCCCAACGCAAGGGCGAGGAGCGGCAGCAGGTAGAGCAGCACAAACGCCAGGTCGAAGGAGCCCGCGGCCAGCCGGAGTGGGCTCGTGAGCGCGTCGCTGGTCCCGACCGCGATGCGGCTCCCGGCCACGATCCGGTGCGAGGCGGGATAGAGGTCGGCCTGCCCCACGGCGAGCGCCGAGACGGGCGTGGGCAGCGTGGTCACCTCGCGGCCATAGAAGCCGCCAACGGCGTAGGGCGAGCGCGGCCCCCACTCGTAGGTGTCGAGCGAGACGCCTTCGGCGCGCATCACCTGCTCGATGGAGTCGGCCTCGGCCTGCCGCTCGGCCCAGCGCTCCGCGTCAGCGGCGAGGACGGCGCGAGCGACCTCGGCCCGGTCGGCACGAAGGCCGAGCCCGGACGCCAGCGCGTAGGCTGTCGCTGCAAGGAAGACGATCGTCGCCCAGAACGCCGTGCGGTCCGCCCAGAGCAGACGCGCCTCGGTGCGGGCAACGGTGAGAAGCGGGGACATGGTGGTGGTCAAGGGTCGAGGGTCACAGGTCGAGGGTCAGGGGTCAGCGCGGGTCGAGGGGCATGCGGGCCACGGCGACGGGCACGGCGACGGCGAGCCCGACGAGCCACAGCGCGAGCAGGCCGAGGGCGGTCCCGTAGCCCCGGAGCGCCCAGCCTGCCCCCGGCGGCTCGTAGGTGAAAGGCGGGATCGACGCCCAGAGCGCCTCGCCGACCACATAGTCGCGGTCCCACGCCCCCCCCGGCCTCGCGTTGTCGATGAGGTCCTGGTTCAGGGTCTGGACGTAGTCGTAGCGGTACGTCTCGGCGGCGTCGGCGAAGTGGCGGTGGTGGCGGTAGTCGGTCCCGGTGAGCGCGGTCGAGAGCGGCGCGGCGGCGAGCAGCGGCGCAACAACGGCCCCCACCTGTGCTACGCGGCCCTGGCCCTCGAACCCGTCCGCGAGCCGCTCGAACAGCGCCCGGTACCCCGCCGTCTCGATCTCTTCGCCCTCGTGGAGCCGCACCGCCATGATGTTGACCGAGAGCGAGTCGACCGTCGAGACGCCCTCTTCGGCGAGCAATCGCTCGGTGATGCGGTCCAGCAAGTCCGGCCACGACAGCTCGCCGACCTCGGCGACGCCCGCCGCGAAGGCCTCCTCTGTCAGGCCTGGGTGCACCCGCTCGGCCACGTCGGCCGCGAGCCGGGGCGCTATGAACCCGTTCACGAACCAGAAGCCGAGCAGCACGAGCAGCGCCGCCCGCGGCGACCGGGCGAGCGCGCTCACGAGCAGCGACACGCCCACAAACACGGCGAAGTAGGCGAGGTAGACCAGCGCCAGCAGCGCGACGCGCGGGGCACTCCACGCTGCGGCCTCTGGCGGGGCTGCGACCGCCATCGCCAGCGCCCCGAGGACCGCCGCCGGGACGAGCACGAGCGCGAGCGGCGCTGCCGCCCCGAGGGCCTTGCCCGCCGCGAGCGCCCGCCGCGACACGCCGAGGCTGAGCAGCGGCCTGAGCGTCCCCCCCTCACGCTCCCCGGCAAACGCACCAAACGTGAGCAGCACGATGAGCAGCGGGACGAGCCACTGCAGCACCGCCGCCGCGGTGAGTTCACCCAGCCGCGCCGCCGCTGTGGCGTCCTCGGCCGGACGATAGCGCGCGTCCTGGATCGCGTGGCCCTCCATGAACAACGCGACACCCGTGTAGGCCGTCAACCCACGGTCCACAGCCAGGAGCGGTGTCACGGGCTTGAAGGCGTACGTCCCGAAGTGCGCCGCCGAGTGCGGGTTCTTCTCCCCCTGGCCCGTCCACACGGTCCGCTCGGCGCTAGCCGCTTCGGTGTGCTGGGCCTCCAGCCGCTCCGTGTGGAGCCAGCCCGTCGCGAGCGCGCCCACGAGCAAGAGGAGGACGATGGCGGTCGTCCACCAGAAACGTCCGTCGCGGAGCGTCTCGGTAGCTTCTTTTTTGGCGATGGTGAGGGTCATGGGAAGGACGGGCGGGCAATGAGTTTGGAAGACGGTGCGGGCTACCTCGTTCAGGCGGTGCGGGTAGGCAGTGAGGCGTCTGTAACCTCGGCCCTCTACCCCTCACGCCCTCCCCCCACCAGTTCGAACAACACTACTTTGAGCAACTGAGCCGCGCAGAACCGGACAGCCCTGCTGTCGAACACGAGACGTTCTGGTTCTGCATGCCAGTCACTCGCTCTCGCGCAGAGCGGTCCGGGCGTAGGGTCCGAAGTCGCTGCCGTGGAACTGGCCGACGATGGTGACGCTACCGTCCTCGTCGAGGCGCACGACGCCGATCTCCCCTTCGGAGAGGCGAACCCCGGTGGCTCCGAAGATCACCCCCCCGTGGCTCACGAGGGCGATGTTGGTCTCCGGCAGTCCGGGTGCGAGTTCAGCCAAGAGGTCCTTCGTCTCCTGGATCGCGGCGTCCCCGTCGCGCTCGCCGTCAGGGTCCCCGTGCATGAGGCGCATGTCGATCTCGTACCCGACGCCGAAGACGTACCGGGCCGTCTCGGCGCTGCGGCACATGGGGCTAGTGAGCACGCGGCCCGCCTCGATCCCCAAGACGCGAAGGACGACGCCCGTTTCTTGCGCCCCGGCCGCTCCCGCCACGGACAGGTTGCGCTGCGCCCGACAGTCGTCGGGAGCCTGGGTGTAGTCGTCGATGCGCGAGGGCACCTCCGTGCGCTCGTGACGCATGACCAGGATGTAACCGCCGCCTTGCAGCGCTTCGAGGAGCGCCACGCGGCCGAGGGGTGGGTCGGCCGTCGGAGACGCGGGGGCCTGAGCGTGCGACGGAGCAACCGAGAGAAGAGCGACGAGCAGGAAGAGCAGGCGGGTCATGGAATCAGGCGTCCAGGCTTGGTGGGTGGATCGTCGTCGTTGGGCAGCACGGTGTCAGGCGGGCGTGGCGACCTCGCGGACGTGGCCGAGGTAGAGCGCTTCGAGGTCGGTGGCGGCGAGGGCCTCGCTGGCGATCTCGTCGCGGAGTCGGCCATCGACCAGCACGCCGACGCGGGTGGCGGTGTCCTTGACGCGGAAGAGGTCATGGGTGGCCATGAGCACAGCGGCCCCGTCGCTAGCCAGCCGCCGAACGAGGTCCGAGAACTCGGCTGAAGCGGAGGGGTCGAGGCCGCTCGTGGGCTCGTCGAGCAGCAGCGCCTGCGCGCCCTTGGCGAGGGCGAGGGCCACGCCCACCTTCTGGCGCATGCCCTTCGAGTAGGTCGCCGCCCGGCGGTCGTGCGCCTCGCGCTGGAGCCCGGCGCGGTCGAGGAAGCCGGCGAGCGCGCCGTCGTCGAGGGCGTGCCCTGCGAGCGCGGCGAAGTACTTCAGGTTCTCGCGGCCCGAGAGCGCCGGGTAGAGCGCGACCTGCTCGGGGAGGTAGGCCAGCCGCCGCTTCGTCTCCAGCGGCTCGGCCTGCACGTCGAGGCCGTCGACCAGCGCCGCTCCACCGTCGGGGGCTAGGAAGCCGAGGAAGAGGTTGATGGTCGTCGTTTTGCCCGCGCCGTTGGGGCCGAGCAGGGCGTACACCTCGCCCGCGTGGATCGCGAGGTCGAGGCTGTCGAGCGCGGTCTGCGCGCCGAAGCGCTTCGTGAGGCCGCGCGCGTGAAGGATCGGATCGGACATGAACGCGGAAGTTTGAGGTGCCGTGAGTGAGGCTGCTAGGCGGTGAGGTTGCGGGTGGCCTGCTCCCAGTCGACCACATCCCACCAGCTTGCCAAGTAGTCGCCGCGGCGATTCTGGTAGCGGAGGTAGTAGGCATGCTCCCACACGTCGACGCCCAGCACCGGCACGAAGCCGAACGCGTGCGCGGGCTCTTGCTCCGGCGTCTGGACGATCTGCAGCGTGCCTGCCGCGTCGCGGCCCAGCCAGGCCCAGCCGCTGCCGAAGACGCCGAGCGCGGCCGTGGTGAACTGCTGCTTGAAGGCGTCGAACGACCCGAAGTCACGCGCGATGGCGTCGCCCAGCGGCCCTGTGGGCGCGCCCCCGCCGCCGGGCCGCATCGACGGCCAGAAGAGGGCGTGGTTGAGGTAGCCGCCGCCGTTGTTGAGGACCGCCGTCTGCACGTCCTCCGGGAGGACCGACACGTCCCGCAACAACTCTAGCAGCGGCTGGCTCTGGAGGTCAGGCTGGTCTTCGAGCGCCGCATTGAGCTTGGCCGTATAGCCCTGGTGGTGCCGCCCGTGGTGAATCCCCATCGTCTCCGCGTCGATGGCGGCCTCCAGGGCGTCCGTCGCGTAGGGCAGGTCGGGCAGTTGGTAGGGGTAGACGAGCGAGGCTCCCGGCGCGGCCACCGCGAGGTCGAACAGGACGCCCGAGTTAGCCGACACAGCGCCAGGCGCAGCGCTCGGCTCTTGCGCGCTCGGGGACGCGTCGGTGTTCTGCTCCACGGTACAGCCTGAGACGAAGGGCAGCACGGCTGCCCCCATCGTCCCGGCGGCTACGATGCGGAGGGCCTGCCGGCGCGAGATGCAACCGCGGGTAGGTAGAGAATCAGAAGTCATGGCGAGATGGGCGGACAACAGACGGACGGGATGCATGGGAGGAGAGGTGCACTAGGGCTGGCGTCGGAGGTACATGCGCTCGCCCAACCCAGCCGCTTCCCTGTACCGCGAGGAGTCTGGGAGCGCGTCCGTGCGCCAGCGCCCAACCATGGGGGCGGTCCAGACCTCTGCCTCTGCTGCCCCCACGCGGAGCGCTTCCACATCGATCGTGGGCGGCCCAGGCGAACGCTCCTGAAGCACATGGGGAGTTGGCACCAGCTCACTGTGCACGTGTGCGCCAGGGGTAGCACACCCGGGCTGGAGCACGACCACCGAGAGCACAAGGAAGAACGCGACGGCACGCATGGCTCAGGAGGGGGCGGAGACGAGCGCGTGGAAGGCGTCGTGGAGAGCGTCGTCGTCGAGGGTGCCGGCCGCGCCTAGGACAGCAAGGCGGCTCGTGCCGGTCGGCCAGTCCGGGGGCCATTCGTCAGCGAGGCGCGTGGCGAGCATCCGCCCGACGAGGTGAAAGCGCGCGGGGCGCTTGCTGTCCGCCACGGCCACGAGGCCCTTGGCGCGGACGACCTCCGTGGGCAGGTCGGCTAGCGTCCGGCGCAGCGCCGCGAGCGACCGAAGGGGGCGGTCGGCCTCGAACGTCCACGTGTCGAACGTGTCGAGGTGGCGCGCTACGGGGCGGGCCCGCGCGGCCGGGTCGAGGAGGCCTGCGAGCACGTCGTCGTCCGTGTCCAGGAGCAGCGTTGGGTCGAGGTCGTCGGCATCCAGGAGGCGCGCGGCGGGGGCGAAGCTGCGCACCCAGTCCTCAGCGGCCCAGCGGGCGGGCTCGCCGTGCACGCCCGTCTTGGTCAGCACGACTACGCTCGCGCCGCCCACCTGCGCCTCGGCCAACACCTGGGCATCGGCCGAGGGCCACCGGTCTACCTGGCCGACATCGACGACCGCGATCACGGCGGCGAGCCGGACGACCGGTTGGAGCCCCGCGCCCATCATCGGCAGCACGATGCCCAGCGGGTCCGACACGCCGGAGGCCTCGATGAGAATGTGCTCGGGGCGCGACGCGTGCCCGACCAGCGCGAGCAGCGCCGTCACGAGGCCCGCCGAGAGCGAGCAGCACACGCAGCCCCCTTCGAGCGCGAGCACCCGCCCGCCGCTGGCGTCGACCTCGGTCGCGTCGAGGTTGACCGCGCCGAAGTCGTTCACGACTAGCCCGAGCCGCCGCCCGCGCGCCGCCGCGCTCGACGTGATCGCGTTGACGAGCGTCGTCTTGCCCGCGCCGAGGAAGCCGGTGATTACCGTGACGGGTACGGGGCGGTCAGGTAGTGAGGTCGGTGGCGTTGCCATGCGGCTAGCGGTTCTCGGTGAACGGGCACGAGGCCCAGCTCGCTTCTTCGGCGTAGACCTCGTCTTCGGTGAGCAGGCAGTGGTTGAGGGCCATCGTGAGGCCGGGCTCGTCCAGACCAATCCCGATGAAGACGATCTCCTGCCGCCGGTCACCCAAAACAGGGTCCCAGACGCGCTCGGTGTCAGCACGCAGCGCTTCGTCCTGGGGCCAGCGCTCGCGCGACACATCGGCCCACCACTTCCCGACCGCATGGTACTGACGGTGTCGTCCTGCTTGGCTCCACACCCACATCGTCTGGGGAGCCGAGCCGAGCCAGAAGACGCCCTTCGAGCGGAGCACGCCCGGCGCATCGGGCGCGGCAGGCCAGGCCCCCTGAAGGAAGCGCCAGAGCTTGGTCGGGTGGAACGGCATCCGCGCTCGATAGACGAACGACGTCACGCCATATTCCTCGGTCTCGGGCAGGTGCTCACCGCGCATCTCGACCAGCCAGCCCGGCGCGTCGGCTGCCGCGTCGAAGTCGAAGCGGCCCGTCTCCATGACCTCGCCGAGGGGCACCTTGCTGTACGTCGCCGGGACGATGTGGGCGCGCGGATTGAGCCGCCGTAGGGTAGCCTCGATCGTCGCCGCCTCGGCCTCGCTGACGGTATCGAGCTTGTTGAGGATCATCACGTCGGCGAACTCGATCTGGTCGAGGAGAAGCTCGCTGATCGAGCGGACATCGCCCTCGGTGGCTTCGAGGCCGCGATCCCGCAGTTGCTCCACCGAGTCCAACTCGGCGAGCAGGTTGCCCGCGTCCACGACGGTCACCATCGTGTCAAGGCGGGCGATCTCGTTGAGCACGCGCCCCGTGGCGTCCTCGAAGGTGAACGTCTCCGCGACGGGCAGCGGCTCCGAGATGCCCGACGACTCAATGAGGATGGCGTCGAAGCGGCCCTCCTCGGCCAGCCGCGCGACCTCGACGAGGAGGTCTTCGCGGAGCGTGCAGCAGATGCAGCCGTTGCTCATCTCGACGAGGCGCGCGTCGGTGCGCGTCACCTCGGGCGCAAGCGCTGAGTCATACTGGGCCTCGCCC
>JBCDFF010000041.1:0-17576 GCA_039178415.1 Bacteroidota bacterium
ACGGTTGGGACGCCGCACGCGAGCGCTTCGGCAGGCGCATAGGCCCAGCCGTCCTCGTAGGTCGGGTGCACGTGCGCGTCGGCGCGGTGAAGGTGCGGCAGCGGGTCGCCCGGCGCGAGGCGGATGCGCGGGTCGGCGGCAATCTGCCGGTCGAGGTACTGCCGCATTCCGCGCGTGGCGGGTCCGCCGATCAGGATCAGCTCGGCACGCTCGATGGGCAGCGCACGGAACGCCTCGATAAGGAGCGGCACGCCCTTGCCGACGTTCACGCTGCCGCAGTAAGTCACGCGGAAGACGCCGTCGTCGGGCCGCTCGGCGGGCGGCTGGTAGCGCGGGTCGGTTTCGAGGACGATGCGGCGCAGCTTCGACTCGGGAAAGCCGCGCTCGGCAAACGACCGCCACGAGTAGTCCGACGCGACCCAGATCACGTCGGCTTCGGCGTACTCGCGGAGCGTCTTCTTGCGCTGCTGCTCGCCGAGCCAGGAGTGGTCGAAGCGGTAGCGCGCGTGCGCCTCGGCGTGCCGTGCCTCGAGGTTATCGACGTGCGAGTTGGCCGCGTGCAGGTGCGTCTCCGCACCGTGGGCCTTCGCCGCCTGCATCGAACGCAGCGCCTTGCCGACGAAGCCGACGAACCGCTCGGTTGGCGGTATGGCCCGTGCCACCCCGCGGTCAAAGAGGTCGCCCCCGACGTAGTCGCGAAGCCGTCGGTTGAAGCGCAGCGGCGTGTAGCGGTAGAGCGCCCGCTCGTAGGGCACTGCGACGACCTGGCCCTCGGCGTCGCCGTCGGGCACCGCCGACGCGAAGTAGCGGACGCTATGCCCCGCCTCCCGCTCAGCCGAGATGAGCTGCGCGAGGTGCTGGCTCAGCCCTCCGCGCTGGAACGGCTTCGCAGCACAGCTCAGGACAACATCGACAGGGGTACTCTTGCTCACTGCGATGCCTCCGAAGTGTTACCACACCAACTCCACACGCCCATCTTGTCATCCTGAACTTGATTCAGGATCTCAACGGTTCGCAAGAGATGCTGAAAGCGCAAGCTTCCCCAAGGAATCAAGTTCAGCATGACAATCAGGGAAGAACTAGATGGCTTGGAGTTACACCTGGTCGTAGCCCCAGCGCTGCACGGCGTTCGTGCCAGTGAGCGCGGCGAAGGCTTCAACGTCCGGCTTGAACGCGCGCTTTAGCCGCGTCACGAGCGCGGCGTCGAGCCGTTCGGCGTCGCGGAGCACCACCTTCTGGTAGGCCCCCTTCACCATGCGCTTGCGCATCGACTTGGGCAGCACCGCTTTCGCCACAGCCTTGACCGCAGCGAACGGCCCAGCCCCGTGCTCCAGCTTGTGGACGAGCCCTTGCGCACGCCGCGAGGTGACGACCTTGCCGCCCGTGTTGTGCTGCTCAAACGCCGGCGCAAAGTCCGCATCGACGCCTAGGTGCTCAAACACGCGGCGCACCGTGCCGGGGTTGTCGGCCTTGAAATCGTCGAAGAGGAGCACGAGGACCTGCGCCTTCGGAAAATGCCGGTAGACGCGTTCGAGGTGCTCGGCGTACTTCACGCGCTCGCGGTAGAACAGGAATTCGGGGACGAGGCAGCCCTCCGGGATCTGCTCGCCGCGTTTGCGCGCGTCTTCGAGAGCCAGCGCTTGTTCGAAGTCCTGCTCAGCCTCGCCTTCCTTGATCGGGTTTTTGAGCATCTGCACGTGGTAGGAGCGCAGGAAGCTCACTGGCTCGCGGAAAATGGCGATCAGCCGCGCGTCCGGATCGAACGCCGCGATGTTGGCGATGGCCTCGTCGGAGTAGAGGTAGCACGCGCTCGCCTCGCCGCAGCGCTGGTTCGGCTCCGCGCCCGCAAACATGGCGAGGTAGTCGGCCTCGGGGCGCGGGTGGAAGAGGCCAGCCGGGTCTGGGTCGCGGCAGAAGTCGGTCGCGAAGTAGTTCGGCTCCTCCGGGCGGCACACGAAGAGGTCCGGGTGCTGCTCCAGGAAGCGGCTCATCGCCGTGGTGCCGCTCTTCGAGTTGCCGACGATGAAGAAGGACGGGCGAGCCGTTTGCTCTGCCGCTTGCCCTTCGGCACGCATTGGGCGCTCATTTTCCACGCTGCTCTGTGTAATGGTCATTGCCTTCAGCAGTCCCTCTTACTCCCCTACTCGTCATGCTGAACTTGTTTCAGCATCTCAATAGAAGGGTCAGAGATCCTGAACCTAGTTCAGGATGACAAAAATGCGAGATCTCGGTTCAGCGTTGCTCCCCTCCGTATCGTCTCCGCTCTATGCCTCGGCGAGTTCCAGCTTGGCGGGCGGCGGCGTAGCGGGTCGCGGAGCGTCTTTGTACCACAGCTTCACGAGGTCGCGGTCGATGACCTCGGCGAGCTGCTCGACTTCGTCGCGGAAGTGCGCCGTCAGCCAGGCGCGTGTCTCGTCCTGCATCGGCGGCTGCTTCTTGTGCGTGACGTTGCGACGCAGCACCTTGTGGAACACCTTGCGGCGGAGGCCTTGCGGCGTGAGCGCCTTGATGACCGTGCGCAGCGCAGGCAGCGAGTCGTGCTTGAGCATGAGCCGGTGGAGCGTGTAGCTCTTGATCTCGCGGCTGCTGTTGACGACCTCAAACGAGGCCTTGAACGCGGTGTCTTGGACGCCAATGAACTCGAGCGTTTCGCGGTAGACCTTCGCCACGTCGGCCTTGATGTCGTCGAGGAGGACGATCTTGATCTGGTCGCGCGGGAACACGTCGAGGTAGCGCTGCACCTGCTCGGTGTACTTGGCCACCTCGGTGTGGAAGATGCGCCGGGCGCGCACGCCGCGCTCCGCATCGAGGTCGCGCATCGACTCGAACTCGGCCTTGCGCTCGTCCTGGTTGGCGAGCGCCTCCTCGAACGTGAGCGGCTTCACCGCGCCGACGTTCGTCTCGTAGAGCACGCCGTTGGGCACGAGGTCGCGCACCCACATGAACATGTTGTAGAGCGAGTACATCATGCTCGCGGGCTCACGCAGCATGATGATGATGCGCGCATCGGGATTGTGCGCGTAGATTTCCTCGGCGGCCTTTTTCGAGTAGAGGTACCACACCGACGCCTCGCCAGTGAGTTGGCCGGGGGCCGCGCCCTTGAGCTTGTCGTAGTACCAGTTGAGGTCGCGCCGCCCGCCGCGGTAGAACTCAGGCCGGAGGTCGCTGCCGAAGTGGTGCGGCTCCTTGAACGGGAGGTGCAGTTCGGGGTGCTCGCCGAGGTACTCGAAGAGCGCGGTGGTGCCGCACTTCGGGGCACCGACGATGACAAATTCCGGGATCGGCATGGGGGTCGGGTCGGAGGGTGAAACCGAGCGGCGGATCGGCGGAGGGGCTAGTTGCCCCGGTCAAAGATGTTGAGGAAGAGCAGCGTGAGCGCAGCGACAGAGGTCGTCACGGAGAGCACGTCGCGCCAGTAGAGGCGGGCGCGCACGCGGACCTGCACCGAGAGGATGTCGTCCTCCATTACGGGCGGCGGGACGGCGGTGCCCCGCTCTACGTCGGCGAGCTGCGCTTCGAAGAGGAGGTCGCGGCCGTTGGTGCCTTCGCGGGAGAGCCGGACGATGGCTTCCTGCGTCCGCCCTTCCTCGTCGGTACCGATGACAGGGCCGCCCGCCACCGAGAGCACGTCGAGCAGGCTCATCGTGCGTGGGACGCGGTAGCGCCCCGGCTGGCGAACGGCGCCCCACAGGTCGATTTCCATCGCGGGGATGCCGGGCGGGACGTAGCTGTAGACCGCGGCGAGGCCGGTGCCGCCATCGATGCCTGGGGTGCCGCCCTGCGCGAGCGCTTGGGTGGCCGTGAACGGCGCGAGGAGCGCGCAGAGGAGGAGGACGCGCCGGAGCGCGGAGGACAGCAGCATCGGGGTGTGGTCAGATGCGGGGGTATAGAAAGCGGCGGGCGAGAGCGGCTTCTCGCCCGCCGCGCAGAGGGTCAGGCCGGTCGGATCAGGCGTCGGCGGACGATTCCTTCTTCGAGAGCGTGGGCACGCTGGTGCCGGCTCCGTCGCCACTGACGCCGCCCTGCAGCTTCATGAAGTCGGCGAAGTCGGCCGAGCGGCCGCCGTAGCTGTCGCCGTACTTGTAGCCGTAGCCATAGCCGTAACCGTAGGCCTCGCCACTTTCCTTCATGCTGTTGAGCACGGCACCGATGACCGGCGCGCCGGCGTCGCCCGTGGTTTCGAGCAACTCCTTGGCGCGCTGGAGCGAGCGCCAACTGGTCTCCTCGGCGCGGGCAACGAGGAGCGTCGCGTCGCAGTAGGTCGCGAGCAGCACCGCGTCCGTGACGGCCAGGATCGGCGAGGTGTCGAGGATGACCACATCGAACTCCTGGCGGGCGGCTTCGAGGAGCTGCTCCATCTTGTGCGAGCCGAGCAGTTCCGCCGGGTCGGGGACGACCTGCCCGGCGGGCAGCACGTAGAGGTTATCGAGGTGGTTGTCGAAGCGGCCCCAGTCGATGTGGAGCGCGCGGCGGTAGTTCTCCCAGTCGATGGGCGCGTCCTGGAAGAGGAGCTCGGCGAGGCCGCGGTCGCGGTTGACGCCGAGGAGGCGGTGGCCGGTCGGGCGACGGAGGTCCGCGTCGATGTAGAGCGTGCGCTTGCCCGCCTGCGCGAGGGCGATCGCGAGGTTGACGGCAGTCGTGCTCTTGCCCTCACCGGGGCCTGGGCTCGACACCATGATCGCTTCCAGCTTCGAGTCGGGAAGGCTGTACTGCACGCTCGTGCGGAGATGCCGGAAGGCCTCCGTGACCGACGAGAGCGGGTGCATCGCGGCGACTACTAGCGAGGACACCTCGCGTCCTTCCACATTGACAAACGGCTGGCCGTTGAAGTGCTTCTTGACGAGGCCGCGCAGGTCCGGGATCGTGCCGAGGAGGCTGAAGCCGTGGTTCTTCACGTCTTCCGGCACGCGGATGCGGTGGTCGGTGGCGTGGCGCAGCAGCGCCAGCCCGAAGGCGAGCACGAGGCCGAGCATCGCACCGAGCAAGAGGTTCTGCGGAATGTTCGGCGACATCGGCGCTGCGGGCGTCAGCGCAACGCGGAGGAGTTCGACGTAGCTCACCTCGGACTGCGCCTGCGTGCGCGCGTCGTTGTACTTCTCCTGGAGGATCAGGAACGACTCGGTTGCCACGGCGAGGTCACGCTCTAGGCTGGCCAGCGTTGCCTGCTGGCTGGGCAGCTCGCGGAGGCGCTGGTCGTTGCGCGCCTGCTGCGCGCTGAGCGCGGCGGCCTGCAGCTGCAACCGCGAGATGTCGAGTTCGAGGCCGAGGGCTTCCTGCTTCTTAACAGCAAGGCCCGCCATCGCGTCGCCGTCGAGCGAGATGTCCGCCAGCGACAGACTCTCCTCGACGAGTTGCTCGCTGAGCACCTGGATCTGCTGGCGCGCCTGCTGAATCTGACGTTGCAACTGCACCACCTCAGGGACGCCAGAGGGGTCCTGAAGCAGCGCCGGGTTGTTCGCGTAGTAGGAGCTGAGCGTGGTCTCGAAGCCGGTGATCTTGTCCTTGAGCGCGTCGATCTCGCGTTGCGTGCCGGAGGCGGTCGCGCTGACGAGCGACGGCGTGACGGCGGCCAGTTGGCTGTTTAGGGCGTTCAGTCGGATCTGCGCCGTCTGCCGCTCCACGTCCGCGTCGCTGATCGCAATGCCGAGTTCCGTCGAGCGCTGAACGGCCGTCTCTGCCTCCGTGTCGAGGGCAACGAAGCCTTCGCGCTCCTTGAACACGGTGATCTCCCGGTCCAGTGCGCGCAGTTGGGCCCGCTTGCTGGCGACTTGGTCTTCCAGGAACTCGCTAGCGGCCTCACGCCCGGCCGCTGACTTCGCCCGGGCGTATTCGCGGTACTCCTCCGCGTAGAACTGCGCCATGTCGCGCGCCACACGCCGGTTGTGATGCTTGGCCCCGATGCGGATCATGTCCACCTGCGGGTTCAGCGGCGCGATCGTCACGAAGCCGAGTTGTTGCATCCCGATGGCGACGGCCTGGTTGACGTCCGTCTCGGGGTTGCGCATCATCGCTTCGAGGCGCTCCTGGGTGGCCTCGTCCTTGATGAGCTCCTGCGCGCTGTAGCGTTCGAGGAGGCGCTCCGCCACACGCTCGCCGATGCCGAGGGACTGCCGGAGCGTCTCGATCTCGTTGGCCAGGGTGCGCGTCTCGCGCATGTTGAGGATGTTGCCGATCGGGTCGCCGCCGGTCCGCTGCGTGTCGATGGCAACGATGGCTCCCGAGGCGTAGATCGGCGTCTGGAAATAGGTCCAGGTCGCGACAGCCCCGAAGGTGACGATCGCGGTGAGCGCCATCACGAGCCAGTTGCGCTTGAGCATCTGGGCGAAGGCGGCCGCACTGAACGCGGTGGCACCGGAGGCCGCCGCAGCAGAAGGCCCTGTCTTTTTGGCCGGAGTAGACATACAGGGAGGGTAGTGTCGCGGGAGGTCGGGAGGACGAGCGGGGGTACCGCCGCCGGTTGCGTGCAGCAGGTCACCAGGCCGAGGCGGCAGACGCCGGGTCAGCTAGCGCCCTTGCGAGAAAGAACGGTCGGGACGGTGCGCGCGAGGAGGTACAAATCCAGTGCCATCGACCAGTTGCGCACGTAATGCACGTCGAGATCGCAGCGGCTGCCGAACGAGAATTCGTTGCGACCGAGCACCTGCCAGAGGCCTGTGATGCCGGGCAAAGTACGGAGGATCATCCGTTCCTTCCCCGTCATCTCGGAGAGTTCATTGGGCATGTAGGGGCGCGGTCCCACGAGGCTCATCTCGCCGCGCAGCACGTTGAACAGCTGTGGCAACTCGTCCAGGCTGAGCTTGCGGAGCCAGTGTCCCACGGGCGTCACGCGGGGGTCGTTGGTGAGCTTCTTGAACTCCGCGTACTCCGCCGCCGCCTCCGGGTCGCGGTCGAGGACTTCCTGGAGCCGCTCGTGGGCCCCAACGTACATGCTGCGAAATTTGAGACACCGGAACAGGTGGCCGTCGCGCCCGATGCGCTCCTGCGCGTAGAAGATGGACCCCTTCGAGTCGAGCCGGATGAGTAGGCCGATCAGACCCAGCACCGGCGCCAGCACAATGATGGCGAGCGCGGAGATCACCACGTCGATGACGCGCTTGACGCGCTGGTGCATCGGGTTGAGCAGGTGGTCGCGTACCTCGAACGCCAGAACGCCGCTAAAGTCGCGCGCCGTCACCGAGAGGCTCGCGAAGCCAAAGAGGTCGGGCACCACCAGGACGCGCTCGAAGCCGCTTGCGTGCTCCTCCATCAGCTCGATGAGGTGCTCGCGGTTCGCCGACGGCATCGCCACGATGGCGTAGGGCACACGGAGCCGCCGGGCATACGTGGACGCGCGCGAGAGGCGCCCCACCACCGGGATTCCGTTGAGGTCGCGAGGCGCGCTCTTCGTGTCGGTGAAGACGGCCACCGGGCGCAGCCCTAGCTCGGGACGCCCCTGCAGGATGCGCACGATCCCCTGGCCGGTCCGCCCCGCGCCAAAGACGACCACGGCGCAGCTCCACCACGACTTCGAGCCGAAGAAGTAGCGCGCCAGCGCCCGCGCGAAGGGCACCGACGGGATGGCCAGCACCCACGCGAGCGCAAGCGTTCCCACCATGGGCGACACCTTGCCGAGCACCGACATCAGCACCGTTGCCACGATCAGGTAGGCGAGCGAGGAGGCGATGCTCAAGCTGCGCACCTCTTTCACCGGAGGCAGCGGGAACGTGGCATAGCACCCGAACGCGGCGAACATCACGAGCGCCATCACCACGGTAGCCACGGCCACGCGGAGGTTCTCCTGGGCAGCCCCAATGGCTTCCATGAACACCATCGCGAGGGCGATGCAGACCGTCAGGGTCAGCGCATCAAAGAGCATGAGGACCAGCGTGCGCGCCCATGGACGGACGGGCGCGCGGAGCGCTCTGGACTTCGGGAGCGCAGTGGCGGTCCCGCTAGCCCTGTCGCCATAGGCTGGCGCGTCAGGACGGATGAGTTCGAGTACTGGACTCATGGCTACGAGAGCGAAGGGAGGGCGTCGGAGGGGGTGCGCAGCAGGGGGGGCAACTGCGACGGAGAGCGGAGGACCTGTTCAGCATCGCCATCGCGGACGAAGGACGTCCAGGCGCTGTCGAGCAGATCAGCGAGTCGCGTGCGGAAACGCTCGGCGGCGAACGTCTCAGCGTGCGCACGAATCGCATCAGGGTCGAAGCGGTCTGCATCCTTCTCAAAACGAGAAATTGCAGCGACGATCGCTTCGGGGGTTTGCTGGTCAAAGAAGATGCCAGTCTCGTTTTCGCGCACGGTCTCGAGCGCGCCACCTCGCCCGTAGGCGATGACTGGGGTGCCGCAGGCCTGCGCCTCTACCGGCGCGATGCCGAAGTCTTCGAGGGCCGCGAACACGAAGGCGCGCGCGCCTCGCAGCGTGGCCTCCAGGACCTCCTGAGGCTGGTGCCCCAGCAGCTCGACATTCGGCGTGGCAATGGATTTCAGGCGGCTCATCTCCGGGCCATCGCCCACCACAACCAGCCTTTTTCCAGGGAGCTGCGCGAAGGCCTCGACGATGAGGCGGATTTTCTTGTAGGGGACGAGCCGCGAGCACGTGCAGTAGTAGTCGTCGCGGTCGTAGCCGACGGTGAAGCGCTCGACATTGACCGCAGGGTGCACGACAGCAGCAGGGCGCCGGTAGAGCTTGCGGATCCGCTGCGCGACGTAGTGCGAGTTGGCGACGTAGAGGTCGGGCCGGTCTGCCGTCGCGGCGTCGAAGGTCCGCATGTAGTGCAGGATGAGCCGCGCAAGTTTGCCTTTGAGACCGCGTTCGAGTCCCCCCTCGCGGAGGTACTGGAACTGGAGGTCCCACGCGTAGCGGATTGGGCTGTGCACGTAGCTGACGTGCAACTGGTCGGCAAACGTGAGGACGCTCTTTGCTACGACGTAGCTCGATGACAGCACGAGGTCGTACGATGTCAGATCGAACTGCTCGATCGCGAGCGGGGTGAACGGCAAGTAGTTGCGGTAGCCCTTGCGCGCGAACGGGAGCCGCTGGATGAACGAGGTGGTGACCTCGCGCCCGCCTAGGAAGGCCCGCTGGTCGTCCGGGAGGAACTCGATCAGGCTGTGCAGATCTGCCTCGGGGAGCACAGCGATCATCTGCTCCAGGACGCGCTCAGCACCGGCATATACGGGGAGCCAGTCGTGCACGATGGCTGTGCGACTGGGTTCGAGGCGGCTGAGGGCGGGGCGTGCGGCTCCGGAAAGAGCGACCATGGCAAGAGGGGGCCATGTGCGAAGGAAGAACAGGCTCGCCACGCTGCTTCGCAACAGCGGCTCCAACCCCTTACAACTGGCTCAGATGTAACGCAATCGTTACGATCTGGCAGGCTATCCAGAGTGAAAGTGCGAGGCCGCCCTTGAAGTCCCGCATTCCCCTCCAAGACGAGCACGGGAACGGCATACGCTCGTCAAAAACGCAGGCTCTGCGAGTATAGCCCCCCCTGTGAGGCAAGTCAACCAAGACATCCACCTCAATCCCGTCCTCGGCAACTCTCCACGGCCTGCATTTCCTCGAAACGCGCCCCGACTTCTTAGGTAGTTAGGGAGGCTAGCTGACGCGTCCGGCCGGGCCTCGGTCCCACCCAGGAGATACGACCGGCGTCTCGCTACCCCAGTCCGCGCTACGCCGAGTCGGTCCCCACACTGAACCGCCACCGTACCCCGGCGCGGCTGCGCACCTCGACTGCTGCGCGCAGGAAGCCGGCGAGCGCGCGGACAAAACGCAGCCCCTCGGTGCCGGAACGTTCTAAGCTGAAGCCCTGGGGCAGTCCCCGCCCATCGTCTTCGATTTCGAGATGCACGTGTCCGGCCTCCTGATCCATCCGCAGCGTCACCACGCCGGTCTGTCGTCCCACAAACGCGTGCTCGATGGCGTTGAGAACCAGTTCGTAGGCGATGAGCCCGAGAGGAGCCGCGTAGCGGACCGGCACACGGAGCACCGCATTCACCTGCACCTTGACGCCGGTGGCTAGGCTGCCGCGGCGCAACAGCACGTAGTCGCCAACCGCTTCGAGGAAGCCCTGCATGTCGATCTCGATGCCCTGTCGCGCGACGCGGTGGCGCAGCAAGCGCAGTACCTCCGAGCGCCCGAGTAGCTGACTTCGGTCGGGCGCTCCCCCTCCACCCCCGAGTTGCTGGTCGAGCAGGAACGCTGCGAGCGCCAGCCCGGTCTCCTCCGTGTCGCCGGGGGCACGGCGCGGGGCTGACTTCGCGTCCAGCCCCTCGGGAGCCGTGGCGGCGGCGGCCATGAGGCGCTCTGCAACCGCCGTGGACAGGGCTTCGCTGTTGGGATACGTCGTGACCTGGGGCCGCACGAACGGCTCGCCTACGGGACCCTGCGCGTCGCGGCCACCGGACTGAGACGCCTCCGGCAAGGCATCGCCGGATGTGCCGAGATGCTCCGATGCGGTACGCGCGCGCGCTCTCGGAGCCGTCTCGATGCGGTCTTCGTGCGGGGGTACCTGCTTCGGTGAGACCCGGGGCCGAGGGTCCACTGCTCCGACCCCTGGGGACGTGTTTAGCGGAGTTGCCGTGTTCGGCGCTACGGAGGGTAGCGCGTCTAGGTCACGAGCTGTCGGACCCGAGACGGGGCGCTGTGACCGCAGGCGGCGGCGGCGTTTGCGTTGGTGATGCCGCACGGCCGAGCGGATCCGGTATCGCCGCCAGCCGGTGAGGCCCCACAGCAAGAGCGTCATGCCGAGCGCACCGAGCGTGAGCGCGGCCATCCCCATCGCCGCCTTCCGTCGCCAGCGCTGTTGCTCTGCCTCCAGGAGACCCACGGCCCGCTCGTCGCCCAGGGCGCGCTCGGCTTCGCGGGCGGCGAGCGCAGCGAGCAGGGTCTGTTCGAGATCGGTGCGCTGCTCCTCCAGCCGTGCCTCGAAATTGGCTTCCTGCAGCAGTTCGGCACGGCGCAGGGTGCGGTAGGCGAGGTCGTGCTGCCCCATGCTCGCCGAGGTCGCCGCCGCGAGGCGCAGGCTCTCGGCCTGCTCGGCGACGAGGCCCGCGGCCTCTGCAACCTCGGCGCTCTCCACCGCGGCTCGCCGCGCCTCTTGGCCGCGTCCAGCGAGCAGGTAGGCGCGGCTCTGCGCCCGCAAAGTGACGACGTGCCGGTTCGAGTCCGCCGCGTACAACTCGGCCGCTGCGCCAAAGTGCACCGCCGCCTCCTGGAAGCGGTCAAGAGCGAGGAGACCCTCGGCCAGCCCGTGGTAGGCGCGTCCCTGGCGCAGCACATCGTCGGCAGCCTCGGCCGTGGCCCGCGCGCGCTCGTAAGCGTCGAGGCCGTCTTGGTGCCTCCCGTTTGCCGCGAGGGCATCGCCGAGCAGCAGCGAGGCTTCCGCGGCCACCCCTGGATCGGCGGTCGCCAAGAGGCGGGGCGCAAGATCGCTGATCCCCTGCAAAGCGGCCCCAGAAGCCCCCGCGTCGAGTTGGGCGCGGATGCCGTAGAACGCGCTCGTGTCGGCCTCGACCCCCTGAGCCGCGGCTGATAGGCCGAGGCACGACACGGCGCAGCCAGACGCGAGCAGGAGCAGGCGCCACCGGGCAGGACGAGGAGAAACCAGGAGGGAGGGCGGGCGCAAGCGCGGGTGACCGAGCGCGGGTGACAGAAGAGCTGGGAACTACGCCGATGTGGTATAAAAAGCTACCAGCCCCGCCTGGTTCAAGTCCACAGGGATTTAGGCCCAAGAATCCATACCCCCGCGGGGCGCTCCTCAGCGCTCCACGCACCGGACGCCGTCCGCAATCGCGCGCGGCTTGGGCACGACCACAAGCTCGTCGCTGCGGAAAGGGTCTACCACGATCGGGAGGTAGCGGTACGTCTCGAAGAAGCCCGCTCCCCGCTGGTTGAGCGCGCCGATGGCCTTACGCAGATGCGCGTAGGCGTCCGGCCCAACGACGATGGCGTGCGGCTCCTCGCCGAGTTCGTGCAGGGCCCGCACCTCGTCATCGATGGTGGCCAGGATTGCGTCGCGGGTGGGGTGGTGCTGGCAGACGGTCATCAGGTCGAGGGCAACGATGCCTCGGGGGATTCGGGTGTAGGTTGACGCCACCCAACTTCGTCTATTCTGCCTCCTCCTGCCGTGCTCCACGCGACCGACGCCCTTGAGATGCCCGACGGGCCCCCGCTGTTCACGCGTGCCTGGTCGCCTGAGTTGGACGAGGTGCGCGCCGAGGTGCTGCTCGTCCACGGCATCGGCGAGCACACGGGCCGCTACGCGCACGTCGCCGCGCACCTGATGATGCACGGGGTGCGGATCCTCGCCTACGACCAGCGCGGCCACGGCGAGTCGCCTGGCGACCGCGCCTACGTCGAGGACTTCGACGCGCTCGTGCGCGACCTCCACCACGTCCGTGCTCACCTTCCGTCGCTGCGTGCCACCGTAGCAGGCCTAGGCACCTCCGCTGCTGACGACCGCGGCAGTGCTCCCCCACTCTTTTTACTCGGCCACTCGCTAGGCGGCCTCGTCGTCGCGCGCTACGTCACCGACCACGGCTCGGACGGACTGGCCGGCGTAGTGCTGTCGTCGCCCGCACTGCGGACGGACGTCGCGCCGCTGCTACAGAAGGTGGCGGGCACCGTCGCCCGGTTTGCTCCGCGCCTGCCTACGGTCAAGCTCGACCTGAAAGGGCTCTCGCGCGACCCCCGCGTCGTGCGCAACTACGAGGAGGACCCGCTCACCCACACGGGAACCGGCGTCCGCGCACGCACCGGCCACGAAACCATCGAGGCGATGAAGCGGGTGGAGGCCGGGGCGTTCCGCGTGCCCCTCTACGTCTTCCACGGCACGGCCGACCGCATCACGAGCCCTGACGGCTCGCAGGACTTCGTTAAGGCTGTGCAGGCACGTATTCCCGATGCCGACGCCACCCTGCGCCTCTACGATGGCCTTTTCCACGAGACGATGAATGAGCCCGAAAAGCAGAACGTGCTCGACGACCTTACGGAATGGCTCGGTGACCGCCTGTAGGCCGAGGGCGTGTACCGGAGAACACGGTTTACCACGCGCACGCAGCACGCCACCGTGACGGTATGGACCGGTGAACGGCTCTAGGGAACCCAGGCGCACCACTTGAACGGCGGGCTCGCACCGCCTTCGCCACCTGGCGTGGATCGCCAGCGCCTCGATTTCATCGGGGCTCTGCGGCGACTTCGCGCACGCTGCACGGCCCTTTGAAGGAAGCTGCACGGTGCTTGCGTAGACGCTGCTCGTACGTTTTCTCGCCCTCCGTTCCCCACCCTCCTAGCCCGCTCCAACCATGACCCGTGGCATCGTTACGGCCTACGACGCGAAGAAAGGCACCGGCTACGTCCAGCGCTCGGAAGGTGCCGACCGCATCCCGTTTTCCTCGCGCGCGCTCCTCGGCCCGATCCCTAACATCGGCGACCGGGTGGAGTACAGCGTGATCGGCGGCAAGATTGGGTGCCGCGCCGCGGTTGTTCGCCCGATTCGGTGACGCACTCGCCCGCCTCAGTGGCGCACCTACTCCACCCAGATGGACACGTCCTCTAGCGGTTTGCGCTCGAGCTTGGGCACCTGCGCGTCGGCAGCCGGATAGCCGACGGGAAAGAGGATGTACGGCCGCTCGTTGGACGGCCGCTCCAGCAGCTCGCTCAGGAAGCGCATCGGGCTGGGCGTGTGCGTGAGCGTGGCGAGGCCCATCCGGTGCAGCGCCGCGATGAAGAGGCCCGCCGCGATGCCGCACGACTCCTGCACGTAGTAGTGCTTCACCTTCGCGCCTGCGTCGTCGCGGCCGTAGCTCTGCGCGAAGAGGACAACGATCCACGGTACCGTTTCGAGAAACGGCTTGTGCCAGTCTGTTCCGATCGGCGCGAGGGCGTCAAGCCACTCGTCAGACATCCGCCCGTGGTAGGACTCGTACTCCTCCCGCTCGGCTGCCTCCCGGATGCGGCGCTTCGTCGCGGAGTTGCTCACGGCGACGAAGGTCCACGGCTGCATGTGCGCCCCGCTTGGGGCCGTGCTCGCCGTGCGGATGGCGTCCTCGATGAGCGCGCGCGGCACCGGGCGGTCGGAGAAGTCGCGCACCGAGCGGCGGCGGTCCATGTCGTCGAAGAAGGCCCGTGCGCGCTCGGCCATCGCTTCGGGAGCGTACGCCTGGAAGTCGAGGGGCAGGAAGCCGTCGGCGTCAGCCATCGTCGGAAGGGGGAAGGCGGTCGTAGGTGAGTTGGACGAGGCCGCTCGGGAACGAGGTGCTGGCACTCAGGTGCAGGTCCTGTCGAGGCAGCGTGCCGTCAAAGAGGGGGATGCCGTTGCCGAGGAGCACGGGATGGACAGAGAGCACGTAGCGGTCGATGAGCGCGGCCTCGCGGAAGCTACGCACGAGCGCGCCGCCGCCCACGAGCCATACGTCGCCACCGAGCGGCTGCGCTTTCAGCGACGCGAACCACGCCGCCACCTCACCCTCCGCCGCTTCGACCGAAATGCCGTCGGGAGCGCTGAGGGTGCGGTGCGTGAAGACGGTCGTCGGCACGGCACCGTAGGGCCAGGGTCCGAAGCCGAGGATCTGGTCGTAGGTCGCCCGCCCCATCGCGAGCGCGCCGACGGTGGCGAAGAAGTCCGTGTACCCGTAGTCGTCGTCGGTGAAGAGCCAGTCCACGCCGCCGTCGGCGTCCGCGATGAAGCCGTCGAGGCTCGTGGCGATGAAGAGGACGACGCGGGGCATCGAATTGACGATTAGAAGCTGCTCCCCTTTTCGCACCTTGCCAACCCAAAAGGCAACGCTTTTCGAGGCGCTTGTGCTCAATTCCAAATCCTCAATACGTCGCCTTGTCCACGCGGGCGTTGAAGGCGTCGAAGACGGCCTGGCACTCGTCGCGGAGGAAGCCCGGCACGATCTCGACGCCGGTCTGGCCGATCTCTTTCAGCGTCTCGTTGGACACCGCGAGTTCGTTGAAGCCCGAGGCCTCTGCGTCGGCGATGGAGGTGCCGAAGACGATCCGCTCGATGCGCGCCCAGTGGATCGCGGAGAAGCACATCGGGCACGGCTCCGTCGTCGAGTAGATCGTGCAGCCCGAGAGGTCGATGGTGCCCAGTTCGAGGCACGCCTGGCGCAGGCAGTGCACCTCGGCATGCGCCGTGATATCGGTCGTGAGCCAGACGACGTTGTGCGTACACGCCACAACAGTGCCGTCTTTCACGATACACGCCCCAAACGGGCTCTGCCCCTTCGCCACACCTTGCAAGCCCGCCTCAATGGCGAGGCGCATGAAGTGGGCGTCATCGGGCGTGGCGGCAGCAGGCGTAGTCATTCGGGGGCCGCAGGCGGTTCGGCGGGGTTGAGTCGAAAGGTAACCTGCACCGAGACCGAGACGCCGACGGTACCAAAGGCATAGCTCCCGGGCGCACCCGCCCCTCGCACCATGACATCGTCATACCCGGTCTCTCGGAAGGTGCGGAAATAGCGCACCGGCTCCACGTCCTGCCGTGTGCTTGCCTGAATATGGATCGCGGACCCGAGCGTCCCCCCTGCGCTTTGAGCGAGACGCTCGGCCGTGGCACGCGCGTTCGCCATCGCCCGGTCGAGCGCATCCTCACGCAGCCCGCCGAGGTCCTCCACGTCGTAGCTAAGGCCATAGACCCGTTCCACATCCGCATCGAGGAGTGCCGCGAGCACCGTGGGGAGCTTGCTGAGGGTATCGACCCGCACGCTGACTTGCCGCTGCGCCAGATACCGACCACGTCGCCGACTGTCTGGCGACACGGTCAGCACCGAGAGTTGGATCTGATCGCGACCGAGCCGGAGACGTCGCAGTGTGGTCAGCACCCGCTCTGCTTGCTCGGCGACCTCGTCGAACGCCTTCTCGGCCTCATCTTCGCGGCCTTCGATGGCAAACGACACGACCGCCTGGGTGGGCTCTGCGACCGCGTGGCCGTACCCTGACACCTGGATGCTCGGCGGCGCGTCGGAGAAGGGCAGCCGTTGCGCGTGGCCTATTGCCGGGACAAGAAGCAGCAGCGCGACGAGAACACGCATGAGATGAGGCAGGAGCGGTGTACGGGACAGGCACCTCAACGTAGACGCCGCTAGGCCTCGCCGTCAAGGCGATGGGCGATGGCCTGCACCGACCTCGGCGGTGGTCTACCCGCCGATCTCGTAGCTGACGACCACGCTGACCGTGATGCGGGACTCGTTGGCGAGGAGCATCTGGTTCTGCGCGAGCATCGAGAGTTCGGCCATCTCCTCGAAGCCCATGCCCCCAGCCCCGTCGTAGGTCCCGCGTTCGCGGACGCTCACGACGGGGCCGAGCGCGACGCCAGCCGCTGCCGCGACCAGCTCGGCGCGGGCCTGGGCGCGCTGCATCGCCTCGGCGAGGACGGCGTCTTGGATGCCCTCTGGGTCGCGCACGGTGTAGCGCACCTCCACGTTGCGGCCCCGCACGGCGAGTGCGGCTTCGAGGTCGGCGGCGTCGCGGGAGAGCCCGACGGTGACCGGCTGCACGAGGTCGAGGTCGTCGAGGGTGACCACGAGCGCGCGGCTGACGACGAACGTCTCGTCCTCGCCGCTGCCCGCGCTCATGCCCCGCCGCCCGCCCTGCTGCTGGCGCACGGCGAGGTTCTCGACGCGCACCTGGTCGTCGCCAATGCTGAGGCTGTCGAGCAGCGCGTTGACGTCACTGAGGATCGCCTGGTGGCGGTCGAGTGCCTCGTTGGAGGTGGTGCCTTCGGTCTCAAAGGCGAGGTAGACGAGCGCGCGGTCGGCCTCGACGGTGCGCGAGCCTTCGCCGCTGACGGTGATGAGCGGCGGGGACTGCGCCTGCAGCGCGGGCGCGTGGGCCAAGGAGGCCGCAACGAGGAAAAGGGAGGCGAGACGCCACATGGCAGCGGAGGGTGAAGTGGGCGAACGAAACGGTAGCAGGATCGCTAGAGCGCTGCGCAACATACCGACGCGGCGGGCCGCCCGTAACCTCCGCCGAACCGGCTCCGTACCATAGCCCATCGTCTCGCTCTCTCACCGCCCGCTCGCTCATGCTCGACACGTTCGCCCTCGACCTGATTCTGGCCGCCTCGCTGGTGGGCCTCGTCAAGACGCTGCTGGTGACGCTGATCGCCGTGCTCAACGCGGTGCTCTCGATGCTGGCCAGCATCGCGGTGTGGAAGTCGTACCTGGCCGTCGGGGCGAAGGTGGCGTTCATCCTGGTGCTGTGCGTCCCCGTCGTCGGGGTCGTGTGGTACCTCGCCTTCGGCCAGAAGCGGGTCCGCGACGCCCGCCGCTAGCCGCGCGTCCGCGTCTCGACCCACCGAGCCTCATCCACGAGTCCCCACTCGCCTCTCATGCCCACGCGTTCCTCGCTCTGGCAGCGCACCGCTGCCCTCGTCGGTCTCTTCGCCGCCACCCTTGCCCTGACCGGCTGCGGTGGCCCCAACCTCATTGACCGCGCCCAAGGGCCGTGGGGCATCTGCGGCCTGCTGGTCTTCATCCTGGCGGTCATCGCCATCGTGGAGGTCATCAACGGCAACCGCGACACCGGCTCCAAGGTGATCTGGGTGGCGATCCTGTTCTTCCTCCCGGGCCTCGGCGTGCTGCTCTAC
>JBCDFF010000042.1:0-17468 GCA_039178415.1 Bacteroidota bacterium
CGCCCTGTACCATCAGCCTGCGGTTATGGCTGCCTCGTCTCCGTTGACCCTTGCCGACGCCCCTACCGAAGGCCTCTCGGCCACGGCCCTGGGCCAGCGGTTGCTTCTGGGCGGGCTACTCCTGCTCGGGCTGCTCGGCGGGACGTGGGTCGCGGAGCAGGTGTCGCTGCGGGCAATCGCAGCGGACGCCGAGCGTGAGGCGGCGCAGGCGGTCGCGGCGCTGGAGCGCTCAGCAGCCCGGCGGCTGGCGGCGCTGGAGGCGCAGCAGGGCGACCTCGCCCAGCGGGTGGCGCGCGCCGCCGCCGTCCAGGCGGGGCTCCGTGCGGCCCTCGGCCAAGCCCCCACGGCCACGCCCGAGGCCGACACCGACGCGATGTACCGCTACCTCGGCGACCTCGCCCTCGGAGAGCGCCTCGCCGTCGAAGTCTACACGCCGACGCAAGAGCTGATCGGGTGGCAAGGGTTTAGCCTGCCGCTGGGCTCCGCCGCGCAAGACTCGACGTGGCTCCGGGGGCGGCGGACTGGCATCGTCAGCGAGGCGACGGAGCGACGTGCGCTCGTGGTCTGGGAGCCGGTGCGGAGCGGCCTCGACACGCTCGGCGCCGTCCGGGTGATGCGGCTCGTCGAGCAGCGCGTGCCCGTGCGCAACCGCTACCTCCAGGACTACAGCGTCACGGACATCTGGCGCGAGGCGGCTGGTCTACCGTTCGCGGTCGCCTTCGACCGCCCTGAAGAACTGGTGGCGATGGAGCAGGGCGTGATCCTACGGGGCAGCGACGGGACGCCGTTGGCGCGGCTTGCGGTCTCCGCGCCCTCGTCCGAGGTGCTGCTGGCGGCGGCGGCGGCGCGCTGGCACGCCGTCGAGGTGTTCTGGATGGTCGTCTTGCTTGGGTGGATCGTCGCGGGGATGTGGGCGGCGCATGGGCTGGTGCTGCGCCACGCGCAGACCGAGCGGACGTGGGCGGCGTGGTGGCGCGGCGTGGTGTCGCTCGCCGCGTGCAGCGTCGCGTTCGTGGCGGCGCGCTACGGCCTCCTCGCCGCGGATGCGCCAGCGCTCTGGATGCGGGGCACGCCGGTCTTTGCCCCACTCTTCGACCCAGCTTACCTCGCCTCGGACCTCGGCGCAGGCCTCGCGCGCACCCTCGGCGACCTACTCGTCACCTCGGCGGCGGCGGTCCTGATCGCCCTCGCGGTCCTGGACCTGGCGCTGCGGCTGGGGCGGCGGCTGGAGCACGCGACCGAGCATCCGCGCTCGGGGCTGCGGAGCCTCGTCGCCGGGGCCGCACTGGGTACGCTGGGCGGTGGGCTGCTGGTGCTCGTCGCGCTGGGCGTGCGCTCCGTGCTCCGCGACGCCACCCTCGACTACTTCGAGCGCAGCGGGCCTATGCCGGAGGCGCTCACGCTTCTCGCCTTTGCTGCACTCCTGGCGGGCGTGCTGGCCGGGACGCTGGTGCTGGCAGCGCTCCTCCGCTTTGCAGCGGCCTGGCTCGGGCGCGGGGGAACGCGCGGTCGTGTCCGGTCCGCCGTGCTCATGGCCCTGGGGGGCGTGGCGGTACTCGCCGGAGGCTACGGGGCGGGCGCGGTCGACGACCTTGTGCCGGTGGGAGCGTTGGGGCTGTTCGTGGGCACCGCGTTTGCGCTGGCGACGTTTCTGCGGCGGACCCGCTTTGGCTGGGCGACGCTCCTCTCGCTGCGGGTGCTCCCGTTGGCGGTGCTGCTGCTCTCGATGCTGGCCTACCCGCTGCTCTACCAGGCCGACGAGACGCTGCGCCGTGAGCGGATGGTCGAGGCGGCCTACGGCTTCCGCAGCGGCCAGGACCCGCGCGTGGTGCTCGCCCTCGAACAGGTGCTTGCCGACGCCCGCGCTAACCCGGCGCTCCAGCGCGCGCTCGCGGAGGCGGCTCCCGGCGTGGTGGACCCCGACAGCCTGGACCCCGAGCCTACGATCCCGACGCCGGTCATCCCCGCCGATAGCCTCCTCGAAGACCCCGACGCGCCAGCGGTGCCGCGCCTCTCCCGCCGCGCGCTCATGCGGCAGCGCCTCGACTCACTCGCCACCGACCTGGTCACCGGCTCGCTCCTCTCCGCCCTCGGCGACTACACCGTGGCCGTCGAGCTGCGCAGCCCGGTCTCGCGGCGCTTCCCCGAGGGCCGCACGCTCGGGCGCTTCGAGGAGACGAGCCCCGTGCCGCTGCGCCGCAGCCGTGGCGACGACCCGCTGCGCTTCGGCACGCTGCGGCAGACCTACGTGGACGCGGGCGAGATCGGCTTCTTCGTCCAGCACACGCTCGCCCAGGACCGCCGCGGCGTCTACCGCTACGCAGGCGTCGGGCCCGTCCGCGTCGGCGGCGACGACGAGCCGACGGGCTGGCTGCTCATCCGCGCTGAGCCGAAGCCCGCGCGCTACGTCTCCGAGACGCCCTTCCCGCGCGTGCTCGTCCCGGCGGGGCTGTTCGAGGAGGACGAGGCGGCGTTCTCGTTCGCCGAATACCAGGACGATGTGCTTGCCCGGACGCGCGGGACGCTCGGCGGTCCGCTCGCCCTCGACCCGGAACTGCGCGCTGAGCTGACGCAGGCGCGGATGCTCTGGCGTGAGGAGGCTATTGAGGAGCGCCCGACGCAGGTCTACTACTGGGTGCCCGGCGGCTCCGACGCTACCGTGATCGCCGTCCGCGCCCCCGCGCTGGTGCTCTACGACCACCTCTACAACCTCCTCCGACTCGCGCTCTCCGGGCTGCCGTTCGCGCTCGCGGCGTGGCTGCTCGGCCTGGTGCTGCGGTGGCGCGCGGGACTGTTCCCGCCGCGCAAAACGCGCTTCCGCGACAAGGTGCTCAACCGCTTCCTGCTCGTCGGCGTGGCGGGCGTGATCGTGGCGGGGCTGATCGGGCAGCGCGTGATCGTGGAGCAAAACCGCCAGGCGACGCAGGACCGCCTCCAGCAGCGCCTCCAGCGCGTCGAGGCTGCCATCCAAGACCTCGCCCTCGACGACCCTACGCTCGCCGACGCGCCCATCACGCGCCTCCTCGAAGCCGTCCGCCCCGACGTGCTCGGCCAGCGCCTCGGCCTCGACATCAACCTCTACCGAGGCCCCCTCCTCACCGCGTCGAGCCGCTCGCAGCTCGTCCGGCAGAACCTCATCGACCGTCGCCTCCCGATGCCCGTCTACGCAGCGCTCTTCGTGGACGGCCAGCGCTTTGCGTTCGGCGAGGACCAGATCGGCAGCTACAGCTACACCACCGGCTACCGGGCCATCGCCAACGAGCGCGGGCAGCCCATCGGCGTGATCGCCGTGCCGACGCTGCCCGAGCAACTCACCATCGAGGAGGAGCAAGCGCGCATCGTGGCCTACCTCTTCGGGACGCTCCTCGTGCTCTCGCTGGCGATGGTCCTGGTCACGGTGCTGCTCACGAACCGCCTGACGCGGCCGTTCCAGCGTCTCCGCGAAGGCCTCCGCGCCATCGGCGAGGGCCAGGAGACGGAGCCGCTCCCCGTGGAGGAGCGCGACGAGGTCGGCGAACTCGTGGAGTCGTTCAACACGATGCAGCGCCAACTCGTCGAGAGCCGCCGCCAGCTTGCGGCGCAGGAGCGCGAGCTCGCCTGGCGCGAGATGGCCCGGCAGGTCGCCCACGAGATCAAGAACCCGCTCACGCCGATGAAGCTCTCGGTGCAGCACCTCCGCCGCGCGTATCGCCCCGACGACGCACGCTTCACCAACGACCGCTTCGAGGGGCTGCTCGACCGCACGTCGGGCACGCTCGTGGAGCAGATCGACGCGCTTAGCCGCATCGCGAGCGAGTTCGCCAGCTTCGCCCGCCTGCCGCGCCGCCGCATCGAGCGCGTGGACCTCAACGCCGTCGTGCGCGAGGCTGCGGCCGCCGTCCGCGACGAGGCCGCCGGGCTGGCCCGCGCCGAGATCCAGCTGACCCTCGCCGAGGCGGCGCTGTGGGTTGAGGCCGACCGCGAGGAACTGCGGCGGGTCTACATCAACCTCCTCAAGAACGCCCTCCAGGCGATGCCCGAGGTGCGCCCCGACGACGCCCCGCCCGACCGGATCACCGTCGCGACCGAGCGCCGCCGCGACCGCGCGTGGAGCGCCGTCGCCGACACGGGCCTCGGGATCCCCGACGACATCCAGCCGCGCATCTTCACCCCCAACTTCTCGACCAAGAACAGCGGCATGGGCCTGGGCCTCGCCATCGTGAAAAAGGCCATCGAAGACCTCGGCGGCAGCATCCGCTTCGAGACGGAGGCCGGGTCTGGGACAACGTTTCTCCTCGACCTGCCACTCCACGAGGAGGCGATGCCGGACGACCGCCGAGCCGCCGCTGGGGGGGGCGCTGCCACGGCGGGCGCGGGCGACGGTGCAGTCGTAGGCGATGGGGCCGTGGTCGATGCCGCGCCCGACCCTGAGGCGCGTGCCGCCGAGCCGGACGCCTGAGTCGGCACGCCTAGCCTCCGACGCGCACCACGACGCGACCCTGCGTGTCGCCTGCGAGGATCTTCTCGCTGTAGGCGATCACGTCGGCGAGGTCGATCTCGTCGATCAGCCCGGCGAGCGCACCGCCCTCGGTTAGGTCGCGGCTGAGCAGGCGGCTCAGGCTGTCCCAGGCGGCCTTGCGGCGGGGTGTCGGGCACGTGTTGGAGTCGATGCCTGCAAGCGTGACGCCGCGCAGGATGAACGGCATCACGGTCGTGTGGAGTTCGTGGCCGGCCACGAGGCCGTAGGCGGCAACGCAGCCGTGGCGGTCGGTGTGCGCGAGGAGGTTGGCCAGCGTGTCGCCGCCGACGCCGTCCACCGCACCCGCCCACAGCGCGGTGCCGAGCGGGCGCGCGGGGGCCTCGCCGATCTCGCGGCGGTCGAGGAGGCGGCGCGCGCCGAGGCTGCGCAGGAAGTCGTGCGAAGCGGGGCTGCCCGTGGACGCGACCACGTCGTAGCCGAGCCGCGCCAGGAGCGCCACGGCGAGGCTGCCCACGCCGCCGGACGCGCCCGTCACGACGACCTCGCCCGCGTCCGGCTTGACGCCGTGGTCGCGCAGCGCCATCACCGAGAGCATCGCCGTCACGCCGCCTGTGCCGAGCGCCATCGCCGAGCGCGGCGTGAGGCCGTCGGGGAGCCGCACGAGGTGGTCCTCGTCGGCCCAGGCGAACTCGGCGTAGCCGCCCCAGCGCTCCTCGCCCGTGCCCCAGCCCGTCAGCACGACCGCGTCGCCCGGCTCCCAGGCCGCGCTCGCCGATTCCACGACGGTCCCCGCGAGGTCGATGCCGGGCACGAACGGAAACGGCGCGCGCACGATGCGGCCTCGGCCCGTCACGGCGAGCCCGTCTTTGTAGTTGAGGCTCGAATAGGCCACGCGCACCAGCACGTCCGCCTCGCCCGGGATCTGCTCGTCGTCCCAGTCTTCGAGCGCGGCGACGGTGCCTTTGGGGTTGGATTCGGGGCGACGGAGAACGAGCGCACGCATGGGTGTGGGGACGTGTGAGGTGAGAAATAGCAAGTCGGACGTGAAGGTAGGGCGCGGCACCCCACCCGAGCCGAGGTAGGATGCTGGAGACGCACGACCTTCGAACCATGCCCTTCGAACCACGCCCACAACCCACGGCGAAACAAGTGCGGCGGCGGCGGCTAGGTGGGGCGCACTGTTTCAGTACGCGCGGCCTCGGCACACGCCACCTCGGCACGCGCTGCGCGGTGTCCCGTCTCCCTTCTGCTCCTCCTCCCAGCCCCACCCCGCCATGCACGCCTGGCACGACCTCGACCCCGGCCGCGACCCCGGCCAGCAATTCAACGCCGTCATCGAGGTGCCGAAGGGCGGCACCGTCAAGTACGAGCTCGACAAGCGCACCGGCCTCATCCGCGTCGACCGCGTGCTCTACAGCGCCGTCTACTACCCCGCCAACTACGGCTTCATCCCGCGCACGCTCGGCGGCGACGGCGACCCGCTCGACGTGCTCGTGCTCATGAGTGAGTCCGTCGACCCGCTCTCGATCCTCCGCGCCCGCGTCATCGGCGCGCTCCCAATGGTGGACGACGCCGGCGACGACGAGAAAATCCTGGCCGTCTGCGCCGACGACCCCGGCTTCGCCCACATCGAGACCATCGACGACCTCCCCGAGCACCAGCGCAACCAGATCGAGCGCTTCTTCCTCGACTACAAGACGCTCGAAGGCAAAATGGTCAAGACGAAGGGCTACCTCGACAAGGCCGAGGCCACCCGCGTCATCGAGGAGTGCATCGACCGCTACACGGCGAAATTCCCCGAGCGTGCCTGGAAAGGGGCGTAGCGGGTGGGACGTGTGAACGTCCACACCTGCACACGTCCACACGCTAGCCCTCCATCCCGAAGGCGTCGCGGAAGTGCTCGATCTGCGGCGGCCCCGACGGCGGCAGCAGCACGGCCACCACATCGAAGCGGCAGACTGTGCTTTCGAGCTTGCGTTCGTAGAGGTAGGCCTCCGCGACGCGGCGGATGGCGGCCTGCTTGGCGGGCGTGACGGCGGCCTCGGGACGTCCGAAGCCGGTGCCACGGCGCGTCTTCACCTCCACGAACACCAACGCGCCGCCCATCCCGAAGAGGTCGTCGCGTTCCCAGACGACGAGGTCGATCTCCTCGCGCTCGAAGCGGTAGTTGCGGTCCATGAGCACGAAGCCGTTCGCTTCGAGGTAGGCGGCGGCGAGGTCTTCGCCGTGGTCGCCGGTGGCCTTGTTTCGGGACGCAGCCGCCATCGTCGTCAGTCTGCGCTCCCGGTCGTGCTGCCACCCATGGTGGTGCTCCCGTGTGCACCGCTGCCCTCCGAGGTGCTTCCCTCCGACGCGCTCCCGCTTGCACTGCTTTTGTTGAGCCGCTGCGCGAAGCCTGCGAGGCGGTGCAGCTTCTTCTCGTTCTTGGCCTTCACAAACGGGAGGACGGCACCCGTCACCGCGTCGAACACGCGGAGGAGGTCAGCGAGGTCGCGCAGGCGCGTCTCGAACGTCTGCGCGGCTTCTGAGGCAGGCGGGCCGTCCTCGTGAAGCGTGGCAATGGCGTCGGCAACCGCAGTCTGGACGGGCTTGATCTCCCGACGCTTGCGCTCTTCGATGACGGTCGTGCAGATCATCCAAACGTCGGTCTCGGCGACGTAGAAGTCCTTGCGCGAGCCGGAGCGGCTGACCTTGTTCACGAGCCGCCAGTCGACGAGCGCGCGGAGGTTCATGTTGGCGTTGCCCCGGCTCACCTGGAGGCGCGCCATGATGGTGTCCGTGTCGAGCGGCTCGGCGGTGGCGTAGAGCAGCGCGTGGATCTGCGCCATCGTGCGGTTGATGCCCCAGTGGCTGGCCATCTCTCCCCAGAACTGGACGAACTCGTCCAGGGCGCGCTCCTCGACGGTCGGGGTGAGCGAGGCGGCTGAGTGGGGCGGGGTAGAAGCGGGCACGAGGCAGCGTTCGGTTAAGGTTGGGCGAAGGTACGCGGTCAGCCTGCCCGAACAAAGGGCCAGGCTGGGCGTCAGGGGAGCCGGCGCGAGGTCATCGTAGCTTTGCGCCTCCCTCTCGCGTTTGCCAGCCCGTCCGGGCCGCCTCGCCGCCGCCGCGTGTGCCTGCTCCCATTACCCTCCTCACCGACTTCGGCAGCCAAGACGGCTACGTCGCCGCCATGAAGGGCGTGCTGCTGACGCGTGCGCCGGGCGCACCGGTGGTGGACGTGAGTCACGAGGTGGCCCCCCAAGACGTGATGGAGGCAGCGTTCGTGCTGCGCCAGGCCTGGCCGCACTTCCCAGCGGGCACGGTGCACCTCGCCGTCGTAGACCCTGGCGTCGGTACGGCTCGCCATGCAGTCGCGGCGCGGTTCGGCGACCATCTAGCCGTAGGGCCCGACAACGGGCTCTTCCCGCTCGCCTTCGCCCCGACGATTGTCGGCGACGTGGCGAGCGCGCAGCCGGACGAGGCCGTGGTGCTCGACCGTGCCGACGTGTGGCGCACGCCCACGCCGAGCCAGACCTTCCACGGGCGCGACGTGTTCGCTCCCGCCGCGGCCGCGCTCGCCCAGGGCACGCCGCTCGCCGCGCTGGGACGTCCCCTCGACGCGCTCCGTCCGCTCCACTGGCTGCAACCCCAGGCTGACGCCCACGGCATCCAGGGCTGGGTGCTCCACCTCGACCGCTTCGGCAACGCGCTCACCAACGTCCCGCGCGCGCTCGTGGAGGCCCACGCGGAGGGCCGGTCCGTCAAGGGCTACGTCGGATCCGCGATCTTGCACGGCATCCAGCCCACCTACGGTGCCGTCGCCGACGGCGACCCGCTGCTGCTCTACGGCTCCGACGACCTCCTCGAAGTGGGCGTCCGGGGCGGCAGCGCCGCGGCGATGCTCTCGCTCCGCAAAGGCATGCGGATCCACCTCGTCTTTTCCTGACCGCTGCGTCCATGCCCCCCCCGTTGCACTCGCCGCTGATCCCCCACGCCCGGGTCGTGCCGCCCGTGGCCCCCCGGTCTCCGCAGAACGCTGCGGCGACCTCCCCGGGCCAGCCTGCCGCGCTCCCCCAGGACGACGTGCAGGCACCCACGCCTGACGCGGCGATCCCTGTGGCGACGATCCCTGAGGCGACGCCACCCGACGCCACTGCGCCAGATGCCATGGTGCCTGAGGCCGCCGCGCCTACGACGGGGGCAGACGTGGGAGCAGCCGCGACGGAGGCTCGGACGGGAAGCCTCGCCGAGACGCGAGGCGACGGCCCCGCCGCTGTACGCGAGCGCCCGGACGCAGCGGGCGAACCGGTGCCCCCGCAGGGACCCACTCGGGCCAGGCGGTGGGGCCTCGCAGTGGCACTGATCCTGGCGAGCGCGGCGCTCGGTGTTTTGCTCGCCGATCCGCCCGGCCGCACGGGCGTGGTGGCCTCCGCGCGCGGTGGCGACCTGCTCCTGCTGGCCGCTGAGCGGGGCCTCGACGTGGAGCCCGACCGGGCGCTGGCCACCCCCGACGCCGCGCGCGACTTCGTCCAGGCCGAGACTGGGCTGCGCATCCAGCCGCCCCGCCTCGACGGGGCGACCCTGGCTGGGGCCGGGATCGCACGCTTTGCCGACGGCTTCCCCGTGCCGCTCTTCGTGGTGGAGGCCGCTGGCGAGCCGGTGCCGATCTACGCGGTCACCTATGCCCACCTCGACGCGGCCGCGGGCTCGGTGACGCTCGCCCGGCCCGTCGTCAACCGCATCGTGGCGCGCAACGTGCACGTGCAGCCGCTCGGGCCGGCCAGCGACGACGTGCTCACGGCGCTCGTCTGGCGCAACCGGGCCACGATCTACGTCGCCCTCACCGACGCGCCCGACGACGTCCTCGATCTCATCGAACTGTGATGCACGCGCGCCTCTCCATCGGCCTCGGAGGTTGGGGCCTCCTTGCTTTGGTTGCGGCCGGCTGCGTGTCGACCGCGCCGCCCGAGACCCGGGTGCCCGAGGTCGTTCCGACTGCGGTGGTCCCTGAAGAGACCGAGGCAGCGCCCGAGGTAGCGCCCTCGCTAGCGGCGGCTCCTTCGCTGGTGGCGCAGGTCCAGGACGCCGTGCGGTATGCGTTCGGCCTGGAGGCCGCGCTGTTTGCGCAAGCCGAGGCCATGACCTCCCAGGAGGAGGTGGCTGCGCACTTCCGGCAGGGGTTTGCAGCGACGCTCGCGGACGACTTCGCGGCCTACTTCTGGGACCGCGACCGGCTACGCACCGGCGACCCGACGCTGGTGCCGCCCGCCGAGGTGGTCGTGCTGACCTCCGAGGACGCGGCCGCTACGGCCTACTTCGAGACGCCATCGGCGCTGCGCCGGACGTGGGGGTTGCCGCGCTACACGCGCGTGGTGATGGAGCGTCGGGGGCCGCGCTGGCTCGTGACCGCGACGTCGCAGCAGGACGCGCGCCCCCGCTGAGCCGATGGAGCCGCCCGCCGTCCCGTGCCCGCTCTGCAAGCAGCGCACTCGCCCACTCCGGCGACGACCGTCCCGCCCGCACGGGCTCCCGCCGACGCCCCTCTACGACTGCCGCGCGTGCGACTTGCTCTACTGGCCCCTGGCAGATGACGCCATGACAGCGCTCCTAGTGGGAGCTACGTACAACAAGCCGGAGCACGAAGCCCGGTGGCAGGCAGAGCGCACGCCGTTCTTCGCGCACGTCCTCGACGAGACTGAACGCCGAATGGCCGCCCCGTGCGAGGGGCTCCACGTGCTCGATTTCGGCTGCGCCTTCGGCCACGTGCTCGATGCCGTCCGCGAGCGTGGCGGCACGGCGGTGGGCATCGAGCGTGAGGCGGCGCTGCGCGACCTCGTCGCTGCGCGAGGCCACGACGTGGTCGCCACGCTGGGCGAGGCACCGGGCCCGTTCGATGTGGCCCTGCTGCTGGACTCGCTCTACTACCTCCACGATCCCGTCTCTGCCCTCGCTGCGGTACGGGAGAAGCTCCGTCCCGGGGGTACCGTGGTCGTGCGCGTGACGAACCGCAACGCGCTTGTGCGGTGGGTCCGGCCGGATCTCCAGGGTGATGCCCGCCTCGGCTTCTCGACGACAGCGCTCCGCCGGGCGCTACAGCAGGCAGGCTTCGATGCCGTTGATGTGCGTCCCGATGTGGGCGTGGGCAAGCGGCTGCCGCCGCACCGGGCGCGGTTCTACCGGCTCGGCGGCGCGGCGTCTCGGCTGGTCGGCTACCGCCGCGTCTTCACGCCGGGGCTGTTCGCGTGGGCGCGCGTTCCGGATCCGGGGTAAGCCGTTCGTAGCTTTCAGGCCCCCCACGGGGCGCGTCCTCGACCACCACCTGTCCTCATGCCCTCCGAGAGCCGCCGCTGGTTCGCCCTCCTCCTCGCCGACGCGGCGGTGGTGTACCTCGCCTTTGTGGGGGCGCTGGTGCTGCGTACGGGGCGCGCGGTGTGGCTGCCGAGCACGGTCGGCTACGAGACGACGTTCGCCATCACCGCGCTCGTGTCGCTCGCCGCGCTGGTCGCGGCGCGCGCGTACGCGCAGGCCCCGTGGGCGATGCGGCTCGGTGACTATGCCCGGCTCGCCAAAGCCCTCGCCGTCGGCGGCATCGTGGCAGTGGGGCTCGACTACCTCGCTGGGCCCTTTCGGATGCCGATGCGCGGGATCGTGGCAGGGCAGTGGCTGCTCACCCTCGTGGGCGTCCTCGGCGTACGCGTCGCCGTGCGGCTGGCCGTCGAGCGCTGGCCCAAGCTCGCAGGCGACCTCCTGCCCGTCCCGCTCACCCTCCACCACCTCTTCGACCGCCCCGATCCGACGGTGGACCGCCCCGCGCTGGTGCGCTACCTCGCGCCGCGCACCGTGCTCGTCACCGGGGCTGGTGGCTCCGTCGGGTCAGAACTCGCCCGCCAACTGGCAGCCCTCGGGCCTGCACGGCTCGTCCTCGTGGACATCGCGGAGCTGGGCCTGTTCGACCTCGAACCGCAACTCGCGGCCTACGACGGCGACCTCGCGCTCCGCATCGCCGACCTCCGCGACGCCGAAGCGGTAGGTCGGCTACTGTCGGCCTACGAGCCCGACGTGGTGCTGCACGCCGCCGCCTACAAGCACGTCCCGCTCATGGAGGCGCACCCGCGCGAAGCGTTTGCCAACAACACGCTCGCGACGGCGCGCCTCGTCCGCGCCTGCGAGGCCGCTGACGTCGAGCAGTTCGTGTTTATCTCCACCGACAAAGCCGTCGCGCCGACGAGCGTGCTGGGCACGACGAAGCGGCTCGCCGAGTGGGCTGTCCGCGCTGGGGGACGTGCGATGCGGCGCAAGGCCGTGCGCTTCGGCAACGTGTTCGGGAGCCAGGGCTCCGTCGTCCCGCGCTTCGTCAAGCAGATCGAGGCCGGCGGGCCGGTCACGGTGACGCACCCGGAGATGACGCGCTACTTCATGTCGGCCGAGGAGGCCGCGACGCTCGTGCTACACACGCTCGTGCTCGACGAGGCTCCGTTGTTCCTGCTCCGGATGGGCGAGCCGGTGCGGATCGTAGACCTCGCCGGTCGGCTCATCCGCCACCTCGCCCCAGGTCAGGACATCGCCGTCGAGTTCACGGGCATCCGCCCGGGCGAGAAGCTCCACGAGCAGCTTTGGGCCCCCGACGAGCGCCCGACCGAGACCCGCCACCCTGCCATCCTCGGCCTCACGAGCACGCCCCCGCTCAGCCACGCCGAGCTGGACGCGCTCCTGCACGACCTCGCTGCCATGGACGATGCCGACGTGCTCCGGACCGCGCTGCAGCGCGCTGCTCAGCCACACGCGTAAACGGCCTCGCGGTAGCTGAACTCGTGGCAGGAGAATTCGTGGCAGGAGAATTCGTGGCAGGAGAATTCGTGGAAGCAGAGGTCAGGGCTGCGGCGACCGCTGTCGTCAAGCCCGTTCGCGCTCGATCTCGGCGAGGTAGCGCGCCGGGTCCAGGAACGCCCCCGACCGACCGCGGAGGCCGAGCCAGAGCGCACGGGCGTTCCAGCGGAGCCGCGTCCGCCACGCCCAGCCGAGCCGACGTGCTGCGAGCGCGTCGGTGACGAGGTAGCCGGCATGCAGCGCCACATGCCGCCAGCGCCGACGGTGCCAGCCGAGCCGTCGCCAGACGAGGTGGCGGTTGCGCACATAGTAGACTCGCTTCCAGTGCGCCCGGTCGGGCCAGAGGTCGAGCGCGGGCGTGCCGGTGAGCCAGCCCTTGAGCGCGGAGCGGACCGGCACCGTGCCAGTGGGCGGCGGCACCTGCCGGCGCAGCCCCGCGTCCGGCACGAGCGCGGCCGCGTCGGGACCGAGCGCGTGGTACACCGCGATGGCGAAGTGCGTGTCGTCGGCCGTGATGAACAGGCCCGGGTCGGGCTGAGCGGCCGGGCTGAGCGGCCCCGCGGCCTCCAGCGCGTGGCGATGCACGAGCGGGCCCTCGAACGTGAAGAGGTCCGTGGCGCACCAACGCGGCGGCGACGCGGGGGCGGCGGGCGCGTCGAGCGAAGACGGACCGTCGAGCGGGACGTAGCGCTGTGCGCGGTCGTCGAGGCGATGCTCGGCGCGGCGGACGGTGCCGTCGGCCTCGCGTCGCTCCGGGACGACGACGGCGCTCCCGCTAGCCTCGGCGACGGCGAGGAGCAAGGCGAGGCAGTCCGGCTCGGGCACCACGTCGTCGTCCATCACCCAGACAAAGTCGAAAGGGCGGCCGTCGTGGGTGGCCCGGTGCGCGTGGGCCAGCCCGGCGTGGAAGCCCCCGGCGGAGCCTGTGTTGCGGTCTAGCCGCAGATGCTCCACCGTCGGATGGTTCTCGGCGAGAAACGCCGCCGTCCCGTCCGCGGAGGCGTTGTCCACAACGAGGACGTGGTTGAGCGGCCGCGTCTGCGCTCGGAGCCCGGCTAGGGTGTCTGCCAGCAGCGCACGGCGGTTGTACGTGACGACCAGCGCGCACACCGTAGGCGCTAGAGTGTCGGGTGTGGGGGCGTCGGGTGTAGACGCATCGGGTGGGGGCGCGTCCACGATCAGCGCTCGGCCCGCGTGAACCACTGGGCCAGGACGCGCTCGGCGGAGTGTCCTCGTGGCGTGAAGCCGAGGTCGATGCCGTTCTGCGGCGCGCCGTCCACGTCGGCCTCGTGGTGCCAGTCGGGGCGGGTGGCGAGCGGCGGCTTCCACTTCCAGAACACCGCGCCTGCGACGGCCGGGTCGTCCCACCACGTCTCGAAGAACGCGGCGTAGAGCTGCCGCTGGAGCGTCGTGTCGGGCTGGACGACGCCGCGCTCGCCGCGCTCAGGCCAGCGCCACGGCTCCGCGGCGGCATAGGGCACGCTCCGGTAGCCGACCTCGGTGAACAGGATCGGGCGGTCCCACTGGTCGGCCAGCGCGCGGATCGTCTCGGCGTGCGGCTTCCAGCCGTCGCACAGCGACTCGACGGTGTGGGTCGTGTCGCCCTGGGCCGCGAGCGGGTAGTAGGCCTGCAGGCCGATCACGTCGAGGGCGTCCCAGAAGGTGACGAACTCGGCGTCGTCGTGCCAGTTGGCCGCGTAGGTGAGCGGGCCGTCGTAGACCGTGCGGAGCGTGTCGGCGAGGCTGCGCCAGAAGGCGGGGCGCTCGCGGACGGCGCGGCTCATCTCGGTGCCGATCACGAAGAGCGCCGCGTCGAGCTCCTGGGCGATGCCCGCGTGGTAGAGCATGTAGTCGCGGTAGCGCGCCTCCCAGGCTTGCCAGCGCGCCTCCGAGTCAAAGCCGATGGTGGCCGACCACTCGCCCTCGTCGCGCCCGAGCCAGAGCTGCGGCTTAACGATGAGGCGCATCCCCAGAGTGTCGGCCTGCGCCGCGAGCGCGCGGGCCCCGGTCGTGCTCTCCGAATACCAGCCTGGCTCGGGGTTGAAGCGCAGGTTGGGGTCGTCGTGCGTGCGCTGGAACGCGTACGGGATGAGCGCGAGGTGCGTCACGCCGAGCGCGGCGAGCTCGGGCAGCGCGTCGTCGGTGGGCCGCCCGACGGCGTCGAGCGTCATGCCGCGTACCTTGGACGGGAACGGCGAGGCGTGATCGGCTGCTGCGGGTTCGTGCGGCACGGTCTCGGCGGCGTCGCTGTTGGACGGGGTCGTGCTCAGGAACAGCATGGGGGCCGCGAGCAACGTAGCCGCCGCGAGCGTGAACACGAGAAGGAGCAGGAAGCGGCGCACAGAAAACGTTGGGTCGGGGAACGCTGGATCAGGGAACGCTGGGTCGGAGAATGTGGGGGCGGTAGACGGAACCGCGATGCGCGGGTTACTCCCGCGGTTCGGAGTAGGGCCGCAGTTCAGCGAGCATGTTGCAGAAGAGCGCGCCCTGCTCGATGGCGTCGTCGAGCGCGACGTGGGTGTGAGGCAGCGGGTCGAACCAGTGTTTCGGCATGGCGCGCTTCGTCGAGCGGCGGTACTCGGTGCCCAGCATCGCCATCGCGAACGTCTTGACATCGAGCGCCGAGTGGGAAAACGGGCTGCGGCCCACGAAGCGCAGGAGGTACCAGTAGACGAAGGTAAAGTCGAAGCCCGCCGGATAGGCGACGAACACGGGACGCGCAGGCAGGCCGTCAAGCCAGTCCACGTAGGCGTGCATGGCCTCGGCGGGTGGTCGTGGGTCCGTGCGGCACGCCGCCCAGGCCTCGGGCTGCGTCGCCCACCACGCCATCGTGTCTGGGTGGCCCGCGGCTCCGTCAAGCAACTCGAGGTTGGCCGAGAACGTGCTCACGAGCGTCTTGTCCGCCGCGTAGGCTGCCGAGCCGAGGCTCAGCATCGAGTGCGGCCCGGGGATCGGCCCGTCCGTCTCAACATCGGTGCTCACATACAGCTCCGCCATGGTCTTGCATCGGGATTGGTACCGTCGAAGAACGAGCCGCTCGACCATCGGCTCCCCGATTTCCCCGATTCCACGCTTGCCGTGGCACGGCGCTCCCGACAGCTTGCTACTGAATCACTGAAGTTCCGACCCGCTGAACCACCGAAATGCCCCGAATCCTCCTTTTCACCGGCAAGGGCGGCGTCGGCAAGACGACCACCGCTGCCGCCACGGCGCTCGCCGCTGCCCAGCGCGGCCTCCGCACGCTCGTCCTCTCCACCGACCCCGCGCACTCGCTCGCTGATGCGCTCGACCGCCCGCTCGGCCCCGAGCCCGTCGCCGTCGCGGAGAACCTCTGGGCGCAGGAGATCGACCTCTACTACTCGATGAAGAAGCACTGGGCGAGCCTGCGCGACCTGCTGCTCGTGCTCTTCAAGTGGCAGGGCGTCGAGAAGGTAGCGGCCGAAGAGCTCGCGGCGCTGCCCGGCATGGGCGAGGCCTCGGCGCTGCTGTGGGTCGAGCAGGTCTACGAGGCGGGCACCTACGACCTCATCGTGCTCGACGCCGCGCCGACGGGGGAGACGCTCACGCTTCTCACGCTCCCCCAGGTGACGCAGTGGTGGGTGGCGAAGGCGTTCCCGTTCCAAAAAGCCGCGATTAAGTCGGTCGGCCGCGCCGTCCGCGCCACCACCGGCATCCCCCTCGACAAGGGCTACGAGGAACTCGACCGCCTCTTCGGCAAGCTCGAAGCCATCCAGGCCGTGATGCAGGACCCAGCAGTGACCTCGGTGCGGCTCGTCTGCAACCCCGAGCGCATGGTGATCGCCGAGGCCCGCCGCGCGCACACCTACCTCCAACTCTACGGCTACCACGTGGACGCCGTCGTCGTGAACCGCGTGCTGCCGGACGACAAGGGCACCGCCGACGGCTTCCTGGCGAAGTACGTCGCCGCGCAGCGGGGCTACCTCGACGAGATCGCCGACAGCTTCGACCCGCTGCCCATCCTCCACGTCCCGCACCAGGGCGAGGAGGTCTTCGGCCTCGACCTGCTCGACCAGATCGGGACCACGCTCTACCCGGCCGACGGCCCCGCCCCGCGCGACGGTGACGCCCCGCGCGACCCTGCCGCCGTCCTCCACCGCGAGCCGACGACGACGCTCACCGAGGTTGGCGACGCCTACGACCTCGCGCTCCGCGTCCCCTTCGCCGATGCCGACGAGATCGTGGCTGAGCAGTTCGCCGACGAGGTCGTCGTGCAGGTGCGCAACCAGCGGCGGCACGTGGCGCTGCCCAACTTCCTCGCCTACTACACGCTCACGAGCGCCGAGCACGACCAGACCTGGCTCCACCTCCGCTTCGAGCCGACGCCCGGCGCGTGAGGATAGGCTGTTGACAAAGGCACGCCCCTTGAGAACGCGTGCGTCGTTCGTTTCTACGCTATGAGTCCCTCCAGGCGCAGGGAGGTGAGGCCCTGCCCTCGATACCAGCGTAGATACAAAACATCCAAATCGTCCGGAGTCATGACGGAGGGGGGCGTTGATGTAGTCGCGTCTCGATCTGCGACGGGTCCCGGGGGTGGATGTCTGAGAATGGCACGGCGGTTGACTGACTTTGAGCCGTTCTGGTGTTGCCCATTCGGGGGCGGCACCCCCCACGCCTGGGAGGTCTCCCATCCCACCACATCCCCACCTACTCATGCAGGTAGATACCCTTGACATCCGCGCTGCGCTCGACGAGAGCATGCGCATCTCCGGTGCCGTAGGCGCAGCCATCGTCGACTACGAGACCGGCATGTGCCTCGGCACGATCGGCGGCGGTGTCATCGACATGGAACTCGCCGCGGCGGGCAACACCGAGGTCGTGCGCGCGAAAAAGTCGATCCGCACTCAACTTGGCCTGGCCGATCGGATCCATGACATCCTGATCACGCTGGACACGCAGTACCACCTGATTCGGTTGGCCCACAACAACCCGAACTTGTTCTTCTACCTCGTCATCGACAAGGACGGATCAAACCTCGCGCTGGCGAGGCTGCGTCTCAAGCAGATTGACGCCGCGCTCGAGTTCTAGCGAGAGTCTGTGCGGCTACCGCCCGCGCCCGTTTCCGCACACACGACGCGGGGCTATCCAGAAGGGTGGTCCCGCGTTTTCGTTGGAGAGGCAGCCGGCCACGCATCAACGCAACGGGGCTGTCGTGCTGCCTACAACACCAACTCCGGAAGTACCG
>JBCDFF010000043.1:0-17397 GCA_039178415.1 Bacteroidota bacterium
CCAACAAGAGGCCGGCGACGACGCGGAGGTCATCTTCGGCACCGTCATCGACGACGCAATGGGCGACGAGCTCTCCGTGACCGTCATCGCCACGGGCTTCGACCGCGCCCGCGAAGAGGCCGCGCCGATGCCGGTGTCGCGCCCCGCCACCACGTCGGCTGCGCCGCCAGTCGTGGCCCAGCCGACCCCGCCGCCTCAGCCGCGCGAGACGGCTCCGCGTCCCGCCGATGCGCCGGAGCTGATCCAGCCCAACGTGATCCGTCGCACGCGCCGCAAGGACGCCGCTCCGGTGGACTACAAGGGCGAGCGCAACCTCAAGCAGTACGACGTGCCTGCGTTCCTGCGCCGGGAGTACGACGAGGAGGCCGAGGCGCGCCGCGACGTCACGATCCGTCGCCCGGCGTCGGACGCGCCGCAGGACCGCGAGCGCATCCGCAAGGACGACCCCGACGTCCCGGCCTTCCTACGCAAGATGATGGACTGATAACACCCGCATCACACTGGAGTGACACAACCTGTCACCCCCTCGGGCTAGCTTGCCCCTATGAGTCCTCAAGGATGACCTCGCCAGGGTCAACCCAGGCCCCACTGCTCCGGCGGTGGGGCTTGCTCATTTAGAGGGCCTCGCCGTCGAGGTCAGGGCACTAATTGGAGGACCCGACGAAGTTCGGTAACAACCCGTGTGTCACAAACGTTACCTAGCTAGGCCTTGAACACGAGGGCTTGCGTAGTGGCACGAGCCCTCATCAAAGCCAACAGGCGACGGTGTCGAATCTATGCTGAGGTACCATGATGTTCTTGCTTACTCGTACACGCTCTGAGTCTCCGCGTGACCATCAACCAGAGCACCCCAGTCAGCCTACCAGTCGCGCGTGGGAGCGCATACGCAGTCAGCCGGGTGCGTTGGCGGCCCGGGCGAAAAAGTGGGGCCTGGCAACCGTTGTAACGCTTTTGCTAGCATCCTGGGGAAATCGCCTGCTGGAGCGACAGAACGAGTTGGCGGCACAGCAGAACGAGTTGGCGGCACAGCAAAACGAGCTAGTAGATCGGCAGAACGAGCTACTAGTACAGCAGAACGAGTGGATCCGGGCAGAGGCGGAACAGCTCGAGCGACAGAACGAGTTGCTGATTTTTGACCGAATGCAATCTCTACGCGACTACTTGTACGTGCCTCCTATCCACCCGGATAGTGTTTCCGAGATTCGTTTCGAGGCGGCGACGAAAGAGGTCATCATGCCTCGAGAAAGCGGCCAGGTCTGGATGCTACCCAGCGAGTCGACGCTCGCACCCATCCGCCAACTTCTTGCCGTAGCACCCTTTGCTGGATACGACATGCTGAGTGTGCTCCTCAAAGATTCTGCGCCTCCTGTATCTCTCAGTGCGTTTCGCCTCCTCTACAGCGATGCGCTTGTAAACACCCTGGAGCGCAGAGGAAGAGCCCCGTCCTCTGTCCATGATCTAACGGTCCCGACGGGATCTAGCTTTCGGGGGATCGTCCTGCAGAATCTGGATTTGCGGAAGACGCTGTGGTACGACACAGACTTCCAACAAACGCGTTTCAATGGGGCCGCCCTCGAAGGCGCGGCGCTGTACGACGCAGTGCTAGACGGAGCATGGATAAGCGGAGGAGCAAACCTCGACAGCCTTCGCGTCGAAGGAGGTAGCGGTAGAGCTCTCACCATGCATGGGGCATCGCTGCGTGGTGCCGTGCTAAAAGACTTTGACCTGACCGGAGCAGCTGTGGAAGCTGTCGATTTGAGCGGAGCTTTGCTGAGTGGCGTTAGACTGCATGGGGCAGGACTTGATCGAGCAACCCTGAGCCGGGCCTACTTCTACGAAGTGGACTTGACAGGAGCTAGCTTGGAGCAGGTCAACTTGTACGATATCCGAGGATGGGACCGGGTAAGCAGCTTCGAGGGGACCGATCTGACGTGCGCCCGCTACTACGATCCGGAAGCCCCAGGGTCGGTAGAGGACCTTGGTCGTCTTACTCAGCTACATGAGTATGCCATCGAACGTGGAGCGCTCTACGATGCGGAGCGTGCGGAGGCGCTGCGTCATGCAGGAGTGAGCTGTCCGTTGGTTGAGCGTTTCAAGCCTAAGGACGCCCCTCACTCCATTGGCGAAAGCGTTTAGAGGTAGCTCGCATAGCAGGGCATGGAGTCGCAAGGATCGCGGCGAATAGGAAACGTGGACTCGTCCTGTACGTGCTATGCAGGGTATCACGCATTTCCGTGATTAACACTGTGCGTTCGTCCAAAATCGGCGTTTAACAGAGAAAAAGTTGGTTAGGTGTAGCGGCCTTGGGTATCGTGTGGCTCACCTTTCCTTCTTTAATCAATCCTCTGTTATGAGAAAACTACTCTCGGGAACGCTGCTGGCTGCCCTACTCTGGGCGTCACCGGTCTGGGCCATACCTCCTGGATGCAGCTGGTACTTCGGCGAATGTTACACCAACGTAGTGCAGGACGAAGCGGGCTGGCAGATGTGGATCGGCTGCGAAGACGGGACTAGCGCGTATTACAGCGGCAGTGGACAGTGGGGCGGTTGGTGCCCCGGCTAATCGATACGCCCTCCTTCTCTTTATCCCGAATCCCAACACCCCGCTCAAATGATACGCTTTGTGTTAGTCACTGCACTCCTGGCGCTTACCGTCGGCTGTCAAGAAGCCCCCGTTACGTCCGCGCCGGTCGGGCCTACCACAGTAGACACCTATATCCCGATCGTGCGCCCGGCGTCGGCGCCCGTTGTCCCGTCGAGTAGCGATCTGGGAGCACGCGCCGCCTATGCAGCCCAGATGGAAGCCCTCGCCGAGGCTGCCTACGATCTTGACCTCTTGCTGCGCCAAGCCTCGACGCTCGACAGCATCGCTGAAGACCTGGAGGCTGGAATCGTTGCGCTCACCGATCATCCGATGGCTTACCAGGTCGAGCAGGTGCTCGCAGCCAAGGTGCTTGCGAGGAGCGAAGCCTCCCCGGAGTTCGTCGAAGAGGCTGCGCTGCTAGCCCCCCACGTGGAACGCCTCGTTGCGCACCGTCACCCCGACGTGTCGCTGCTCGTGCCTGCGCTTGAGCGGCTTGAAGGTGTGTGGTCTGCAGAGCGACGAGCGGCCGCTGCTGAACAGGCCCATCAGGCTGCCGCGACCTGGCTGGCTGACAACCCCTGCCCCGGCTGCACAACCGACACCGACTTGCCGACGAATGCAGACGCGGTACGGGCGCGCAAGGTGCTGGCCATCACAGATGCGCTCCCAGCGATGGAGGCGCTGGCAGACGTGTCGGCGAACTGAAGACGCTACCACACGAGACAGCCTGAAGACGCTACCACACGAGACAGCACCCAGACACCCAGATCTAGGCCTCACTGCTCCGGCGGTGGGGCCTCCTTCGTTGAGGAAAGACAGGGGAGGACTTAGCGGCGTCAGAGCTCGAATAAGCGAGACCTTAGGGGCCATAGTGAGCCGATGTGGTAATTATGGGTCATCGTTTCTTAACATGAAGTGCACGTCTCACGCAGCTGCTCTGACAGCCTTCCCCTCTCCATCGCCTCTCACCGGCGCGTCACTGCGGCGCAGGACGAAGCTTTCGTCTCACCACTAGGACCCCAACCATGACCCGCCCCTATGGATGGGGGATCGTGATCGCTCTGGTGATCGCGCTCCTCGCCCCCGCTACCTATGCCCAAAACAGACCGCTCTCGGTGAGCGGCCAAGTCACCGACGCCGAGACTGGCGAGACGCTCCCCGGCGTCAACGTTCGGATTGTCGGTACCCAGATCGGTGCAATGACTGATGCCGACGGACGCTACGAACTCGAACTCACCCCAGCGGCGAGCCTGCTCGAAGCCAGCTTCGTGGGGTATCGCACCCGGGAGGTGAGCATCCCCGAGGCCTCCGGGACGATCACGCTCGACATCCGCCTTCAGGAGGACGTGCTTGGCCTCGACGAGGTAGTCGTGAGTGGGCTCGCCTCCTCGGTGAAGCGCTCGAACCTCGCGAACTCGGTGGAGACGATCTCTGCCCGAGAACTCGCTGAGATCTCGACCCCTCAGACCCTCGACGGGGCGATCAGCGGCAAGATTACTGGCGGCGTCATCACGGCAAACACCGGTGCGCCTGGCGGTGGCATCGCGGTCAAGCTGCGCGGCATCACCACGATCAATGGGGAGAGCCAGCCGCTTTTCATCGTCGATGGCGTGATCCTCAACAACGACGCGATCTCGAACGGCGTCAACGCGGTCACGGCCGCAGCGGCCGGCGGCAACGCCTCCAGCCAGGACCAGCCCGCCAACCGCATCGCGGATCTCAACCCCGAGGACGTCGAATCGATTGAGATCCTGAAGGGGCCGTCGGCAGCGGCGATCTATGGCGCGCGGGCCTCCAACGGGGTGGTCATCATCCAGACCAAGCGCGGCAACGCGGCTGGCGGCGTCCAGTTCAGCGTCCGCCAGTCGCTCGGCTTCACCACCATCGTCAACAAGGTGGGCACGCGGCGCTTCACCGAAGAGACCGCCGTCGCGCAGTACGGCCCGTCTACCCCTCGCGATGACGCCACCCCTGCGGAGATCGCCGAGTTCGAGGCAGGGCAGCAGGCGATCCGAGACCTCTTCAACCAGACGGGCGGTGCCTTCATCGACTACGAGGACGAGTTCTACGGCAACGCAGGGCTGCTCTCGACGACGTCCCTCGCGGCCTCAGGTGGCAACGACCGCACGCAGTTCTTCATCTCGGGCCTCATCAAGGATGACGAGGGCATCATCGAGAACACGGGCTATGAGAAGCAGTCGGCGCGAATCAACATCACGCACCGCTTCTCAAGCAAGGTTTCTGCTGATGTGACGGCCAACTACGTCCGCTCGACGGCCCAACGGGGCCTCACAGGCAATGACAACTCGGGCACGACGTTTGGCGTCTCGCTTACGGCGACGCCGAGCTTCATCGACATCCTGCCGAACGAGGACGGTACCTACCCGGACCACCCGTTCAACACGTCGAATCCCTTCCAGGTGCGCGACCTTGCCTCCATCGGAGAGACGATCAACCGCGTCATCGCCTCTGGGCGGGTTACCTACAACGTCTTCCAGCAGAGCACGCAGGGACTCCAAGCCGTCCTCGAAGGCGGCGCGGACTTCTTCAACCTGGACCAGGACGCCCGCTTCCCGGAGGAACTCCAGTTCTACGAAGGGGCTGGGTTGCCTGGTCAGAGCATCCAGGGGCGTACCAACAACCTGAACGCTAACCTGCGCGGTGCCCTCGTCCACACGCTCTCCCTGCCAGGGCCGAACGTGTTCTTTACCACGCAGGCGGGCTTCACCGCGTTCACCCAGGACCAGGACATCGTCACGAGCGTCGGCGCTGGCCTCGTGCCGGACCAGTTCAACGTGGACCTGGCAGCGTCGCTCCAGCCCAACCAGCAGCGGCTTGTCCAGGACGACCGGGCGTTCTTCTTCCAAGAAGAGGTCAACTACGCCGACCGCATCGTGGCCACGCTCGGCTTCCGCGCCGAGCGCTCGTCGCTCAACGGCGACGTGGACGAGATCTACGTCTACCCGAAGGCCTCGCTCGCCGCCAACCTAGCCGAGTTCCCGTTCTGGAACGTCGAACTGCTCGACCAGGTGAAGCTCCGCGCTGCGTTCGGCCAGACGGGCAACACGGCGGCTTTCGGCTCCAAGTTCACCATCTTCAACCCGATCGCGGTGGGGGGAGGCCTGGGCATCATCATCGGCGGTCAGCGTGGCTTCCCGGACGTGCAGCCCGAGCGCGCCACGGAGATCGAGGGGGGCTTTGACGTGTCCGGCTTCGACGGTCGCGCCAATCTCGAGTTCACGGCTTACCGCAAGGTGATCGATGATCTGCTGCTCACCCGCGAGGTGGAGCCCTCCTCAGGCTTCACCCTGGAGACGCTCAACGGCGGGCAGCTAACGAACACGGGCTTCGAGGTCGGGCTGAGCCTGATCCCGGTCAACACCCGCACGGTGCGCTGGGTGACGCGCACCAACTTCTGGACGAACGACGCCGAGGTGACGGAGTTGACGGTGCCGTCCTTCCGGGCCCTCGGTGGCGGGTTCGGCAACACCCTGGGCTCCATCCAGATCGAGGAGGGCCAGAGCCCCACCCAGATCGTCGGCATCGACGACGTCGACGGCGATGGCACGTCGGACGGCGTGTTTGTGCTCGGGGACGCGGCCCCGGACTTCCAGATGTCGTTCCTCAACGATGTGACGCTCTTCAAAAACCTGCGCCTCACCATCTTCGCCCACTGGAAGAAGGGGGGCGACAACCTGAACCTCTCAGAGCTGCTCACGGACCTTGGCGGGACCAGCCCCGACTACGACGAGAACGCAGGACAGCGGCTTTCCCAGCTCGGCGTCTCGGCGCGGCAGTTCGTGCAGGACGCGTCCTACCTCAAGATCCGCGAGATCGGGCTGTACTACACGGTTCCCGACGAGGCCATCGGGCGCTACCTGCCGCAGGTGCGCGGCCTGAGCGTGGGCGTCTCGGCAAACAACGCGTTCGTCTTTACCCCCTACAAGAGCTACGACCCCGAGGTGAACAACTTCGGCACGCAGCCCGTGGCGACCGGTGTCGAGGTGACCCCGTTCCCCTCGTCCCGGAGCTTCCTCTTCCACATCAGCTTCGGCCTCTAGCGCCGGCCCACCATGGAAGGACGCTCCTTGACTCTGCCACCGAACGCCATCGCACTTAAAAACATGAAGAACATAACCCTACGCGCCGCAGCGCTGCTCCTCCTCGTAGGGAGCCTGGCAGGCTGCGACCTCTTCACCGTCGAGGACGAGTCGAGCCCCAACGGCCCCGCCCTCGAAGACATCCTCGCTGACCCCTCCATCGAAAACCTCTCGGCCGTCGCCCTGGGCGTCGAAGCCGCCTCGCGGGTTGACCTCGACCTCTACCTCATCGATGTGGGCGTGATCGGCCGGGAGTACTGGCGGACCAGCAACGCAGAGCCCCGCTTCACGGGGGATCTGCTTGGCCGGGGCACGTCGGTGCTGGACGACAACACGTTCTACATCACGCGGCCCTGGAATGCGAGGTACCGGGTCGTTCGCAATGCCAACATTTTGCTCCAGCTCGTGGAGTCCAACGCCGCGCTCGAAAACGCGGTGGACCGCCTCGCCGCCGAGGAGGCCAGCTACGCCCGGGGCTACGCGAAGACCTGGAAAGCCTACCAGTACCTGCTCAACCTCAATCTGACGTTCCAGAACGGTCTGCGGTTCATCGGTGTGGGAGAGGAGGCTGCTGGGCCGGTCGAGAGCTACGATGCCTCGCTCGCGCAGATCACGGCGCTGCTCGACGAGGGGCTCGGCGATCTCGAAGGGAGCGCGTCCTTCTTCGGTACGACGGTGGACATCACCTACCTGAACCGGGCGATTGCCGCCCGGGTAGCAACCTACCAGGGCAACTACGCGCGGGTGCTCACGCTCCTCGCTGACGCGTTCGACGTAGACGGGATCGAGGTGGGTGACCTGGAGTCGGGCGTCGGCCACCTCTTCTCGACCGGGGGCGGTGACCTGACCAACCCGGTGTTCTTTCCGCCTACCAACGCGGTCGGTGACGCCATCCTAGCCCACCCGAGCTACGCCAACGAGATTGAGGAGGGAGACACGCGCATTGACAAAGTAGAGCAGCGGCTCGGCGACGATGGGGAGCCTACGGTGTCCTCGTTTGACGAACTGGCCTCGCAGTTCAGCTTCTTCCGGTACAAGTCCGTCACGGATGCGATCCCGATCACGCGCAACGCCGAGTTGGTGCTGCTCCGCGCCGAGGCCCGCGCCCAGACCGGCGATCTCTCGGGGGCCATCGAGGACTTGAACACGATCCGCAATGCCGCAGGCCTCGCCGCCTACAGCGGGGCCGCCGAGCAAGGCGCGGTCCTCGACGAGATGCTCCGCCAGCGGCGCTACGAGCTCTATGGCGAGGGCCACCGCTGGATAGACGTACGGCGCTACGACCGCCTCAGCACGTTACCGATCGACCGCTCGGAGCGGACCGATAGGGATGGCAACGTCATCGAGGCCGACAACGTGTGGACAGAGTTTCCCATTCCGGCCACCGAGAACGTGGGCAGCTAAGTCGGCCTCGCTCAGCCCCACACGTTCAGCCCCACCGTCGCACGCTGGCGGTGGGGCTTTTTTCAGCCCGCCTCCCTCACACAGGCTCTGCCATGGATCGCCTCGCCACCTACTTTGACCGCACCGGTCGCCCCGACGTGCTCACCGGCGGCGTTCGGCTGCTCCCTGTCACCACGCCGCACGGCACCTTCCGCGTGTGGACGAAGCGCGTGGGCAACAACCCGCGCATCAAGGTGCTGCTGCTCCACGGCGGCCCCGGCATGACGCACGAGCTCTACGAGGTCTTCGACAGCTTCTTCCCCGAGGCTGCCATCGAGTACTACTACTACGACCAACTCGGCTCGCACTACAGCGACCAGCCCGACGACGATCGCCTCTGGGACACGGCCCGCTTCGTCGAGGAGGTGGAGCAGGTGCGGCAGGCGCTCGGGCTGACGCCGGACAACTTCTTCCTCTTCGGGCAATCGTGGGGCGGACTGCTCGCGCTGGAGTATGCGCTGGCTCACCAGCAGCATCTGAAGGGCCTCATCGTCTCGAATATGATGGCTAGCATCCCGGCCTACAACCGCTACGCCGCCGACGTGCTCGGACCGCATCTCCCGCCCGACGTGCTCGCCGAGGTGCGCGCGCTCGAAGACGCCAGCGACTACGAGAATCCGCGCTACGAAGAGCTCCTGATGACGCACTACTATCCCAAGCACGTGCTGCGGAGGTCGCCCGAGGAGTGGCCCGAGCCAGTCCTCCGCTCGCTCAACCACCTCAACCCCGCCGTCTACGTGCCCATGCAGGGCCCGAGCGAATTCGGCGTCATCGGCAAGCTGGAGCCGTGGGACCGCACGGCCGACCTCGCGCAGATCGCCGTTCCAACGCTCACCATCGGAGCCGCGCACGACACGATGGACCCCGAGCACATGGCCTGGATGGCCACGCAGGTGCAGCGCGGCCGCCACCTCCACTGCCCCGACGGCAGCCACCTGGCGCAATACGACGACATGGAGCGCTACTTCGAGGGGCTGATCGCCTTCCTGCAGGACGTAGACGCGGGTGCGTTCGACGGGGGGTGACCGCCCCTGAGGTGGACGAGGCGGTTTATCATGCAGGCACCGCCGTCCACCATCGCCTGCCGCTTTTGCCTGCCATGCTCTATGACGCCGAGCGCGATGCCGAGGTCGTGGCGGCCGTAACCGCCCTCTTCCAGACATTGGGGACCGAGGAGCCCGCCGTGCTGGACGGCCTGCTGGCACTCCTCGCGCCGCACTTCGCGGGGTTAGGCACCGGCCCCGACGACTTCTACGCCGACCCCGAGGCGTTCGTCGCCACCATCCGCATCGAGCAAGCGCAGATGCCGTATGCGACCAGTTGGGATAGCGTCTGGACGGATGTGCGGCGGCTGCGCGACGACCTCGCCATCGTGGCGGGAAAACTGCGCCTGCTCATCCAGGCCGAGCCGGAGGAACTCACCATCGAGCCCCGCTACACCTTCGTTCTGGAGCGGCTCGACGGACGCTGGCTGCTCGCCCACTGCCATTTCTCCGTCGAAGACGCACTCCTCGATCCGGGCGCGACGCTCGCCACGGCCCTTGAACGGCGCAACCGCGACCTCGAACTGCTCGTCGAGCGGCGGACGGCAGAACTGAACCAGTCGCTCGCCGACCTCACGGCGGCGCAGGCCCGGCTCGTGCAGCAGGAGAAGATGGCGTCGCTGGGCATGCTCACGGCAGGCGTCGCGCACGAGATCAAGAACCCGCTCAACTTCGTCACCAACTTCGCGTCGCTCTCGCGCGAGCTGCTCGATGACCTAGACGCAGAAGACGACCCCGAGGAAGCCGAGGCGTTGCGGGCCGACCTGCGCGTGCACGCCGAGCGCATCGAGGCGCACGCCCGCCGCGCCGACGGCATCGTCCGGGCGATGCTCGACCACGCACGCACGGGCGAGAGTGCGCTTCAGCCGACCGACCTCAACGCGCTCGTCGACCAGCACATCGACCTCGCCTGGCATGGGGCGCGTGCCCGCGATCCGGGTTTTGCCGTGGAGGTCGTCCGCGACTTCGATGCGGAGGCGGGCCGCGTGGACCTCGCGCCGCAGGAAATCGGGCGGGTGCTGCTCAACCTGCTCGGCAACGCCTTCGACGCTCTCACCGCGGCGGCAACGCCCGGGGCCCGCGTGATCGTGACGACGCGGCGGAACAGCAACCGGGTCGAGGTGCGCGTGAGCGACAACGGGCCGGGCGTCCTGGACGACTTGTGCGCGAAGGTCTTCGAGCCGTTCTTCACGACCAAGCCGACGGGACAGGGCATCGGCCTGGGACTGAGCCTGAGCTACGACATCGTGACGCAGGGCCACGGCGGTACGCTGGACGTAGAGCCCACGCCCGGCGGCGGCGCGACGTTCGTGCTCGCCCTGCCAGCGAACGCGTCGAAGTCGACCGCGCCGGACTCGAACGAAGCGGGATGAGCGGCGGGCGTAGCTTCCGGCATGCGCTGGCTGTTTCCTCTGTGTGCCCTCGTCTCGCTGCTCGTCGCGCCGGTGCGTGCCACGGCGCAGCCATCGGTGCCGGTGGGCGTTGTGTGGGACGTGCCTGCCGACTCCGCGCAGGCGCTCGCTGACCTCGCGGCGATGCAGGACGCGGGCGTCCGTGTGGTGCGTACGGAGGCTGTCGAGCAGGACTTCGTGCTCGCCGCAGCGACTCGGCGCGGTATTGCGGTCTATCAGGACCTTCCCATCCGGACGCTGCCAGCCGTTCGTCTGCGCGACACGCTCGTCTATGCAGAGCGAGCCCTCGCGGAGGCGCTGGCCCGGAGCGCGGCGCACCCGTCGGCGCGGCACTTCGGGCTGACCATCGGCAGCGACACGAGCGACCCGGCCGCGTGTGCCTACGTCGAGCGGCTCCAGCGCCTCGTCCGCGAGACCGGGCCACCTGGGGCAACGACCTACTACGCTTCCCGCTTTGTGGACGATGACGTTTGCGCGGACGACGTAGATGCCGTGCTGCTCGACGCGCTGGATGCTGACCCTGCCGCGTTGCTGGCGCGTTGGCGGTCGCACTCCAACACCCCGGTGGGGTTGGCCGTCGGTGCGGCGGTGCGGCCTGGCCGCGACGGGGGGCACGCCGTGCCTGCGTCCGCCGAGGCGCAGGCGAGGATGCTTGAAACCCATCTCAGCGCAGCGCTCGAAGCCGAGCCGTGGACACTCTTCGTCTACCGGTGGCGCGACTCGGGACGCGAGGGGGCGCTGCTCGCGACCAACGTCAGCGCGACCGAGTATGGCCTCCGCGATGAAGACGACCAGCCGCGCCCCGTCTTCGACGTGGTGACCGGCCTGTTCACGGGTCAGCAGACCCTCTTCGCCATCGACGCAGGCGTGGCCCCGGAGGGGCGGCGCCCGACGCTGCTCGTGATGGTCGGCTGGCTGCTCGTTCTTGCGCTGGCCTACCTCTACTGGCTCACGCCGACGTTCCAGGTGCTCGCCACCGAGCACGTCCTGCGCCCGTCGATGTACCAGGATGCGGTGCGACGGGCGCGTGGCGTGGAGGGCTGGCAGACGGCGGCCCTCGCAAGCGTCCTCGCGCTCGGCGTGGGTGTGATCTGGGCCATCGCGCTGAGGACGCTCGGGCAGACCGATGTGCTCGGGTTGCTCGCCGCAGGCCTCCCGCCCAACGTGCTACGGGGGCTCAACACCCTACTCCAGCAGCCGGTGCTGCTTGTCGTCCTCCTTGCCAGTCTCTACGCGCTCGTGCAGCTCATCAACGTGGTGGCTATGGCCGTGCTCTCCCGCGCCAATCGGCTGCTACCGGCGCAGGCACTGACGCTGACCGTCTGGGCGCGGTGGCCGATGCTGCTGCTGCTCATCGCGGCGATGGCCTTGGCGTCGCAGCCGCCGAGCCTCGGCCTAGCCGTGTGGGCGCTTGGTTTGCTTGGCGTGTGGGTGTTTGCAGAGTTGGTCGGCCAGATCCGAACGCTCGTAGACCTAGGCGGGGTGACACGCGTGTCGTGGGCCCGCGTTCTTGGGCTGGGCTTTGCGGTGCCGTTCGTGCTCGGTGTGCTCACGCTGGGCTTTGTCGCGGCAGCGGCACGCCCCGAACTGGTGTTTCTCTGGCACCTCGTCACCCGTAGCTAGGCGCGTAACCTAGGTCTACTCGCGTGCGAGCGTTCTCTCCAGGCTGGACACGAGCGCGTCATACCCGCGCCGGGCGATCATGCGCTGGAACGAGCGACGGTAGGGCCCTGCAGTACCCACCCCGTCGATCGTGATGTCTGTGACGAGCCATTCGCCATTGCTCTTGGCGAGGTCATACACCACCTCGGCACGCGTGTCGCGGTAGGTCGTGGTGGTGGTGGCCGTGGCGGTCGTCCCGTCTACGGCGACCTCACCGTAGGACACCGTAGCCTGGTAGATGTCAAGCCGGGCTAGCGACTGGCGGCGGACGGTGCCGGAAAAGGCATCAACGAAGCGCGACCGCTGCTCCTCGGTGAGCGTGTCCCAGGTGTCGCCGAGGGCGTAGGCGCCCATCGCGCGGAAGTCGATCACGTCGTTGACGACGGTGCGGAGGCGCTCGCGCTGGGCGTCGGTGTAGGAGGTGCCCGTGCCGAGGATCGCCTTGATCTCGGTGTCGCGGTCTTGGAGCATCTGCTTAATCGTGGCAGCGTCCTGCGCGAGCGCTGTTGGCGTTAGCACGGGCAGCGCAAAGGCAACGGCGAGGGCGGCGAGGCCGAACAGGCGGAAGGTCGAGCGAAGCATGGGAAGAGGCTGGATGGATGTCGGGGTTCAACCGCGCACCAAGCCGCCGGTTCAGCGCGCCAGGTCACACGGGGGCACGGCAGGCGACGTAGAGCTATCGGCCGTCCCAAGCCCGCGAGTGCAAGTCCGTGGAGTGCAAGCCCATGATTGCGAGCCGACGGCTGGCCGCCCTACCCGGGGAGCCTGTTGCCGGTGAGCTTCTCGCCCAGCGCCGCCCCAACGAGCGCGAGGCAGAACGCAATCGCGGCCCCCACGAGCACCTTCCCACCCGTTGCGCCGATGAAGCGGAACGGTGTCAGCGCCGTGAGCGAGAACATCAGCACGATCGCGAGCGCGGCCCCCACGGCGGGCTCGCGCAGCCGCAGCCCCGGCGACACCACGCCGATGAGCAGCCCGCCCAGGAAGTAGCTCGCGATGTTCAGCAGCCCCTGCAGCAGGAAGCGGAGGTTGTACGAGAACGCGTTCTCGAGCAGCACTCCCCCGACGAGCGCCCCCAGCACCAATTCGATGCCCACGAACGCGACCATACTCGCCAGCGTCCACCCCCACGAGAACGCTGGAACTGCCGAGGTACGCCTAGCCATGCGGTGCCTCTATCGTAGACCGAGCAACCACGTCACTGAATCAGGTCGTTTTCGAGCGCATAGCGGGTGATCTCAGCGTTGCTCTTCATGTTCATCTTCTGGAGCAGCCGACGCCTATCAGTCGCGTCGCCGCCCCCGTCCTCGGCCGTTCTCGCGGCGCGCCTTGCGCTTCTCCTTCGGGTCGTCGTCCAGGAGGTCGTCGGCAACCTCCGGCGTGTAGGCGTCCTCGACGGTTTCGCCCTCGGGCGTGAGGAGCGTGGAGGGCTTGCCATGCAGCGAAGCGCGGTAGAACTCGTCGAGGAGCATCGCTAGCACCTCCGGTTCGCCTTCCTCGACGAGGGTCTGCACGAGCGGGATGAAGCGGCCGATGCGCTCCTGCTCCAGGCGCGAGAGCTCACGATACGCGTCTTCGAGTTGCGCGAGCGTGCGCTCGGCGACCTTCGCCGCCACGTCCTCGTCGGTCGGGATCTCGATCTCCTCGAAGTCGATCTCGTACTTCCGCTCGACGATCTTGAGCTGGTTGATGTCCTCCTTCGTGGTGAGCGTCACCGCAACGCCCGTGTTGCCCGCGCGGGCGGTGCGTCCGGCACGGTGGATGTAGTACTCCCGGTCCTGCGGGACGTCGTACTGGAAGACGTGGCTCAGGTCCGAGATGTCGATGCCGCGCGCGGCCACGTCGGTGGCGATGAGGAAGCGGAGCTCGCCGTCGCGGAGGCGCTGCATCGTCTTCTCGCGCTGCTTCTGCGAGAAGTCCGACGAGATGGGCGCGGCGTCGTAGCCGAAGTTGGCGAGGAACTGCGCGAGGTAGTCCACGTCGCGGCGCGTGTTGGCGAAGATGATCGCGCTCTCGGGGTTCTCCAGCTCGATAAGGCGGGCGAGGACGCGGTCCTTCTCCATCTGCGTGACGCGGACGTAGCGGTGCGTCATCGCGTCGACGTGGATCGTGCCGCCGGAGACGCCGATGAAGCTCGGCTCGCGCAGGAACTCGCGGGCGACGCGCTGCACGCTGTTCGGCATCGTGGCCGAGAACATGTGGCTCATGCGGTCGTCGGGGAGGAAGCGCTTGAGCTGCTTCATCGCCGGGTAGAAGCCCATCGAGAGCATCTCGTCGGCCTCGTCGAGGATGAGCACGCGGAGCGCGTCGAGGGTGAGCGTGCCCTTGTCGAGGTGGTCGAGGATGCGGCCCGGCGTGCCGATGACGAGGTGCGCGCCGGCCTTGAAGGCCTCGATCTGCGGGCCGTACTTCGTGCCGCCGTAGACGGCAACCACCCGAAAGCGCTCGTCCTCGGGCTGGGCGTCGTTCATCTTTTCGAACTCCTCGAAGATCTGCCGCGCCAACTCGCGCGTCGGGCAGAGGACGAGGGCCTGCGTCGCGGCCTCGTCCGGCATCATCAGGTCGAGGAGCGGCAGCAGGAACGCGCCCGTCTTGCCGCTGCCGGTGCGGCTCTGCACCACGAGGTCGTGGCCTTCGAGCATGTAGGGAATCGACTTGGCCTGGACGGGCATCAGGCCGTCCCAGCCGAGCCCTTCGAGGCCGGTCTGGAGAAACGAGGGCACGTTCTCGACGGTCGCCTCGGGGAGCTCGGGGCTGGGTTCGGGGAACGGCGACTGGTTGGCGTCTTCACCTTTGGCTTCGGCCTGGGCCTTCGAGGTGAGGTCGATGACGAACGAGCGGGACATGGGTTGGAAGGGTTCGGCGAAAAGAATCTCGGTCGGAGGTCACGCAGGCTCGACCGAGCGCCCCACCAGGCACCCTCCGCGCTACGCGACGGCATCGCAGCCCCAATGAAGAGGCATCAGCCGTTCCCTACGCTCCACAGCAAGGTTCGTTCACGGTGGGCGAAGTTCAGGGAGACACGGCCCCTGAGAATCGGCTCCCGAGAATCGCGGCGCATCTTGTCGCGTTGGTGTCTAACGTCCGGTGGGCTACGGCTCCCCGCAGGCAGGACGCTGCCGTCGTACCCGATCGTTCAGACCTGCACGCTGCACCATGAGCACCCCCGTCCGCCTCGTGATCGCCGACGACGAGCCGCCTGCCCGCGCGCTCGTCCGGGAATACCTCGCCGCGCTCGCTGGCGACCTCGCCGGTCGCCTCGTCCTGGTCGGCGAGGCCGCCAACGGCGACGAGGCCGTGGCCCTCGCGCGGAGCCTCCGGCCCGACCTGCTCCTCCTCGACGTGCAGATGCCGGGCCGTACCGGCTTCGACGTGCTCGCCGCGCTGGCCGACGAAGCCGACGTGCTCCCTGCCGTGGTCTTCTCGACGGCCTACGACCGCTACGCCCTCGACGCCTTCGAGGTGAGCGCGGTCGACTATCTCCTCAAGCCTTACAGCATCGAGCGCTTCGGTGCGGCCCTCGAGAAAGCGGTCGCCGCCGTCGAGGCACGCCGCCGCGAGGCTGTTTCCAGTGAACCCCCGTCGTCCGACCTCGAACGCCTCGCGCAGCTCCTCCAGCAGACGCAGCGCGAGCCGGCCGCCCGCGACACCTGGGCGGATCGGCTCTTCGTCCGCGTAGGTACGCGCATCGTCCCTGTTCGCACCGCCGATGTGCTCTGGATCGAAGCTGCGGGCGACTACGCGACGCTCCACACCGCCACCGACGCCTACACCGCAGGGGAGTCGCTGGGAGCACTCGCCGACCGCCTCGACCCCGCGCGCTTCATCCGCGTCCACCGCTCAACCGTCATCGCCGCCGACGCGCTCCAGCACCTCCAGAGCGACGGCTCCGGCGGCTACCGCGCCGCGCTCACTGACGGCACGACCGTGCGCGTGAGCCGCACCTACGCCGCCGCCGTCCGCGACCGGATTCTGTGACGAGACGGAGAGACAGGGAGGTTGTATCGTTTACGTCTCCAGCGCTTTTTGTAGTCATCCCCGCGCACTGCCTGCCCTCGCGGAAGCGGGGGCGGGGACCCACACAAATGCCTGGTGACCACGCGCAACGCCGAAGTACGACGGATCGAGGAGGGAGGTACCTCCGAGCATCCCGTCCCTTCGAAAGAGAGGTAGTGTGTGCACATCGGCCTGACCTGGTGGGTCCCCGCATTCGCGGGGATGACTGGGTTGGGCGTAGTGCAGCCATGCACTTCTATGTCTCGTAGTTGGTATCAGAGCTTCCTTCTCCCGGCCTCTTCGCTCTGCCGGTTCCTTTCGCCGTGAGCCCGAGCGCAGCGGCTTCCTGGCGAAACCGGTCGGCGACGGGGGGGAGGTCGCCGTCGCGCCAGACGAAGCTGAGCGCGGTCGTGGCCGTGACGTGAGGCGGCACACCCGAGAGCGGGCGGGCGACGAGGTGGCCCTGTGCCCGCGCCCCGACCGACGCGGGCGCGATGGTCACACCCAACCCCGCGGCAACGAATGCCACGATGGTCGCCATCGGCTCGGTCTCCTCGACCACGCGCGGCGCGAAGCCGACCGAGCCGCAGAGCGCATACAGGACCCGGACGAAGCCCTGCGCGTGGTGGCGCGGCGGCAGCACGAACGGCTCAGCGGCCAGCGATGACAGAGGGACGGTGTCATAGGCGGCGAGCCGGTGCTGCAGCGGGAGCAGCGCCACAAGCGGCTCCTTCGCCAAGGACTCTACCACGAGGCCGTCGGTGTCCTCGAACGGTCCGCGCGACAGGCCCAGGTCGATCTCGCGGGCGCGGAGGGCATCGAGGATCTCGTCAGGGAAACGCTCGACGAGATGAACCGATGCCTGAGGCGCACCTTCGCGAAAGGCCCGCAGGACTGTCGGGAGCACCTGCACGGCGGCCGAGCTGACGAAGCCGAGCCGCAGCGTGCCCGTCCGCCCGTCGGCCGCGTCGCGGGCCGACTCGCGGGCGCGGTCCACCCAGCGCAGCACCTCGCGGGCGTCGCGCAGGAAGGCGTGGCCGCTGGCGGTCAGCGTGGCGCGCCGGGTCGAGCGGTCGAGGAGCTGCGTGCCGAGGTCGGCTTCGAGGTGCTGGATCTGCCGCGAGAGCGCCGACTGCGAGAGGTGGACGCGCTCCGCC
>JBCDFF010000044.1:0-17369 GCA_039178415.1 Bacteroidota bacterium
GCCAAGCCGCTCATCGCCAGCTTCATGGGGGCCGATGACGTGGCGAACGCCACGGCGCTTCTCAACAGCGCGGGCATTCCCACCTTCGCCTACCCGGACACGGCGGCGCGGGTCTTCGGCTACCTCTGGCGCTACAGCTATAACCTCCGCGCCCTCTACGAAACCCCGGCGCTGCCCGCCGACGAGGACGGTCTCCCCGACCGCGACCGGGCTGCCCGCCTGATCCAAGCAGCGCTCGACAGCGGGCGGACCACCCTCAACGAGATCGAGTCGAAAGCGCTCCTGGCCTGCTACGGGTTTACGGGGGCTACTCCCCAGCTCGCGCGGACGGCCGACGAGGCCGTAGCTCTTGCGCAGCAACTCTTCGATGCGGGAAGCCGGGCTGTCGTCAAGCTACACGCCGACACGACGGCTGACCGGCGCGCGCTCGGCGGTGTGTTTCTCAACCTCCGCACCGAGGCTGAGGTGCGCGAGGCGTTTGCGCAGATCGAAGGCCTGAGCGCTTCCGAGGGACTCGACGACGACGAGACGAGGCCGTTCGCCGGTGTGACCGTCCAGCCGATGATCCGCCAGCGCGGCCTGGAGATGCGCCTCGGCGCGACGCTCGACCCGGTCTTCGGCCCTGTGATCCGCTTCGGTGCCGGCGGATCGTTCGCCGAGGTCATGCAGGACACCGCGCTCGGGCTCCCGCCGCTCAACACGACGCTCGCGCGGCGCATGATGGAGCAGACACGGGTCTACGCCGCACTCCGCGACGCCCGGCTCCGCACCGACATCGCGCTGGGCGAGATCGACCTGGGGGCGCTCGAAGAGCTCGTGGTGCGGTTCGCCCAGCTCGTTGCGGAGCAGCCCCGCGTGCGCGAGCTCGACCTCAACCCGCTCCTAGCTTCGACCGTCGGCTTCACGGTGCTCGACGCACACGTCACGCTGCATCCCCCAGAGCTTGGCGACGAGGCGCTGCCCCACCCGGCCATCCGCCCCTATCCCCGGCAATACATCAGCACCCACACCCTCAAGAACGGCGGCCGGGTCACCATCCGCCCAATCCGCCCGGAGGACGAACCCGAGGTCGTCGCCTTCCACGAGAGCCTCGACGAGCAGAGCGTCTACCTGCGCTATGCGGGGACCCTGAAGCTCTCGGAGCGCATCGCCCACGACCGGCTCGCGCGCAAGTGCTTCATCGACTACGACCGCGAGATGGCGCTCGTCGCCGAACGCGACCTTCCGGGCCAGGAGCGCTCGGAGATCGTCGGCATCGGGCGGCTCTCCCGGATCCCGCGCACGACCGAGCGCGAGTATGGGATGCTCGTCCGGGACGAGGTCCAGGGCCAGGGCCTCGGCACGGAGTTGTTGCGACGGCTCGTGCAGGTGGGGCGCGACGAGGGCGCCGAGCGAATCACCGCTGACATCCTGCGTACCAACCGAGGCATGCAACGCGCCTCGGAGAAGGTTGGCTTCACGATCGTGCGACCTGAGGAGTTCGACGATCCGATGGTGCGGGCGGTGTTGGAGCTGGAGTGAGCCCTGTCCCGTCTTCTTCGCTTTGACCAACCGTGGGTGCGCTCATAAAACGTGGGGCCGCCTCGCGGAGAGGCGACCCCTGTAGGTGTACGGGTCCTTTGGATCGGCGCGGGCCTGACTGCGGGAGCTATCGGTAGATCCCGATGCCGTAGTAGCACGGCTCCGTGCTGCAGGAGTACATGTCCGCTTCGATGCGGTAGGTGCCCGAGTAGGACGGACGGAAGGTGATGATGGGCAGGCTGTCCGAGCGCGTGTTGGACTGGATCAGGCGTCCGTTGTACGTGTAGAGGCGCAGGTCGATGTCGTTGCAGTCTTCATCGCAGGTGGCCATGAAGTGGTAGGTGCGCCCGGCATCCAGGTTGAGGGTGTAGCCGTCACGCTGGCCTTCGTAGAGGAAGTCGATGGTGTGATCGTGGCTGCGGCTGAAGCCGCGGTCGGACATGAGGTAGTCCATGACGGCGAGCTTCCGGTCGATGTCGCGTTGGTAGCGGTTGTCGACGCGTTGGTTCTGGGCGGATGCGGTGAGGCTGCCAACGAAGGTGAGGGCGAGGAGTACGAGGAGGTAGCGCATGGGTCGAGAAGGAGAAAGGAGAAACAAGCGGGGGGCGGGTTGGCACGAGGTCGGCGGCGAGGCCGGGTCCTGTGCCCGTTCACCCTGCATTACTGCCGCCTTTTGGTTTTTCCAGCGCCCCCTGATTTTTTTCTGCTGCCCCTTCCCTATCGCTTCCTCGTTGGAACGTGCCTCCTCGCTGAGAGGCGCCCCCGTCTGCGCCCTGTGGCCCACTGGACGGCGTTTCTCTTTCAGAAGGCCGTTCTTTGACAAGGCCGCACAGCGCGGCTTTTCCAGCGCATTCCCCTCCCCGTGCGGTCTGCAAGAGACGCTTGTGCGGTCTGGGAGAGGCGGCGGCGTAGCCTTCCCTCAGCGTCATCGCCACGAAGCATACTCCAGCCCGGAGCCTCTCCTCGCAGGGTGACGCACGGGAGCCGAGGACAAGAGGCGGCGTGGCCGGTCTTCTCGCGGCGGGTCATGCGTGCACGTCGCAGCCCACAGGACGCGCATGCCACCGGCTTCTGGCAGCGGGCAACCTTGAGCGCACGCGGAACCCTTTAGAAGCCCGGTTGAGAGCCATGCACACGTCGGCGGCGCTGCTCCTACCTAATCCCAACGTTCGGGCTCCTACCGGCGAGTACAGGCCATCTCAGTTCCCAACTATTTTAGAGGTTGCAACTCTTGGCATTCACGGTGCTCTTGGGCCGTGGTCTGGATCCCCGATCAAGGCGGGGGTGACGCTGAAGCGGCGTTTTTAGCCTGTAGTGGCTCTTCCAGCACGTGCACACCGGGTTAGCGACAAGCTCGGGCCTGTGCCGGGGGCTCGCAGACGGGGCGGGCACACGGCCAACACCCTCACGTTGCACCGTGACCGCGCTCGGCTGTAGAAACTCAGCCGTTGTCCAGCTCGCCCAGGAGCGCCTCGGCACGGCGCTGTACTGGTTCAGCTCCGTAGATCTGCGCCGCTTGGAGCCACCGCCGCGCCTCGACGCGTTCCCCTTGAGCAAGCGCGGCCTGTCCCAGGAGGAGGGCGATCACACCCTGTGCGTGGCCACGGTCTTCGTCAACGCTAGGCTGCGTCGAACTAGCCCCGACCCCGCCCTGGCGCTCCAGCGCGGTGTAGAGGATCTCGAGACGCTCGGACGCATCAGGCAGGGCCTCCGTCTGGGCATCGCCCCCCTCCTCCGCCTCTTCGTACAGCGTCAGGGCCTCGGCAAACGAGCGGGATGCCTCCTCGTCGAGCGCGGTACGGAGCGTCTCTTCCACGCCGTCGAGCTCGGCGGCGACCGGCTCCAACCCTAGGTAGTCTATGCCTCCGGGGCCGCGCTGCAGCAGAGCAAACACCGCTAGCGTCGCCAGCAACACGCCGGCTGCCAGAGCGAGCGGGGTCCACCGCCGAAAACGAGGACGACCACCGCGCCGCGCCGGACGGCCCGCCGCGCGTTGGGGAGGACGACGGCGCACGGGTTCCATGTGCGAGGTCGACGCTACGGGCACTGCTAGCTCCGCTGGGAGCCCTGGCTCCATGGGTAGCGCGTCGGCATGGAGCGCTGCGTCCAACTCGGCGTCAGTCATGGCGTAGATCGAGGCCGCTTCCTCGGCGGCCTCGTCGTCGAAGGCGCGGTCTAGCGCTGCGACTTCACGGGCGAGGAGGCGGGCGGCTTGCTGCCGTTTCGGATCGGAGATGGCCATGACGCGGTGGGGAGCGATTCGGTGAAGCGAACGGGGGTCGCCTCAAGATGGATGCGTGCGACAAGCGGGCAGTCGCGGAGAGGATGGCAGAGCCTCGCCGCTTTGTCTACTAGCCACGCGCTGGTTTTTCTGCTGGGGGCCAAACAATTTCGAGGGACCTCGTGCTTTTTCAGCCTTGAACCCGCTTCTCCTCCTCATCGAAGAGGTCTTGGAGCGTCTTCTTCATGCGTTCGTTGGCCCGGTACACCGCTTTCACGTCCATCTCGAGCATCTCTGCGAGGTCGCGAGGGCGCAGCTCTGGGTCGTCCCTTCGGAGACGGAGCACGGCCAGCGACACCTCGTCATCCTGAAGCGCCTCGAACACGAGCGCCCACAGATCGTCGGTGGCGACGTCATGCTCGGTCGACGCGTTCAGCGTGTCGGGCAGGTCATTGCTTTGCGAGCTGGCGCGCCCGGCCAGGTTGCTGACCTCTGAGCTGATGACCCGAGCGACCCCGAGGAACAGGTCGCGGGCGCGCTCAGCAGGATCGTCGCCCTTGTATCGGCGCGGGATGTTGCGATAGCCCGTCGCAGCATCCGCTTCCGTCTCTAGCAGCTTGCGCACGGCCTCGTGCACGATCCCTTCAGGAGTGAGAGCCATGTGCCGCCGCAGGCCGATTTTCTTGCGCCACTCGCGCTCGGCGATGAGGCGAAGGCGCGCGCCCCAGCGCGGCGGCGGTGGCCAGTGCTCCACGATCGCCTCGCGGATCTCCGTAGCGGTGTAGTGAGCCTCCACAGGGGATGAGGGGTAGGGGTGAGCCGACGACCCGAGGCCGGGGTGGTGGGTCGAGGTGGATGGGTTTCTCTTCTGAAGTTTAGGGCTGCGGCGAAAAAAACCAAACTGGCCAATAGATCGGGGTGCAGGCCCGCGTGCTTCGCGGGCGATTCGTTTCCCACTCCGCCTCTTTCCTGGATCCTAGCCATGCGTTCCCACTCCTCTCGCCGTCTGCGCTCGCTGCTCGTTCTCGCTCTGCTGCTGGGCGCTGCGCTCGTTGGCTGCGGACCGTCGGGCCCCGTCACCCTGATGCAGCTGGCCCGGTGCGGCCACGCCCTCTCGGCCTTCATGGCCACCGCTGACCGTCTCTCCGCCGACACCCGCGTGGCTGTGACCCACGCCTACGCCGAGATCGAGCATCTTCCAGCAGGCGGGCAGGCCCTCGGCGCACAGATCGTCCAGATGGAGCAGCGCGCCTTCGCCATGACCCGTCAGGCGGATTCGCTCGCGCGGGCGCTCTCCTACAGCCGTCGCCAGGCCGATCACCTGTTCGACCTGATGGAGCGGCGGGCCGAGGAAAACGAGACGCCAGACCTTCAGGACCGCATGGTCGCCCGCACCGAGGCGCAGCGCGAGCGCTTCGACCGTGTGCTTGACGTGGCCGAAGACCGGGCCGCTGCCATCGAGCAAGCCGTCCAGCGCTACGACGACATCGTCGGGTATCTCCAGGTTCATGCCAGTCTGGGCATCACCGACGAGGTCATTGCCGACGTCCAAGCCATCACGTTCGAGTCCAACCGGCTCCACGATGAGATCCAAGAAGCCATCCGGGAAGGGCGCGCGCAGATCAACTCCATGCTCGGACACCACGCTGCCACGTCGTGAGTCCACGGGCCGCGCCTCCAAGACGGACGAGGCGGCACGCCGCACGCTCTTCCCTAGCGGTCGAGGCCTACGCAATCCGACGTCGATGTTCCTGGGAAATGTCTGAGCCTCCTCCTAACTTCAGACGTTTCTTGCCACTCGCCCATCTCGTAGCCAAGGCCGAACCACCCCGCCACCATGTTTCCGCCTCAACGACTCCGACCCGTGATTCCGCGCGTGGCCCGCTGCGCCCTAACCGTAGTGCTGACTGCCTTGACCTTGGGAGCTGCGCTCCAAGCTCAGCCAACGCGCGCCCTCATCGTGGAAGCACCCGCTGGAACGCGGGGCCCCCTCGACCCGCTTGATCTACTTCGCGCGGAAAACCCGGCGCAGGAGTTCCTCGTCGAAGTCCGGGAGGTGCAGGGACGGACCTCCGCCCAGGCTGACGACTTCGTCCAGTTCGAAGTCCGTTCGGAGCGGGCTGGCTACGTCACCCTCCTCAACCAGAACCCCGAGGGGACGCTCACCTTCCTCTATCCCAATCCATTTGCGGCCAACCGGACGATCGCGGCGAACCAGTGGGTTCGATTCCCCGACGACCGGAGCTTCCGGATCCAGGTCACCCCGCCCTTCGGGCTCGAACTGGTGAAGGTCCTCGTCACGCCCGAGCCGCTCGTGAGCCAGGCGGCGCTCGACCGCGCCTCCCAGTCCCGCAGCCTCGTCGTCGTGGAAGGCGAGCCCACCGAGGAAGGCACTACGGACCTGAACGGATTGGACCCAGCAGCCTGGGGCGTGGCAACGATGCGCATGACCACCGTCGGCCCCCCGTCGAGCCCGTCGGCGCGCTCGCTCGATGTTCCGGCCGGGGCCAACTACTACAGCAACCGCCCCGTGGAGCGCTGGCGTACGGTCTACGGCGAACGCGTCGGGCCGACGCGCTCGGTTGGCACCCCTCCGCGCGCGCAGCCTCCTGCGGTGGAGGGGCACACCGGAGAGATCATCGTGATCGGTCGGCGCGGGCGCGGTTCCCGCTCGTTCGGCGACCCGCTCGCGGTGGGCAGCATGTTCAGCCCCATCCGCGTGGTGGACCCGAGCCGGGACAGCCGCGATGCGAGCGGTACCCGGAGCCTCTTCGAGACGCACGGGACCAGCTTCGACGAGGTCCTGGCTAGCCTAAACGCCGACCCCGATGTGGTCGCAGCCTTTCCCAACTACCGCGTCGCGACATACGGGTCGATGGTGGCCACGGACCCGCCGACCGCGGCCGATCCAGACCCTCCCAGCCCTCCCTCGTCGGCCACGCCCGACCTGTGGGATCTCCAGTGGGGGCTGCACAACGCCTTCTGGCGTACGCCTCGTGCCCGGGTGGATGTCCGTTGGCGCGAGGGCATGGAGGACTATCGCGCCCCTTCAACCCCCACCATCGTTGCCGTCATCGACACGGGCATCCGCATGGACACGCCTCACCTTGACGGGTACCTGTGGCGCAATCCCAAAGAGCGGATCAACGGCATTGACGACGACAACAATGGGTGCGTTGACGACCTCTACGGCTGCGACTTCGTGGACGGGGATGCCGACCCGACCGACCCGAACCGCTCGGAAAGCCACGGCACGTTTGTGGCCTCGCTCATCACGGGGGCCAGCACTCAAACCATAGGACTGGCCCCGGACGTACGCATCATGCCCATCCGCGCCCTCGACGTAAACGGCCGAGGTACCATCGAGACGGTCATTCAGGCTATCGGGTATGCGGTGAAGAGTGGAGCCAAGGTGATCAACCTGTCCCTCGGGCAGCGCCCCCTGATGAGTTCCGACGAGAAGTACGACGAAGGGCTCGCTCAGGTCTTTGCCGACGCGCGCGAGGCTGGTATCCTGATCGTGATGGCAGCTGGGAATGATGGGATAGATGGCAACTCTTTCACCGTCTACCCCAGCCATGTTCGCGCTCCCAACACGCTCAGCGTAGCGGCGTTGGACCTAGACGGCGAGTTAGCCTCGTTCTCGAACTACGGCCGCGCTGACCTAGCGGCTCCGGGAACGCACATCCTCGGACACACCGGCAGCGCTGGCGTGTGCTCGGACGACGGCACTTCAATGGCCGCGCCCTACGTGTCGGCCGCTGCTGCTCTGCTCTGGGCTGCCTCTCCTAACCTCACCCCCGATGCGGTGCGGGAGACCCTGTTTGGGAGCGTCACGACCATACCTGGCCTCCCCGTGCGCTCCGGCGGCCTTCTCAATATCGAGGCGGCTCTTCGTTGACGAGCTAGCCCATACGTAACTGAGCAGGGGGCCGTAGTTCAGCGCTCCGCCCTGGGGTCTAGGTTCTAGTTTTTTAGGACAGCCATCCCGGATTTTTTTGGAGTGACCAGTAGCTTGTACTGTAACCCGCTCATCTCTACCACCCTCTCATGTTTCGACCTGTACGCGTTTTCTCTGCTCCGCTCTTGGCAACGCTAGCGCTGCTGGCGCTCACACCATTATCCCAGGGGCAACCTCGTTCCTTCACACCGGTCGCGGGAGAGCCCACGCAGGGCGGAGAACGTGTCGCGCTCGTCATTGGAAACGCGTCGTACACGCGGGCTCCTGCTCTCAAAAACCCGAAGAACGACGCCTCTGACATGCGCGAGGCGCTGACACGCCTCGGCTTTCACGTCGTTGAACTCCTCGACGGCTCCCGCGGGACGATGGAAGAAGCGCTGGCCACCTTCCGGCAGCGCGCCACCGGCGCAGAGGTCGCGCTCGTCTTCTACGCCGGACATGGCGTGGAGGTGAGCGGAGCGAACTACTTCCTGCCCGTCGAAATGCCCGTCCGGCCCACGGCGGCTGGCTTCGACATGGACAACCTGGCCATTCCGCTCACGAGCGTGCTCGACGTGATGGCCCTGGCTGAGACCCAAGTGGTGATCCTGGACGCTTGCCGCGACAACCCCTTTGATGGGACGGCGGTGGAGACAAGCTCCGGCGGCTACGCGGAGGTCACGTCGGAGAACGCCATCCTCGTCTACGGCACAGCCCCAGGCGACACGGCTTCGGACAATGCAGACGGCCGCAACGGTCTGTTCACGGAGGCCCTCCTTGCCGAGATCCATACGCCCGGTCTCGAGATCGCCGAGCTGATGCGCCGCGTCAAAGCACGCCTGCGCGAGCGCACGCGCTACATGGAGAAGCCGCAGGATCCGTGGTTGGCCCTCTCCGCGGTGCTCCCGTTCTACTTCGTCCCCACCGACGGCATTGCCGGGATCGAGCGGCAGCCTGTGACCTCCGTAGCCACCTGGGCACGGGACGGTAAAGCGGCCTACCTGAACGGCACCTACGGTCAGGCAGAACCTCTGCTGCTCCAGGCTGCTGAGGCGGGCCACGTCGAGTCGCAGTACCTCCTCGGGCGCATTCACCTGCGTGGCTACGAGGGGGCTCCGAGCGATGCCCAAGAGGCCGCCCACTGGTTCTCGCTGGCCTCCCAGCAAGGCCTCCCCGGCGCACAGTACTTCCTCGCTGGGCTCTGCGGCGGTGGCTGGGGATGCCCCCGTGACGACGCTCGGGCCGCCGACCTCTACCAACGCGCCGCCGAGCAAGGACTCCCCGAAGCCCAGTATCGCCTCGGCGTCATCTACGAGGCCGGAGACCGGGGCCGTCCGCAAAGCCTCCCCGAGGCGATCCGCTGGTATCGGCTTGCTGCGGAGCAGGGCTACAACGACGCGCGGGAGGCCCTCGAACGCCTCGCCCGGAGCGACCGCGACGCTCGCAGCGCCCTCAGCAGCCTCGACTGACCAACGCTTCCGTACCACCTCTCCACCTACTCACTCCCTACACCCCATGCGCTATACCCTTGCTCTCCTCCTCATCGTCCCTGTTCTCAGTATGCAGCGCGCCTGCACGCCACCGATCCCGATGGGGAGCTCGAACGAACAGGTTCGCCTTGCCAGCTTCCAGGAAGGCCTCAACGGCTACGAAGACCAGTCCGGCTACGACTTCGTGGACGACTACCAGTACATGATCATCAACAACCAGAGCTTCGACGACGCCTTCCGCGACGCGGCGGTGCTGGCTGCGCGGCTCCACCAGATCCGTGAGGTCGCGGCGTCGAACCGTGAAGGGGCCTATGCTCCCAGCACCAGCGCCCCGGACTTCGAGTTCTTGACCCTGATGGTCGTGGAAGCCCTGACCACGTTGCCTGGCATCGTGGGCGAAGCCAACAACCTATCCAGCCGCGTGTCGGCACTCAACCCGAACGACCTGAGTCCGCTCCAGTACGCGTCGGCCATTCAAGGCCTCGACCAAGCCCGCCGCAACCTGCAAGCCGTACTGGATTTCGGCTCGAATGTCGACGATGTGCTCGACGACTACCGCGCCCTGCAAGAAGACCTCAACACCATCGGGGTCGACGAATAACCACCGCTGACTTGCGCCTTCTCCGCTGACTTGCGCCCTCGCTGCCTCTGCTCGTGCTTCCCATGCGTACTCTCGTTTTTGCCGTCCTCCTAGCAAGTAGCCTTGCCGCGCTTGCTCCGCCCGCGACGGCGCAAAGCCGCAGCCTACTCGTGGAAGGCCCTGCCGGCGAGTCCCTCGACTTGGTCGACCTGGTCCGGGCAGACAACCCAGACGCCCCCTTCGTGGTGAACGTGGCCCTTCCAAACGGGGCTGGCATCGCAAGGGAAGGCGAGACTGTCCAGTTCGAGGTTCGCTCAGCCCAATCCGGGTATCTGACGCTGGTCAACCGCAACCCGAACGGGACGGTCACGCTCCTCTACCCGAACCGGTTCGCGGCAGCGCAGCGGATCGAAGCCGGACAGCCGGTGCTGTTTCCTGCCGCTGGCTCATTCCGGATCCGGGTGGCGCCCCCGTTCGGCCAGGAGATGATCAAGGCGATTGTGACGCCGGAGCCCCTCATCAGCCAGGAGCAAGCGGAGCAGTTCTGGGAGGCGTCGCCGCTGGTGTCGCTGGATGGCCCCCCCGAGGGCTCGGCGGGCACCGACCTGGGCGGGAGCTTCCCCGCTGAGGCGTGGGCAACCGGTGTGTTCTTCCTCACCACCGCCCCAGCAGGAGCAGCCCCGCCGTCGGAGCGTCCGTCCACGGAGCCTGCCCCAGACCCTCCCACGGCCGTTGTTCCGATGCCACCGTTGCCCGAGAGCCACTACAGCTCCAATCCTGGGCGTAGCTTCCGAACCGCGCTGAAGGCGCTGCGGCGCATGACCCCCGGGACACGCAGCCTGGGAGACGAGGAGGATGAGGAAAGTCAGCCCGCCTGGGAGCCGGCCCCCGAAGGGGGACTCGTCCCGTTCGACAGCACCCTCCTCGTGCTCTATCGCCCTGCAGTGGGCACCCGCAGCTTCGGGACGAGCCTCTCCGGCGGGGGCGTCTTCAGCCGCGTGCGCCAAGTCGAACCCGACCCCGACACGCGCGACGCCAGCGGCCTCCGTTCGCTGAGCGACACCTACGGGGCCTCGACCGAAGAGGTACTCGATGGCCTCCGCGACGACCCCGATGTGCTCACCGCAGTCCCGAACTACCAGATCCGGGCCTTCGAGCCGGTGCGCACGAGCACGCTGCTCCTCGCCGAGCCCCCCGCTTCCAATCCGGACGAGCCTCCGACGTTCTGGCCGTTCCAGTGGGGCCTGCACAACGCCTTCTGGCGCTCCCCCGAGGCCCGCGTCGATATGGACTGGCGCGGCGCGCTCGAGGCCTATCGCCCCTCGCAGACGCCTATCGTCGTCGCAGTGCTCGACACGGGGATCCATCCCGATAACCCGCACCTGGCCCCGGTCCTCTGGTCGAACGACCGCGAGGTCCCCAACAACGGCATCGACGACGACGGCAACGGGTTTGTAGACGACACCTGGGGCTGGGACTCGGCGGACAACGACAACGACCCGACCGACCCGAACACCACCAACAGCCACGGCACGTTCGTGGCCGCACAGATCGCCGGGCGCGGCGGGCGGCTCTTCGGCATGGCGCCCGACGTGGAGATCATGCCCGTACGGGTGCTCGGTGCCGCACGGGGCAGCGGCTACGACGCCCTCCTGAACGGGATTCGGTACGCCGCACAAAACGGGGCCCGCGTCATCAACATGTCGCTCGGGGCCGGGCCGTCCGAGGAAGCCATCCCGTCGCTCGAACGGCTCATCGGTGCCGTCTACGAAGAAGCCGAGCAACTAGGCGTCCTTCTCGTTGTGTCGGCGGGCAACGAGAGCTCCGACTCCCGGACGACGTACACCTACCCTGCGGCGGTGAGCCGTGACAACTCGCTCGTCGTTGCCGCGCTCAACATCCAGGGCCAGCTGTCCTCGTTCTCGAACTATGGGCCCGCCGTGGACGTGGCCGCTCCCGGCCAAGCGATCCTAGGCCACCAGGACGCGACGCTCAGCGTGAAATCCAAGGACGGCACGTCGATGGCGGCCCCCTACGTGGCGGCCCTAGCTGCCATGCTCTTCGCTCAGCATCCCGACTGGACGCCCGCCCAGGTGAAAGCCCGGATTCTCGAGACCGCGCGGCCCCTCGATCTCGATGTGGCCACGGGCGCAGTGGTGGATGCCGCGGCGGCGCTCGGCGGCGGCCGCTAGGTCGCCGCCCGGGCCAGCACCCAGTGGATCCGCTCGGTCTCTTCCGTCGCAGGGACGTCTGAAAACCCGTCGTAGGCGGCGATGCAGCGTAGCGGCGACGCGGCGATCAGCGCGTCCATCTCGGCGATCGTGTAGGCGCGCTGCACGTGCGTCTCCTCGTACGTCTCGCCCTGGACGGTCAGCCGGAACGCGTTCGTGTGGCGGCGCGCCTCGGCGTCGTAGGCGCTCGTGCGGACATAGGCGAACTGGTCAGCTTGGCCCTCGTCGTGGAAGTAGTCGGCGTTGTTGAGCGAGTTGGCGGGCGTGCTCTGGTCCACGATGAACACTCCGTCGGCGGCGAGCAGCTGAGACACCTTGGTGAGGAGCTGCGCCACGTCGGTCTCGCTCAGGAGATAGTTGAGCCCATCGTAGAGCAGCAAGACCGTGTCGAACGGGGCGCCGAGGGCTGCGGGGTCGAGCGCGGCGAAATCGGCGACGCGGAAGCGGACGTGTGCCTCGGGGTGGAGCGGCCGCTTGGCCTGCGCGACCCGCACCATGGGCGGCGCGCCGTCGGTGGCCAGATAGCGGTAGGGCCCGTACGGCTGCAGCGCGAAGGCGAGCGAGCCCGTCCCGCAGCCAAGCTCCAGCACCGTCTCGGTGTGCGGCGCATGCGCCTGGATGAGTTCCTCGACGTAGGCCGCCCAGTCCTCGTAGTCGACGTGCGCCATCACAACATCGTAGCCAGCCGCGAGCGCGGTGTAGGGATCGGTCTGCACAGAAGTTGGAAGTACGAGGTTGGAAGTACGACGTGGGCGAGTTCGACGATGATGCTGGCCTATCCCCTATCCCCCAGGCCCTGTTCCCTACGCCCGGCAATCGCGGCGGCGAGGCGGGCCGCTTCGAGCAGGCTGCCTGCGCGCGCGACGCCGCGCCCGGCGATGTCGAAGCCCGTGCCATGGTCGGGCGAGGTGCGCACGATCGGCAGCCCCGCCGTCACGTTGACCCCGCCGCCCATGGCGAGGGCCTTGAACGGGGCGAGCCCCTGGTCGTGGTACATCGCCAAGACGCCGTCGCAGCGGGTCCAGCCGCGCTGCCCAAAGAAGCCATCGGCGGCATACGGCCCCACCGCTTCGAAGCCGCAGGCTGGATCGGCGGCGAACGCGTCGAGGACCGGCTGGATGGTGTCGATCTCGTTGCGGCCGAGGACGCCGCCGTCGCCCGCGTGGGGGTTGAGGCCGAACACGGCAATGGTCGGGCGCGCAATGCCGAAATCGCTGCGGAGGCTGTCTGCGAACAGCCGCAGCTTCGCGCGCACGAGGTCAGCCGTAAGCCGTTCAGCGATGTCGGAGACGGGGATGTGTGCCGTCACGAGCGCGACGCGCAGCGGATGCTGCGCCAGGGCATCGCGCTCCGTGCAGAGAATCATCAGCACGGCGCCGGTGCCCGTTCGCCCGGCGAGAAACTCGGTGTGCCCAGGCACGGCATAGCCCGCCATGGCAATCGCCTCCTTCGAAATGGGGGCCGTCACGAGCGCATCGGCGACCTGGCGCTGGCACAGGTCGATGCCCACCGCGACAGCCTCCATCGCGAGCGCCCCGCCCTCAGCCGTGGTCGCGCCGAACTCGGGCGGGCGCGTCGAGCCAGGCCGCAGGTCGAGGACCGGCACGGGAGCCTCCAGCTCCAGCGGTGCCGCAAGCAGGTCCGGCAAATCGGTCTCGCTCACAGGGGCAAGCGTCGGCAGCGCGAGGTCAGCACCCTCGGCGCTCGACGAGATCCGCTCAGCGTGTGCGCGCAGCACCGCCACCGAACCCGCGATCGCAGGCCGAATGCGCCCCCGGAGCACCGGGTCCGCGAGCGCCTTCAACACCACCTCGGGGCCGATGCCATTCGGGTCTCCCAGCGAGAAGACAAGACGCGGAGGCGTACCGTCGGCAGGAACGAATTCGGGCGTGATGGCCATGGGCTAATACGGACGGGGTCAAGGTTCAACGATACGCGCTGGCACAGGCATTCTGTCAGCGCCAAGCACGGTGCTTTGAACGAGACAGATTCTGAAGCATTGGCGCCCAGAACTCCCGACCCACTGACGCTAGTCCACACGCCGGAGCGGCTCGCCAGCGACGGCCGCCTCGAAGGTGTAGCGGCGGCCGTCCGCGTAGGTCCACACCTCGCGCGGCCCCCCTCCTGCGGGCAGCGTCCGGTCGATGGTGGCCGGTGGGCCTTGGCGCAGCCACAGGCGCCCCTGCTCCGTCGCGTAGCCATTGAGCGGGCCGTTGGGCGTGGTGCGGAAGCGGACGGCAGCCTCGTCGACGCGGGCGTAGAACTCGGCCATGAGTTCGTTGAACGGGGTACCGGGCGACGGGTCACGCTCGTCCCAGAACTCGGCGAGCCGCTCCCATTTGCGGCTGCCCCGCCCGCGCTCGATCTGGCGCACCTCGTCTTCCACGGCGATGGCGCGCAGCGCGTCGAAGGCAACGCGGTCGTCCTGCATCGAGCGGGGCTTCGTTGGCCAGACGACCTCCAGCGTCTCCGTGACCGCATCGAGGCCCGTGCCTGGGAGGGCGACCTCGACCGTGTAGGTGCCCTCTGCCAGGGCCGACACGTCGAAGACCCCGAGCCGGAGCGGGGTCGCGGCTGGCGCGGGCGCGAAGGCGACCTGACCGGGCGTAGCGCCGAGCTTGCTGAGGTCGAGGCCGAAGGTAGGCGGCAGCGTGGCCGCAGGCTGCGTGTCGGAGCGAAGCGTCTGCCCGTCGGCGTCCCGCAGCGTCAGCCGCACCGTCGCCGCCGCATCCGGGAGGTGCAGCGGGACGATGAGCGCCGCAGGACGGTCGAACGGCACCGCACCGCCCGACGCCGCGAGCCGGAAAGCCAACGCCGAACGCTCCTGCGCCGAGGGCCGCTCGACCACGATCGGCCGTCCGACAGCGGGCTGCTCAAAGTCGGGGACGTGCCCCAGCGCCGCCTCCACGTCGCGGCTGTCGTTGCCGCGCGCGAACTGGATGGTGAGGAAGTACTTGGGGAACACGCCCGCCCCCCACGGCACCCCGAAGAGCGTGATGTGACGCTGCTGGGCGTCTTGAGTGGCGGCGTAGTCGTCGGCGAGCGTGGTGAGATAGAGACGCCCGGCGGGGGCGGTCGCCACCGAGCCCTGGACGGTGGCAATCACGTTCACATCGGCCTCGTAGCGCCCGTCGGCCCGCTGCGCGAACGTGAGGCGCGGGTAGGGCACGCTCACCGCAAACAGCAAGGCCGTCCCATCGATGGACGCCCCGCGCGCGACCGGCAGCGCCATCGCCTCGTGCTGCACCGGCGGCGGCTCGAAGGCCCAGCCCGCGGCGTCCTGCGAGGTCACGGGCGCAGCCGTGACGGCCAGCACCCCCATCAATGCTACCAGGCTCCGCAGTCGTGGCCGTGCAGACATGCGAACGCGTAGACGCAGACCTGACCAAGCGCTTCGCACCTTCACACCTTCACACGTATCCACGTTCATACCGCTTACAGCTCAAACCCGAGCGAGGGGTCGTAGTGCCGGAGCACGTCCACCAGGAGACGCACGCCGAAGCCGGTGCCGCCCTTCGGCGCGTAGGGGCGGTGCTCGCCGATAAACGCCGGCCCGGCGATGTCGAGGTGGACCCATGGATAGCCATCGGGGTAGCCGGTGAAGTGCTCCAAGAACTTCGCCGCGGTGACGGTGCCCGCCTCGCGGCCCCCGACGTTCTTGCGGTCGGCGACGTCGCTCTTGAGCTGCTCGGCGTAGAGGTCGTGCATCGGCAGCGGCGCGACGAGGTCGCCGGTGCGGCGGCCCGCCTCCACGAAAGCGTCGAGGCGGCTCGCTGCGCCGTCGGTCGTGCTCGTGAGGACGGCCCCCACCTTGGTGCCGAGCGCGACGACGGCCGCCCCCGTGAGCGTGGCGACGGAGACGCAGAACGCCGGGTCGTGGCGCTTGGCGTAGCTGAGCGCGTCGGCGAGCAGCATGCGGCCCTCCGCGTCGGTGTTGAGCACCTCCACGGTCGAGCCGTCGTGCATCGTTACCACGTCGCCGGGGACGTAGGCGCGCCCGCCGGGGCGGTTGTCCGTGGACGGCACCAGCCCGACGATGTGCAGCGGCAGGTCCAGCTCAGCCGCCGCGGCCACGGCCCCGATCACGGCCGCGCCGCCTGCCATGTCGGCTTTCATCTTGTCCATCGAGTTTTTCGTCGGCTTGAGCGAGAGCCCGCCGGTGTCGTAGGTGACGGCCTTGCCGACAAGCACGATGGGGCGCTCGTTGTGCGCATCCTTCGGGGTGTGCTCCAGCACGATGAACGCCGGGTCGTCGAGGCTGCCGCGATTGACGGCGAGCAACCCGCCCATGCCTTCTTTCTCGATCTGCTTCTTGCTCCACACGTCCACCGAGAAGCCGTGCGCCTTGCCGAGCGCCTTAGCCTCCTCGCCGAGCGTGGTGGCCGTGAGGTCGGCGGCGACGGTGTTGACGAGGTCGCGGGCGGCGCAGGTGGCCTGGGCGGTGGCCAGGGCCCGTTCGGCGGCGTGGCGGACCGGCTCGTCCTCGCGCTCGGTGACGAGCGTGAGCGTCTCGATCTCTGGGACGGGCTCGCCGGTGGTGCGGTAGCGCTCGTACCGGTAGCTGCCGAGCACGAAGCCTTCGATGAGCGCGGCCGCCTCCTCGGAGCCACGCCCTGGTGGCAGCACGATCCCGACGCGCGTGGCCTGGTAGCCCCGGGCCAGCTTCCCACCGCGTCCAGCCGCGCGGCGCAGGCGTTCGAGCGCGTCGTCCTGCCCCGTTCCGGTGCTGCCGGGCGTGCCCAGGCCACACAGCGCGATGCGGTCGGCGGCGCGGGCGGGCGGGTAGAAAATGACGGGGTCCGTGCCTCGGTCGGCGTCGTCGGCGGCGCGGGCGTAGGCGTCGCCAAAGGCGGCACGCAGGGGGAGCTCGGCCTCGGCGGGGTCATCGGGCACAATCAGGAGGTCCGCTTCGAGCGTGGTGGGGTCGGCGTGGAGAACCGTGAGGGTCATGACAGGAGACGGAGCGTCGGAGAAGGGGGAGAGACTCGGGAGCAGCGGGCGCGAGAGGGGCTTGGCGAGGCGCGATCATGCGTGAGCAGCCGTGCCTGTGCGCCCTCGCCTCGCGGCTGCGTCGCCGTGCAGATGCGTCGTCCCGTGCAATGTAATCGTTGTGTGATGTGCCTGGGGGGTGGAGCATTCGGGTGCGCGCGTCGTATGTTGCCATGTAAGCGCTTAACCTGCGTGTTTTTGCGAGGTCTCCTCCTCGATTCCCCCACCCGTATCTTCCCAGCGCCATGTCCACCACCGTCCGCCCGCTCCCGAGGACGACCGGCTGGATCTCCCAGAACCCCCGCTTTGGTACCCGCCCTTCCTCCATGCGTATTACGGTCATCGGGGCTGGTGCCATTGGCTCCGCCATTGCCTTCGACCTCACCCGTCGCCCCGA
>JBCDFF010000045.1:0-17368 GCA_039178415.1 Bacteroidota bacterium
CGCGTGGAGGAGCGGAACCGAGGCTGCGTCGGCAGCGGAGGCCGGGGCGTCAGGTCCACGCGAGGCAGCCTGGGGAGCTGAGCGCCATCCGCGACGGCGCTCAGCCCGGGTCGATGTTGGGGTCATGCCGACTAAACGCCGCGCGTACTGGGTGGTTCAGCCATCAAATCGGGTAGGCCGACCGAGAGCACGGCGCCAACGTCGAGGTGCCAACGCTGGGGCGGGGCCGGACGCCATGGGCTGGTGCAGGTCCGCGCCCCGTACCTTCAACGCCTTTGCGGTCGTCTTCTCTCGCCGACCCTGGTTCCAACACGACGGACGCATGCGCTACTGGCTCTGGGCCGCGCAGCCCCGACATTTCACAACGTTCGCGCAGACCGGCACGTTTGCCGTGCGACGACAGGGCCGCCGGGCGCTCTACCGCATCCGCGCCGGGGATCGGCTCATCGCCGTTGTGACGCAGGGCGGGGGGCTCGCAGGCCTGTTCGAAGCCGTGGGGGAGCCCTTCGAGGACACGACCTCGTTGCTCCTGGACAAGCCGACCCCCCACCGCATTCGCGTGCGACGGATTGCAGAGCTGCCCGAGGACGACTGGGTCCCACTGGGGCCTCTGCTGGACGACCTCTCCGTGCTCCGTGACTATCCCCAGTTCGGCACGGTCGCGGAGCGCTTTGCCGCAGTCGCGCGCCAGATCGTGCACGAGGTGCCCGCCGTGGACGGGAAGGTGCTGGAGTTCACCATCCATGCCCGCCAGGCCGCGCCACTGGGACCGATTCTTGACTTCGTGGATCGGTTCGTGCGCCCCCCTGCAGACGTGCCTGCGCCCGCCTCCGCAGAGCACGCGGTGCGGGAGGCCGGGCGCGCCTACCAAGCGAAGGCATTCGACCGCGACGCCTACACGGAAGCTGTTATTGCAAAAGTCAAGGCGTCTGGCTTCGTATTCGCCCCGTATGAGATCGGAGCCGTGCTGACGGCGCTACGCACGAAGCCCTTCCTTCTTCTGGCAGGGCCCACCGGCGTCGGCAAGTCGGCGCTGCCCCGGCTGCTCGCCGAAGCCACCGGGTCCACCCACACGATGCTGCCCGTGCAGCCCGACTGGACCGATGCTGGCGATACGCTCGGCTACGTAGACCTCGCAAGTCGCTTCCGGCCGGGCGCGCTGCTTCGCACGGCACGACGTGCACTCGACAGCCCAGCCCGCCAGCACATCGCAGTCCTGGACGAGATGAATGTGGCACGTCCAGAGCAGTACCTCGCGTCCGTGCTGAGCCGCCTTGAAGCACGGAGCCACGCCGCCAGTATGGCAAACGACCCGCTCCTCGATCTCGATGGCGTGCCAGAGCCTTGGGCCTCCGTGTCGTTGCCGTCGAACATGAGCCTGGTCGGTACGGTCAACGTCGATGAGTCGACGATCCCGTTCAGCCGCAAGGTGCTCGATCGGGCCTTCGTCCTCGAATTCGGAACGACGGCACTGCAGCCCTGGCGCACGAGTGAATCCGGCAGCGAGCCTGCGTCTGGCTTGCTCCCCACTCATGGGTGGCCGGCGACGGCGTGGCAGCCGCGTGCCCGGAGCTTAGCATCGATCCGGGACCTCACGCCGGAGGAGCGTAGCCTCGTTCGTCACGCCACCACGGTGTTGACCGAAGTCGATGCGCTGCTACGCCCGGCCGGCTTTGCTGTTGGATACCGCACTCGCGACGAGGTCGCCCTCTTCGTGCTGCACGCGTCGGAAACCCCCGACGCTTTCCGGTCGGAGGGCGGCACAGCGGTTGACCCGCTCGACCTCGCCCTCATGGCGAAAGTAGTGCCGCGCCTGGCCGGTGGGTCCCGCGCGTTCGGCGAAGCGCTGCGCTCGCTGCTGGGCTGGTCTGTGGAAGCGAACCCAGAGGCTGACACCGTCGGTGCTCGTTTCCCGTTCACAGCGTCGCGGCTTGCGCGAATGGCCGAGGCGTGGGCTTCCGAAGGCTACGCGTCGTTCTGGACGTGATCCTCGGGCATTGGCAAAGCCGCTGCCTGTGCGCCTAGGTCGCGTTGCCAGGCCGCCTCAACCTGATGCACAGCGCGAAAGAGGGCGACTGACGATGGGGTGTCTTCGGGCCAGGCACTCCCATCGGTCGGGAGCGAAAATTGCAATCCGTCGGCGCTCCGACGAGGGCGTAGGCCCAACCGCCGCATCCAACCGACCACGGTCGCGTTTGCATCGTCAACCAGTCCGACCAGCGTGGCGACCTCAACCTGTCCCGCATGCACGAGTAGGAGCGCGAGCAGCAGTCTGCCCACGCCATCTCCTTGCGCTGCATCGGGGACGGTGAGCGAGAATTCGGCGGCGTCGGGCTGGCTTGGGAGCCGGACAAAGCGCCCGATGCCGAGCCCCGAATTCGCTTCGCTTAGGGCATCGCCTTGGCGCTGGTCGCCTGATAGGAGCCCCCAGGCAGCGTGGTGGACGTGGTCGACTTCGGTGAGGTAACGCAGCTCGGCGTCGGTGAGGGTGGGGTGCGGGGCGAAAAATCGAAGGTACTTCGAGCGGTCCGAGAGCGCTTCGAAGCCTATGCGGAGGCGCTCGCGGTCAGACGGCAGCACCGGGCGCGCCACGACAGGCAGGCCCGTGCCGAGCGACAGGGATAGACGCGCGTGGAGCGGTTCGAACGGGGCGCGTAGCATGGATGACTCAGACCTGAATCAATCGGGTAAAGCTCAAGCGGACACGGATGGATCCGGGACCAGCAAGCCGTCTAACAGCGCCAGGATGGCCTGGCGAGCGAGTGCCTCGATGTCATCCGGGCGCTCCATCTGCCCGTCAACGAGCAGCGACGCCAAACCATGGACGAGCCCCCACGCAATGTAGGCTTGATGGGCGGGCTCGATATCCGTGCGGATGGTTCCACGCGCTTGGGCATCAGCGAGCAGGCGGACAAGTTCGGCGTAGGCTGCCTCGGCGGCGGCATGCAACGCCGGGTGCGCACTGCGAGCGAGTGCGTCGTGGCCATACATCAGGCGGTAGTGCGCGGGGTGGGCGTCGGCGAAGCGCACGTAGGCGGCGCCGATATCAGCAAAATGGGCACGCTCAGCCGCCCGGGTCGAGGCGGCAGGGGCGGCTTCGGCGAAGCGGTGCAGCAACGATTGTAGCTGCGCGAAGCCCTCGGCAGCCACCGACTCCAAGAGTGCATCCTTGCTAGCGAAGTGGCGATAGGGGGCCGTGCGCGAGACGCCGGTGCGTTCGGCGAGCGCCCGCATGGTGACGCCCTCGACCCCTTCAGTGGTCAGGAGGTCGGTGGCCGCGTCGAGGAGGGCGGCACGGAGGGCGCCGTGGTGGTAAGGGTCAGACATGGGCGGCTGTGGGTTCAAAAAAATGTACGCAACATCGGAACTATGTTGACAAGTGACACATTGATTGGCTAAGTTGACAGCGTCAACACCGATTGTCCAACCATCACGCTTCCGTCCATGTATCCGACCTCGACCCACCCCGCGCCCAGCATCCAGCAGGACTCCTCGTCGTGGATCTTCTTCGTGAAGGTGTCCTTCGCCCTCTCGGTGCTCGCCCTCGGTACCGGGATCGCCTTTCTGCCTGTCGACATCTGGATCCGAGGCTACCTCGCCATGGGTGGCCTGTTCACCGTCGGTTCCACGATCACGCTCACGAAGACCATGCGCGATCACCACGAGGCGCAAAAGCTGATCAACCGCATCAACGAGGCGCGGGCCGAGCGCATGCTCAAAGAAGAGGGGGAAGGTCGATAAGCGATGCCTGGCCACCTCTGCGCGACGCGTCTCCAAAGGGCTACAGGCTCGCGCATCCTCAGCTAGGGCATTGAACCTCCTCGTCCGTGTTCAGTCGTACGGAGCGCTCGTGCTCCGCATCGTTCCTCTCGGGACTTCTAGATTCACGTCCATGAACTCATTCGTCCAGATCCTGATGGCCCCGGTCGGTGTTCTGCGCCTGCTCTTGCTGGCTACGATCATCCTTGTCGGCGGCCTCGCGATGGTGCTCCTCGCGCCGATTCCGCTGCGGGTGCGAGGCATTCGATTGGGAGCATGGCCGCAGGTGGCCATGGCGCGCACGGCGCTACTGATGGGCAACGTCTGGGTACGGTGCGACGACCGGAAGGCCTTGCGCCACCACCAAGGCCTCGTCTTCCCGAACCACCTCAGCTTCGTGGACATCGCGGTGCTGCTCTCGATCGTCCCGGTTCGCTTCATGGCGACGCAAGGTGTGGCTAAGCTGCCCGTGATCGGCTGGCTCGCGACGATGATCGGGACCGTCTATGTCAACCGGGGCAGTGATCGTGGCCGGGCTCAGGCGCGGCGCGAGGCAGGCGAGGCGTTGAAGCGGGAGCCGTACCCGCCGCTCGCCATCTTCGCAGAGGGCGGCATTGGCCCGGGCGACCAGGTGCTGCCGCTCCGCCACGGTGCCTTCGGACTAGCAGCAGAGCACGGGCTGGGCATTTGCCCCGTCGCCATCGCCTACGACCCACTAGCCGTTGCGCGTTGGGAGAAGCCCACGCCCCTCTGGCGCGTCGTATGGCGCATCGCTACGTTTCCGGGACCCCTGCGGGTGCGCGTGACGCCGTTGCCCGAGCTGCGCCCAACTCAAGACGAGGACCTCCCAAAGCTGGCCACCGACACGCAGCAGGCGCTCGCACACACTCTCGGCGTACGCGCCGGGACCGTCCGCCACGAAGACCTCCGTAAGCAAGTCGGCGCGTGGGCGCTGAGCGACAGCTCGGAAAGGAAGAACGGGGCTAATGAGAGCGCATCTGACGGGAGCGCGTCGGGCGAACAGGCAACACCCGCAAGCGTGCCGAACGCCGACTCCATCGCGGCGTCTGCCCCGTGACGTGCGTTCAGGTCATTGAGACGGAGCACGTGCGGGTCGAGTGGCGCGCACCGCACCCCTGCCGCGTGCTCAGCGAGCAGCCAGCCGCGGCCACGGACGCAGCGCTCGATGCCACGGCTCGTGGCCTGGACTTGAAGCCCGAATGTGAGGGGGAACCCCTGCGTGAGGAGACGACCTACGGACTCCTCATCCATGCACGCAGTGGTGACAGCGTGGATCTGCGGCATCCCGATCCTACGGTGGTGCGCGGGCTGAACCAGTCGCAAGACGGACAAACTCTCCACGGCACCCTCAATACGCGCGCTCACATCGGGCAGCTTCGGCTGGAGATCGCCGTGAACGAACGCCCTGTGCTGGTACTTAAGGCGTTGATCGCCCCAACGAAGGTAGATCCAGACACGGTTACGCACATGCGCGACGAGGTCGAAGGTCACGTCGCGGGCCTGTCGCTGCGGTACCTCCGTGCTACCAGTTCGAATGCTACGCCTACACCTCACGCTGAGGCGAGCGGCGGTGGATGGCTGCGCCTCGTCGAATCGGCCCTCGATGAGATGGACTGGGCGCTTCGCCACATTGCACGTGCCCCTGTCGAGACGATAGTTCGACGCCCGACGAGCACCCGAGCCGATGCGATCCGACGCCCCGATGCGTTCGTGCGCCGTGCACGGAGGCGAGGCGCGACCGGCCGCACCCAGCGGGATGACAGGATTGAAAACCGACGGAAGCCGCCTGATGACGTGCAGGACGACCCATGGCTCCGTACTCGTCGCCTCCCGGCTGCTCGGGCCTGTGCGTCTCTCGACACCCCCGAGCATCGATGGCTGCGCAGCAGCTTGTCGCAGGCACGAAGCGCGCTGCAAACGCTGCACCGTGCGGAATCAATGGCACGGCCGCATGCGCGCAAACAGGTACACCTCGATGCGCTGAGCGAAGCCCTAGTTCGTACCCGTGCCCTGCTTCAGCTCAGCCCCCTGGATGCGGCGTTGCCTGGGCCCCTCCCAGCCCCGACGTTGCGACTGCGTCGTATGCGGCACTACCGCGACGCGTACGAGGCCGCGAGGCTGCTACGGCTCGGTCTCGCGCTCGGATCAGGCCGCCTGCGGGTAAGCCTCGTCGACCTCGCGCAGCTCTACGAGCACTGGTGTTTTGTAACGCTTGCTGCCGCGCTTCAACGCTATCTCGGGGCGCCTCACCACGGTGCCGGGCTCGCCGCTGCCGATGCGAGCGGGCTCCGACTTCGATTGCGGCAAGGCACGGCGCACGCGCTGCAATTCGGAGAAAAGCAGGGGGTGCGAGTGTTGCTGGCCTACCAGCCTCGCTTCGGCCATCCGGCTCTGTTGCCTCAACGCCCTGACATGCTACTGACCATCGAGCAGCCTGGTCATGTGCCTCGGCGCATCGTGCTGGACGCGAAGTACCGGCGGGACGACAGCGCAGCGGCGCTGCGCCGCTATGGACAGCCTGCCCCGCCGCCGGACGCCCTTGCCGACCTTCACCGCTACCGCGACGCCATCCGCGACGCCAAAGGAGAACGCATGATCGACCAGGCCCTCGCACTCTATCCGTACGCCACCGGGAAGAGCGAGGGAGAGCGCGCTCGGCTACGGCAGTCGATCGAAGACCTGGGCGTGGGAGCGCTGCCGCTGCTGCCCCAAACGAAGCAGCACCTGGACGCGTGGCTGCGCCAGGTGCTGCAGGTATGAGTCCCTTCGTAGCGGGTGCTAACGTGCGGCCGGAATGGGTTGCACGTAGCCTAGCCAGTCGCTGGACGCTCGGTAGTCGTCGATGAGGCCCTGGACGCCTTCGGAACGGAAGCGGGTCACGAGTTCCTGCACGTCGGCGCGTAGCTCGGCAAGGGCGTGCTCGATGAGGTCCGAACGGTAGCCCCGCTCTCCAAGCTCGATGGTCATCTCCATGGACATGACGCGGCTGAGTGCCTTGCCGAGCGCCACGAGTTTCCGCTGAGACAGTTTGAGGTCGACGTCAAACGAGAGGGTGTCGCGGAAGTAGTCGGCAGCGCGGGCCGTGAGGTCGTCCTGCTGGAGGAAACGGTAGAGGTTCGACTCCTTCGCCCGGCGCATCTGCTTCAGCATCGCCTCGGCGACCTGCTGGTAGAGGATGTCGTTGGCGCCCTCAAAAATCTGGAAAGGGCGGCTGTCCACGGTGGCTCGCCCGGCGAGGTGGTCCATGCGGTAGCCCTTAGCGCCGCAAAGCTGCAAGAACGACTGCGAGGCCTGTTGCATCCAGTCGGTGACGCTCGTCTTGATCGCATTGGCCGCCAGGCTCATCCCCGAGAGGTCGCGGTCCGTGCCGCCGTGCTCACTCGTGAAAAGGCTCATGGCCCGGCTCGACGTCACGTAGGCCTGCATCTTCGCGAGACGCGCCTTGACGTTGTCGTAGGCTTCGAGGGGCTTCCCGCCCACAAAGCGCTCGCGGCAGTGGTCCACGGCCTCATCGAGCAGGCGCCGGAGAAAGCCCGTGCTCATGCCAGGGAACTGCATCCGGCTGCGGTGCAGCAGGTCGAGCATCATCTTGATCCCGGTTGAGTCCGGTTCGAGGCGCTGCGCCTGCGGCACCGAGACATCGATCTGGTTGCGACCGTAGGGGATGATGCGCAAGCCGAGGTTTTCGTACACCTCCTCGACGTTGATGTGCTGCTCGGGCTGCGTGACGTCACAGACGAAGAAGCCGATGTCGCGACTCGGGCCTTTTTGGGTCTGCTCGCGTGCGGTGAGTAGCCAATAATCAGCCCAACCGGTCAGGCCACCCCAATGCTTCGTGCCCTGGATACGGTAGCGCTCGCCGTCCGCCTCGAAGACGGTCTGCATGTTGAGCGCGTCTGTGCCATGATTGGGCTCGGTGATCATCAGGCCGCCGAGGCGTCGGTCGCGGAGGAAGCGCTGCAGGACGTCCGCCTTCGTGTCCTCCGGGGCATACTTCCCCACCGGTTGGAGAAAAAGCGCGCCGTTGATGCCGAACGTGAGGCAGAGACCGAGTGATTCGTAGCCTGTGGCTTCGAGCATCGCAAGGCCTTCATGGATCTGGCCCCCACGACCACCATGCTCTTCGCCGACGTAGACACTCAGCGGGTCGCCGTGCCCGTCGGTCCCGGGCGCGCGCACTTCGCGCATGAGAAAGGGGGGGAGGCCGCGCTGGCCATTGAGCGCGTTCGCGTCGGCGCGACGCTCGAAGAGGTCGTGCAGCTTGCTGCGGTACCGCTCGATGAAGTCGCTGAACGGGGGACGGCGTTCGGCGGAGTCGTCCCGGTTGCGGGCGATGGAGGCGGTGGGCAGCGCCGAGGAGGCTCCGTCGCCAGACGTTGAGGTCGTGATCGGCATGGGCGGTTGCACAGGGCCGGCGGCGCGGCGCTGTTGTGCGGCTGTGCAGGGTGTTGGCGGAAGGTGTGGGTGCACCGCAAGCACGCGGGAAGCGAAGATTTCGTTTCATGGCACGACGCAATATGGGTAGCTAGCGGTCCTGTGCAAAACAAATCCGATGAAGAACAGGCCTGCACAATCGAAAGAACATCGTAAAGTGCTGTCCTTGGATCGGGACTAACTTGCCCACAAGCCCTGGTCCGCACCGATTCGTATTCAACCCGTGAAAAAATGGAGCGTCGTGCCCTAAACGAGGCATTGTTGGTGCCAGACGGCGTCTTCGTAAGCTTGGTGCACGGGGCCAATGGCGTGGCCATCCTCACCGAGGCGGAGCGCGCCCGCATGGCTTCGTTTGGGCATCCGAACCGTCGGGCGCTGTTCGCCCTAGGACGGCTGGCTGCACGCACGCTTCTGAGCACTCACCTGACCTACGACCCGCTCGATGTTCCTCTCATCGTAGCCAAGGATGGGGCTCCGGAGGTCGATGGGCACGCGATCGAGGTGTCGCTGTCTCACACGCTCAGCGTGAACGACACGCCGCTGGCCGTGGCCGCGATCGCCTCGCAGCCACTCGGGGTGGACATCGAAGCGCTCAAGCCGAGGAGGCGCGACCTGTATCGCTTTCTGCTACACGAAAGCGAATATCCGCTATTGCAAAATATGGCCGAGCACTACTGCGAGCCACCGGAGATCACCATCGTCCGATGCTGGGCGATGAAGGAGGCCGTCCTCAAAGCGCTCCGCACCGGATTTCGCCTCTCCCCGAAGAAACTCCGCCTTGATCTCGCGTTGAGCTCCGATGCGCCCTACTCGGCAACCGCCCGCGTCCAGGGCTCCGCGTGGCAGCTGCACACCACCGAGGTCCACGGGTGTGCGCTCGCCCTTGCACTGCCGCTCTGAGTGAGGCAAAGGGGGCGGCGACGGCTACAGCCCCCGGGCGGCTAAGTGCGACGCGAGGCTCGCGTAGAACCGCTTCGAGTCGTAGCCGCCCGGTACAAGCTTCATCCCTACGAGCGTGGCATGGTCGGCGTCCACCGTGGCCAGGTGCTCGCCCCAGGCCATGCTCGACGTAGGCACGATGCCATCGTTAACCCCGGCGAGGTGGTGAAGCAGCTGATTCGTCACCATGAGCGGCACATATTGGATGGCGACGGGCGCGCCTTTGCCCGCGCGGCTCGACACCGACGCAGAGTAGATCGAGTCGGGGAGCGGCCGTGCGGGATCAAAACGGCGGGTTACCGCCTTGGGCGTTAGCTCACGAAGGCCTGCCTCGGCTTGCGGCGGGATCGCCTCGTAGGCCGAAGCGCCCATCCCATTCATGACGGCGATGGTGGGCCGTCGTAGCCACGCCGGTTGGTCTAGCACCCAGGCGGCCAGCGGCGAGCCTCGGTGCGGGCAGGCAACGGTGATCACCGAAGCGATGTGCGTGGCATACCCGAGCGTTTCCGCGAGGAAGCGTGCGTCGAGACCTGCGGAGGAGAAGCCGATGAGGTTCACCTTCGTTGCCCCGGTTTCTTGCAGGATGCCTTCAAGGCGGTCGGCCCAGGCCTCGGCTCGCGTCTGAACGGTGTCGTAGGGGTTGACGTGCGGGGCATAGGCGAGCACGCCGCGTGCACGCAGGTAGATCGCTTCCTCGTGCAGAACGCCGCACTGGACGAGGTTCGCCATCGCCCCGAAGCCGTGCATCAGCAGGAGCGGGTGGCGGAGCCTGATCAGCGGCGGTTGGGGCGACGGGGCCAACTCAACGAGCCGCCGAATGAAGCGAGGCGCTTTCATGCCTGCATCAGCGCTTTGACGTCGAGCGTTTTGCCCAGGGTGTGGCACAGCGCGGCGTCTACCGTCGGGTAGGCAAACGTGAACCCATGGTCGAGCAGACGCCGCGGCACTGCGCGCTGGCTCGTGAGCGCGATGTTCTCGATGGCTTCTCCGCCCAGCCGCGTGGCAGCGAGGCGGGGAACGCGAAGCAGGACCGGCCTGCCCAACACGCGTCCGAGCCGTTTCGCGAGCGTCTTGAAGGGAAGCGGCTGGGGGGCGGCAAGGTTAACGGGGCCCGCGACATCGTCTGCCCCAAGCAGGTAGAGCATCGCATAGAGCACATCGTCGAGGGCGATCCAGGGCGTGTAGGTGTCGCCACGTCCAAGCCAGCCGCCCAGCCCGGCCGCGAACGGCCGCTTCATCAGTCCAAGGGCGCCCCCCCGAGGATCGAGGACGACGCCCGTGCGGAGGTGGACCGTCCGGATCCCTGCAGCTTCGGCAGGCTCAGTGGCGGCCTCCCAGACTTTACACACGTCTGCGAGGAAGCCGGTGCCAGCGTCCGCGTCCTCGGTCACCACGTGGTCCGCACGATGCCCGTAGATGCCTGTCGCCGAGCTGGACAAAAACACCGATGGTGTTGGGTTGAGGTCGGCGAGCGCTTGCGCGAGCAGGCGCGTTCCCTTGGCGCGGCTCTCCAGGATCGCGCGCTTTTTCATAGGCGTCCACCGCGGCGCGAAGACCGTCTCGCCCGCCAGGTGAACGACCGCGTCAACGCCCTCAAGTGCAGCCGTGTCGATGTGGCCGCGCTCAACGTCCCAGAAGGCGTAGCGCAGGTGCGACGCATACCACGGTGGTGGGGAGGCGGTGCGATCACGGACGAGCTGTACGACCCGGTGGCCGCCGCCGATGAGGAACGCAATCAATTGCCGACCGATGAGGCCAGATCCGCCCGTCACAGCAATGGTGAGTGGGGCGAGCCCGGCGCGAGCGTGCGCAACTAGGTCGTTCCGTGTGACGCGGTGGCGGTAGCTGAACACCCGGTCGAGTTCGCCGTCGGCAAGCCATCCGCCTATGGGCTGAGCGATGCGCGAGGCCGGCAGGGTATAGATGATCTCGTCACTCAGCGTGCTGGCCGCAGGGCCGTCGGGGCGCATCCGGTGGGTGTGACGCCACGAGGCGAACGGGCCCTGTACCTGCACATCGGTAAACGTGCCTTCCCCCTCAGGTGAGAGCGGGGCCTGATAGTCGCGGTGCTCCGCAATCCAGGCGACCGTCAGGGGGCCGACGGGCATGGCAATCTCCGCGCGCTGTCCGTCGCGAATGCCCTCGAACGACCGCAGGCGTACCGGCTGCCACGGCGGCGAGAGCCGGTCAAAGGCGCCAGGGCGCTCGTGCCAAGCAAAAAGCGACGTCGCAGACTGAGCAACGGGCGTCGAACGAACAAACGAGGGCACTAGGGGGGGAGGGCTGGGTGGGGGAAACATGCGCGGTCGTCTGCGCAAGGCCGTGCGTTACTTGATCGCCTCTAGCGCTTCCAGAGCGCGGAGGCGGGCCTTGGCGTGATCCACCATCGGATGGGGGTAGTCGGTGCCCAACTCGACCTGCGCCTGGCGAAGCACGGCGCGAGGGGCCTCCCACGGTGCGTGGATGTACTTCTTCGGCATGTGCTTCAACTCCGGGACCCACTGTTTCACGTAGGTGCCATCGGGGTCGTACCGAGTGCCTTGGCTGACCGGGTTGAAGATGCGGAAGAAGGGCTGGGCATCCGCACCGCAGCCGGCCGCCCACTGCCATCCCATCGTGTTGCTAGCGAGATCGGCATCCACAAGGGTATCCCAAAACCAGGCGGCGCCATCTTGCCAGGGGATGAGCAAATCCTTGGTGAGGAACGAGGCGACGATCATGCGCACGCGGTTGTGCATCCAGCCGGTCGCCCAGAGTTGCCGCATGCCCGCGTCGACGATCGGGTAGCCCGTCTTCCCATGCTGCCAGCGTTCGAGCGCATCGGCGTCTTCGAGCCACGGGAAGGCCGCGTATTTCTCCTTGAGCGGTTCCGATGGCGTGTCCGGGTAGTGGTGGAGCACGTGGTAGGAGAACTCTCGCCAGGCGATCTCGCTGAGGAAAACCTGCGCGGCGTCCTTGCGGGAGGCGTCCTGGTCTCTCCAAGCGCTCACACGGTCCCACACCTGACGCGGCGTGATGTGTCCGAAGTGCAGGTAGGGCGACAGCATCGACGTGCCGTCCCGGTCGGGGCGGTTGCGCTCCACATCGTAGCCTGATGCGTGCCTGCCTAGAAACGCGTCGAGTCGGTCGTGCGCGGCTTGCTCGGTCGGCGTCCAGTGACGTCGGATGTCGGTCGCCCAGTCGGTTCCGTCCTGTTCGCTGGCGGTGAAGCCCCAGGAGGTGACGTCGTCCGAGTCTGGCCACGTATCGGGGGCTTTGGACGGGCCCAGGCGTGGGGCTGGTCGAGGCGGGTCCACGGAGACTTCTTTCTGGAATTTCCGCCAGAAGGGCGTAAAGACCCGATAGGGGCCGCCGCTGCCGGTCTGGACGAGTTCCGGGTCGTGCAGCAGCCGGTTGGCGAACGTAGTAACGGTCACCCCATCGCCTCGAAGTGCCTCCGCCATTTGCCGGTCGCGCTCGCGCAGCGCCGGGACGTGGCGCTGGTTCCACACCACCGCTTCGGCCCCCAACTCCTCGACGAGGTGGTTGAGCATGTCCAGCGTGTCGCCGCGGCGGAGAATGAGGCGGCTGTTCTGCCGGCGGAGCGCATCGTCGAGGGCGGGCAGAGCACGGTAGAGCCAGACGAGGTGCGCGCTCCCTACCGCGTCGCGCTGCGACGCGTCACGCTCGGCATTGGTGTCCCAGATGAACACTGGAATCACGGTGTCGCTGGATTCTACCGCGTAGGACAGCGCTGGGTTGTCGGCGAGCCGTAGGTCCGAACGGAACCATACAAGGGTGGTCATGAGCCAACCGAGGAAGAAGGGCGAAGTGAGAAATGCACAATGACAACGGGCCGCCCCGCGCAAAGCTCCCCAACTGCGAGATGCGAGCGCGCGGCTCTTGGGTTCAGGACGTTCAAACCGTCCATCAGGTCGGCGCGCACGTCCGCCGCTCGTCGATTTGGGAGCCGGGAGAAATGACAAGCGCAGTATCTTGGACGCGCCTCTCACCCTCGCGCTGGTCGCGCTGCGCATGACCCTTCTGCCCACCTAGGCCGCACCGTGTCGTCCTCTCGCTCTGATACCGTACAGCTGCGGTCTCCCTCCGCCTCCGAGCCCACCGATCGCGTCGCCGCGCTCGTTGCCCACCTTGATGAGCGGCTGGCACGCCTTGCACTGCCGGAGTCTCCCCCCGTCCTCTACGAACCGATCCGCTACGTGCTCTCGGGTGGGGGGAAGCGCCTACGTCCCGTGCTCCTCTCGCTCACCGCCGAGGCACTCGGGGCCGACCCGCGTGACGCGATGCCCGCTGCGCTCGCCGTCGAGGTGTTTCACAACTTCACGCTCGTCCACGACGACATCATGGACCACGCCGCGCAGCGCCGGGGACGTGCCACCGTGCACCGTGTGTGGGACGAGAGCACCGCCATCCTCGTCGGCGATGCGATGATGGGCCTGAGCTACGATCTCCTCGCCCAGACGCCGACCGGCGACCTGCGCGTGATGCTCCAGGTCTACGGCCGGATGGTCGCCCGGCTATGCGAGGGGCAAGCCCTCGACATGGCGTTTGAGCAGGCCGCCGCCGTCACCGTGCAGGACTATCTCTGCATGATCGAGGGCAAAACCGCTGCGCTCCTCGAGTGCTGCTTCGAGTTGGGGGCGCTTGTCGCTGGGGCCGATGCACCCACGCGTGCCCACCTCGTGCGTGCGGGTCGCCAACTCGGGCGCGCGTTCCAGATCCAGGACGACCTGCTCGACTTGACCGCCCAGGCCCCGGGTTGGGGCAAGACCATCGGCGGTGACCTCATCGAAGGAAAAAAGGCCTATCTGCTCCTGACCGCGCTGGAGCAGACGTCCGATGTGGCCATCGCGGAGGGCCGCGCCACAGCCGACGACGCCGCGTTTTTCCGCGCGATTCTCGAAGACGGGGGCTTGGATCCGGATTGGGTCGGTGAAGCCCGTGCGCGGATGGACGAACTGGGAGTGCTCGCGCACACCCGTGCCGAAGTGGCTAGGCACACCGAAGAGGGTCGGGAGGCGCTCGCGGCGGCGCTTCCCCCGTCCGAAGTCGCCGCCACGCTGCTGGGCTTGGTCGAGCGCATGGGACGCCGCGGCGTATAGCCATGGCCTCCGCAAATTGTTAACCGAACCCTCGAAGGCCCTTTTGAATCGGGAACGGCGACAGCGCATATACTTTAACTCGGTGTCACGCTGACCTCTGCTCCTAGCGGCTCATACTACCACTGCCCGGTGGCGGTGCAGCCCTTGCAGAACGAACGTGCGCCCTTGGTACCGCTCACCGGTCGGTCGTCTCCGGCCTCGCACCCCACGCCATGCAGCCCCCCCCGCCAGACTCTTCACCGCTCCTGAAAAAAGCGCTTCCGACAGGGTCGGTTGCGGACGATCGGGTCCTCAACGGCCATGCCGTCCTGCTCGGCTTCGAGGGGGGGCTTGACGTCGAGCCGGTTGGGCCGCGCGACTTTTCTCCGGAGCAACTGCGTGCCGTCCTGCGCACGATGCTGACCTCGCGCCGGCTTGACGACAAGATGCTAACGTTGCTCAAGCAAGGCAAAGGATTCTTCCACATCGGAGCGTCCGGCCATGAAGCCGCGCAGATCGGTCTGGGCATGCACCTGCGCGGCGGGCACGATTGGTTTGCGATGTACTACCGAGACCTTGCCACGGCCCTAGCCATTGGTGTAACGCCGCGCGAGGTGATGCTGGCGCACCACGGCCGCGCGGCTGATCCTTTCAGCGGCGGGCGTCAGATGCCAGAGCACTTCAGCCACCGCGATCTGCACATCTTTAGTACGTCGTCGTCGGTCGGCGCTCAGTGGGTGCCGGGCGTGGGTTTTGCGCTCGCCAGCCAACGTCAGGGTACGGATGCAGTCACCTACATCTCAGGTGGCGAGGGCGCAACGAGTCAGGGGGCGTTCCACGAAGCCCTGAACTGGGCGAGCCGCGCGCAAGCGCCCGCGCTCTTCCACATCCAAGACAACGGCTATGCCATCTCGGTCCCGGTCCGGGAGCAGACGGCTGGAGGCTCGATCTACCCACTCCTGGGCGGCTACACGGGTCTCACGCGGGCGCGCTACGACGGCACCGACTTCTTCACCACGTATGCCGTTGCAAAAGCCGCCACCGCGCACCTCCGCGCCGGACTCGGACCGATTGCGCTCTACGCCGACGTCGTCCGGCTGCTTCCGCACTCGTCGTCGGACGACCACAAGAAGTACCGCGCCGCCGACGAACTCGAAGCCGACCAGCGCCGCGATCCCATCGCTCGCTTCGTAGAGCGCGTTGTGGAAGCCGGCGTTTTCACCCGTGACGAGGTCGAAACGCTGCGCGCCGAAGTCAAGCAGACCGTCGAGGAGGCGTCGCGGTGGGCCGAGAGCCAGCCCATCGCCGAGCCGAGCACAGCAACCCAGTTCGTCGTGTCTGAGGCCGACCTCGGCTTGACCTATGAGTCGTCCGCGCCAAGCGGGGAGCTCATTGTGATGGTCGACGCCATCAACCACGCGCTCGACGAGGAAATGGCGCGCGACGAGCGCGTTCTGGTCTACGGCGAAGACGTGGCCGACGGCAAGGGGGGCGTCTTCACGGCGACGCGCGGTCTCACCAAGAAGCACGGGCCGGATCGCTGCTTCAACAGCCCGCTGGCAGAGCACTCAATCGTGGGCAGTGCCGTAGGTCTCTCCTGCGCAGGCTTCAAGCCCGTTGTCGAAATCCAGTTCGGCGACTACATCTGGCCCGCGATGCAGCAGCTTCGCAACCAAGTTGCGCCCCTTCGCTACCGGTCGAACAACATGTGGGCGTGCCCCATGGTGATCCGCGTACCGGTCGGTGGATACATCCACGGCGGCCTGTGCCACAGCCAGAACATCGAAGCCATCTTCGGCCATATGCCGGGCTTCCAGATCGCCTTCCCGTCGAACGCGGGCGACGCGAAGGGCCTGCTGAAGACCGCGATTCGGATGGAGGACCCGGTGCTTTTCCTCGAACACAAAGCGCTCTACCGCCAGGGCCCCGCACGTCGTCCCGAGCCTGACGCGGACTACCTGGTTCCGTTCGGGAAAGCGGCGGTCGCTCGTCCTGGTAGTGACCTTACCATCGTGACGTGGGGCGCGCTTGTCTACAAGGCGCTCAACGCTGCCAAGGCGCTGGAGAGGCAGGATGGAGTCTCAGTCGAGGTGATTGACCTGCGCACGATCCTACCGCTCGACATGGCGACGGTGTTGGCGTCGGTTCAGAAGACAAACCGTGTGCTCGTCGCCTACGAAGACCACGAGTTCATGGGGTTCGGGGCCGAAATCGCCGCACAGATCGCCGACCAGAGCTTCGGCTACCTCGACGCGCCCGTGCGCCGCGTGGCTGGAGCTTGGTGTCCGATTCCCTACGCAGATCCGCTCGAGAAAGCCGTGCTTCCGCAGGACGACGATGTCATCGCCGCCGCCCGCGATGTGCTCGCTTTTTAGGCACGTCAGGCCGCACGCTTAGTCGTCCTCGAAGCTGCCGGGGAGGGCTGCTGCGAAGGCGTCGTCCTTGAGTTGCACGACCATCAGATAGCAGGCCTCGTCGCCGACCGTGCCCGACCGATGTCCTTTGTGGCCGTGCTCGTTGGCCACGGTGTTTTGGTCGGCCCCGAACGACACCTCGCCGGGCCCCATCTCGACGTGCTGGCCGTCCATCGTTTCAACGAACCAGCGACCGCGTAGGGGAATGATCCACTGCGGTTCTGGGTTCTCGTGCCACTCCCCGACCCAGCCAGGGGGGTGCATGGTGAAGAGGATCTGTGCCGCGCCCTTCATTAGCCAATTGTTGAACTGCGGCGCGGCCCCCTCGCTGATGCTCGACTTCTCGTAGCCGGTGAGGGTGGCCTGGCTTTGGCGGCTCACGCCATGCTCGTCGGTCCAGACGTGCCAGTAGGTGAGAGCGGGAACGTGGCTTGACATCGGGAACAGGGGTTGGTTGGGGAAGCCAGACTCCCGCATCGACGCGTGGGTACCAGGACCGGGTTCCTGATCTACATGGGTATTGCCATTATTGCGACTGAAATATGTAATCCAGCATCACGTCGAGGAGCCGGTGAGCCGGCGTCACCAACTCTGCGCCAAGGGCGTGGATGGTCTCTGCACGTTGCACCCAGCGCTGACCTTGCGCCTTGGCTAGCTCGTCCCCACAGCCGGCCATGATCGTGCCGATGCTTTCAGGTGTCATTTCGAAGTGGCATTGGA
>JBCDFF010000046.1:0-17348 GCA_039178415.1 Bacteroidota bacterium
AGGGCTCAGTCGAGGTCGGCGTCCGGGATGTAGTCGTCCTCGCCGAAGCCGAGGAGGGGGTAGCAGAGCCACGGAGCGAGGAAGAGCCCGATGCCGAAGAGCGTGCTGCGTCCGAAGCGCTCGGCAACAGCTTGGGTCACCAGCACGGCTACCGCCACGTTTACGAGGGGCAGCAGGTAGAGCACGATCCACCACTCAGGCTTCTCGGCAATCTGCACCAGCACGAACGCGTTGAGCACAGGCACCACGGCCATCCACCCGGCATAGCCCGCCTTCTCAAACGTCATCCATAGTCCGGCGATGGTGAGTGCTGCGACGGCGAGGCTGGTGAGGCACACGGCAAGGGCAACCGAACCGACTACGAGGTCTTCCATGGGCAACAGACGAGGGGGTGGGACTCCTGAGGCGCACGGATACGAGGCGGCTCTTGAGAAGATGCGAAGCGAACGCAGTGGGTCGACCGGCGCACGGCCTTGCCGCCGAGCTTCCCTCGCCTGAAGGAAATCTGCTATCCTGCGTCGCCTTCCTTCCCCGTGCCCCCTTCTCGAACCCATGAACCGTCTCTGGAGCCCTTGGCGGGCCGCGCACATCGAGACCTACAAACCGCCTCTACCGGGGAGCGGCTCGGTGTTCAGTCGCATCGCTGCCGCCCCCGAACACGACGCGGCCAACTTCGTGGTGTGGCGCGGCCAAACGGTGTTTGTGGTGATGAACCTCTACCCGTACAACAATGGCCACCTCCTCATCGTGCCGTACGCCGAGGTGCCGACCTATGCCGCGCTGGACGATGCCACGCACGTCGAACTCGCGCGGACGATCCGGCAGGCGATGGGCTGGCTCCGCGCTGCGCTGGAGCCCGACGGCTTCAACGTGGGCATCAACGAGGGGCGCGCCGCCGGGGCAGGAATCCCCGAGCATCTGCACGTGCACATCGTCCCCCGCTGGGAGGCCGACACCAACTTCATGCCCGTCGTCGCAGCCACGAAGGTCATTCCGGAGGCGATGCAGGCGACCTACGCCAAGCTCATCGCTGCTGTGAACGGCGCTGGCTGACGGTGGCGTCCGGGCGCGACCTCTTCGCTAGGCGTCCGCCTCGCTGGAGGTCTCTTCGCCAGAGGTCTGGAGGGGAAGGCGTAGATTGCGCGGCTTTCCTCTCCCTCTCCCCTGCGTTCATGGCCTCTGCGCCTCCTGCTGCGTCTTCGTTTCGTTGGCGCGATCTCGCTTGGCCGGTCGGCCTGAGCCTGCTCGTGCTCGGCGTGATTGTCGCATGGACCTACGAGCCGGGCACCTTCACGCAGATCGCCGCCACGCTCGACTTGCGCGTGGCAGCGCTCGCCCCGCTGACCTTGCTCGGGATGGTGGTGCTCGGCGGCTTCCGGCTGCGCTACTTCTCGCACCAGCATCTCACGTGGCGGGGGGGCGTCCGTGGCCAGATCGCGTGGGACTTCATGAGCGCCGTCACGCCGTCGGCCATCGGCGGCGCGCCGCTGGCGGGCTACTTCGTGGCGAAGGACAACCGGCTGCCCATCGGCGAGGCCATGGCGCTGCTCCTCTTTGCCATGCTGATGGACCAAGTTTGGTTTGCTACGACCATCCCAGTCATCCTGCTCGCAACAGGGTATGTGGAGGTCTTCCCTGAAGCGATCGGGCGCGTTGGAGCGGGGCTGCTCACCACCTACTTCGTGATCCTGTGGCTGTGGGTGGGGCTGTTCGCGTTCGCCACGCTGATCCGCCCGCAGGTGCTGAGCGGGCTGGCGCTGCGGCTGGTGCGGCTTCGCTGGCTGAAGCGCTTTGCGCCAGCGGTGGAGCGGGAGATGACAGCGCTAGAGAGCCGAGCGGCAGTGATTCGGCAGGAGTCGCCCCGGTTTTTCGTCGTTGGCTACCTGTTCTCTGCGGCGATCTGGATGTGTCGCTACCTGGTGCTCTTCGCCCTCCTGGCGAGCGTCGCCCAGGTGCCCGCGTTCACGACGCTACTCCGCATCGCTGGGATGTGGCTCACAGCGCTGATCATCCCCACGCCGGGCTCCTCCGGTGGGATGGAGGGCCTCTTCTTGATCTTCGTCGGGCCGCTCATCCCGCTGGCTGCCCGCGGCGTGGTCGTGACGGCGTGGCGGCTCCTGTCCTACCACCTCATCATCGGGATCGGCCTGGGCGTGACGATGGGCACCATCCGCGAGGTGTTGACGCGAAAGAAGGACGCGCCGGCCTAAGACGTGTGGATATGCGGTCTGATCGGCGCCCACGGCCTCCGTTCGGCCTTGACTTCGCTCCATTCGTCGCCTGGTCCTTCAAGATCGCGCTCCCCGGATCTCGGTCCGATGCCCGTCCTCATGCGCCCTGTGGCGACACAGGCAGCGCCTCGTGAGCACCGAACCCGCTGAGGGTCCACACGCCCTAGCCGAACAGCGTCCAGAAGACGCCGAACCGAAGGTGGTGGGGAGCGATGGGGTAGACCGGCACCACGTAGGTTCCCGCATAGGCGCGTTCGGCGAGGGCGTTCTCGTAGACGAGGTAGAGGCTTGCGCGCTTCTGGAGGCGTGTCAGGAGAACGAGGCCCAGTGTGCCGCCCGCGGGCACGGCTGGGGTCGCCGTGTCGGGCAGGGGGAAGAGGCCCGAGGGCGGGTGGAAGGTGCGGCTGGCGAAGCCGGTCCACGCGCGCCCCCGCAGCGCGAGGTCGAGGTCAAGCACGCCGTTGAAGACCCCGAGGGCGCGGAAGCCGATCTGGGCTTGGCCCCAGGCATCGGGCAGCGCGCCGAGGGCCTGGATGGCTGCACGCGTAGAGCCGCTCCCGGAGTACGAGCCCTGCTGGACGGCCGCCGTGGTGCTGGCATAGACGCCTCGCCGCGCGTCGGGCCGAAACGCGAGTGTGGCGGTGCCGATGACGCGCTGGAGGGTACCCGGAAGTGTGGCGAAGAGGCCGCCGCCCGTGTCCGGGTCGCTCACGGCCGGGCCGTTGGCGAAGAGCAAGCGCGTGTCTTGCTGGAGCACACCGAGCGCGCTCACGCCGAGCCGGAACGCGCCCACATCCAGCCGTGCGCCGAGGCGGGCTTGGGTGCCCCGCTCGTTGTCACCGATGCCGTCGGTCTGCAGCGCGACGCCTCCGGTCGAGTCCGGAACGTACCCGCCAACCTCAGCGCGCCCGTAGCTGACGCCGCCGTAGCGAACGTGCGCATCGATCCGCAGCGACCCGAACCGGCGCTCGGCTTCCACGTGGCCGCTGAAGAATGTGCCCTCCGGCGTGACGTCTAGGCCAGCGCCCAGCCGTAGCGCCGTGCCGCCGAGCACGGTCGAGTCGGTCAGGGCTACGTGCGCGAACGAGCGCGCCTCGGCCGTGGGCAGCACCGTGGCCGAGGTGGAGTCGAGCGCAGCGTCACGCCAGGCGGTCGCCCGAAGCAAGACACGGTGCGTGCCGAGCGGAATCGGTTGCGCGAGGGCCAAGCCGACGCGCTGCGCCTCGACCTGGAGATCACCGCGCTCCGCTGGCACCGGGGTGTAGCGGGCCGTTTGCGCAAGCCGGAAGACCGAGGCGGTAGTGGGCGCGGGGAGAAGTCCGGTGTCGAGCCGTAGCCGTGCCTGTAGCAGGTGCACAACGTCGACCCGCGTAGCCCCCTCGTCGGCAACGGTCGCCGCAAAGGGGTTGTAGAGCGCTGTGTTCGCTGTCACGGCCCCGCGTGCCCCGGCCTCGATGCGGGTGCGATACTCGGTCACCGCGAGTCCCCAGCGGGGTCGGTTGAGGGTGACGCGCGCGAGCACCCGGAAGCCCCCCACGTCCGACCCATCGTAGACCCCATCGGCCCCCACGCCAGCGACGTGAAAGAGCACACCGAACCGGCCATCGCGCCCCATGAAGCCCGGGCGGCGCGTCTGCGCATGCGTCGCTCCGATGAACTGAACGCCTTCCTGTCCGGTGAGGTAGCGCAGCTCCGTCCGAGCGACGGGGGCATCGAGCGGGCGTACGATGCTGTGGGTGGCCGCGGGCATCCCCAGCGCGACGGGCTCGTGCGCTAGCCGTCCGAGTAGATCCAGGGGGAGAAGGTCATAGCGTGGGCGCCCCGTCACGAGGTCGGCCATCGGTGCGGCGTCGAGCGTGAGTGCGGCGCGACGCGGTGCCTGGCCCGCGAGGCCGAGGCCGGGCAGCCAGCCGGGTTCACCAAGGTCGTACACAAACGCAGCCTCTGAGCCTGCGTGAGCGGCGGCCAGGAGCGGGAGAACGGTCAGCTCTGGTTGCGTCGCGGGGACGGGGCCCGTGATCCGGCCAGCGGGTGGCACGTAGGTGCTCAACGGAATCTGCGGCGGGCCCTCCGGCTCAGCAGAGGGGGGAGCCACGTCGGCAACGGGGGGGGCGATGGCCGTCGAGTCTGCGGGGGGGGGCGGGCTTGGCACAGCCACCGAATCGGCTTCCTGCGCGTGGAGTGTCGGGGCGGCGAGCAAAACGGCGAGCGAAACGAAGCAGAGCGGTGCCCATACGCTCACACGTTGGCCCGTCCGCACGGCCTACTCGCCCTCCGGGAACAGCCCGAAGAGGCGGCTCTCGATGCGGCTGATGATCTCGAACCGGTCCGCGTCCTCGTTCACAAAGTCGAGGTCGTCGGTGTCAACGATGAGGCGGGGGGCCTCGTAGCGGTCGATCCAGTCCTCGTAGAGCCCGTTCAAGCGCTCTAGGTAGTCGATGCGGATTGACGACTCGAACTCGCGGCCGCGCGACTGGATCTGGCGGACGAGGGTGGGGACCGACGCCCGCAAGTAGACGAGCAGGTCCGGCGGGCGGAGATAGCTCGTCATGATATGGAAGAGCGCGCGGTAGTTCTCGTAGTCGCGGGTTGCCATCAGCCCCATGTCGTGGAGGTTGCGCGCGAAGATCTCCACGTCCTCGTAGATCGAGCGGTCCTGCACGACCGAGTGTGGCGCGCCCTCGATGGCCCGTTGGTGGTCGAAGCGGCTCGACAGGAAGAAGACCTGAAGGTTGAACGACCAGCGGTTCATGTCGGCGTAGAAGTCCGACAGGTAGGGGTTGTCGTCCACCCGCTCGTAGAAGGCCTCCCACTTGAAATAGTCGCTCAGCACGCGGGTGAGCGAGCTCTTCCCTGCGCCGATGTTGCCTGCGATGGCAACGTACTTCTTTCCGGAGGCGGGGGTGGCTGACATCAGGGGGTGGTAGGGGATGAGATGGGCGCCCCGAAGGTACGACGTGCCACTCGGCCCGATGGAGGGAGGGGGCCTCGCCAAAAACGCACGGCCAAAAAAATAGAGGGTGGTACGTCGTGCGTACCACCCTCGGTCTCCGGCTAGCGGAGAGGTGCCCAGGACTGGAGTCGAACCAGCACGCCTTTGCAGGCACTGCCCCCTCAAGACAGCGTGTCTACCAATTCCACCACCTGGGCAGGGGGGGAGGCGGGCCCAGCGGGCACGCCGAGGAAAAGAACAGTGACCCCGGTAGGGCTCGAACCTACGACCCGCTGGTTAAAAGCCAGCTGCTCTGCCAACTGAGCTACGGAGTCAGGTGCGGTGGGCCGACCGCGTTTAGCGGACAGGCAAGGCTCAGTAACATAGGACGGTTTCCGGTGTCGTGCAACGCACCCGTGTCAAACATCAGCGAAGAGCACAACGACTGTATTAGAATGGTCCACCAAGTAAGCGTAACGTCTGCGTAATACGAGATCTGGTTGCATTTTCAGAAAAGCATACCGATCTTCACGCGGATAGCAGTAAAGCCAGTCGCTGTGCCGCTTGGCAGAGTGTCCCTCTACTGTCATCACGGTGGACGCGCACCGCGCTAGGGGATACACGCACGGTCTGCGCGACGCGCTCAGGAGCACCTGCGTCGCGCTCGCCACCGGGCGACCCACGCCTCGACGCTCTGCGTCTAGTCGGGGTCGCGAAGGCATGGACGGGGGCCGGGTTGCTTGTGGTGGGGCGACCCGGTCCCCGCATGTCGTTCTAAGCGGGGTGTGCGCCTAGCAAAATCCGCCGGCCCAACGGGCTGTTTCGAAGATTCATGGGGGTTGCTTGACGATAGGGCGATGTAAGCGCTTTCTTTAGCGTCCTCGCTGCTCTCGCTGTACATCCCTCCCCCTCCGATGCGTTTGCTCGTCGTCCTGTTCCTGGCCCTCTGCCTTGGGCTCCCTGCCACCGCGCAGCAGCCCACCCCGGCCGCCCCCGACGTGCTGCTCCAGGGCTTCTACTGGAACGTCCACCCCGGCGATGCCGCCCAGAACAACGACGGCATCTGGTGGGACTCCCTCCGCACCCAGGCCCAGACATTTGTCGACGCGGGCGTGCAGACGATCTGGCTCCCGTCGCCCTTCAAGGGCCTCGCCGGACGCTGGAGCATGGGCTACGACATCTACGACTACTACGATCTGGGCGCGTTCGAGAACAAGTTCACGCGCCGGACGCGCTTCGGCACGGTCGAAGAGTTCGACGCGATGATGAGCGAGTTCGACCGCGTCGGGCTCCGCAAGATGGTCGACGCCGTGCTCAACCACCGCGACGGCGGCGACGCCCAGAGCCGCGTCGACTGCTGGTACGGAGCCGGGCAGGGTCCGCTCCGCTTCAACGTCTTCAACCCGAACAGCGGGCGCTTCCCCGCTACGGCGCGCAACTTCCACCCCAACGGCGACGAGTGCAACGAGGACGCGCCCTACAACGACCCCGTCTTCGCCCAAGACCAAGCCTACTTCACCGACCTCAACACCACGCTCGACGCTGGTGCCTCCAACGGCGGCTGGTTCTACGGCCCTCACCGTCTCGGCTTCAACGCGGACTCGCTCGTGACCTGGGGCCGCTACCTCTTCGACGACCTCGGCTTCGACGAGGTGCGCGTGGACGCGATCAAGCACATCGACCCGGCGTTCCTCGCGCCGTGGCTCGTGGAGGTGCGCAATGGCAGCCAGCCCTACGCCGTCGGCGAGTTCTTCGGCTCCAACCCCGAGATCCAGAACTACATCGGCCAGGTCAACCGCTTCAACTCGTCGTTCCCTGAGGCGGGCGCGCCGGGCCGCGACGCGAACCTCGCCGGGTTCGATTTCGGCCTCCGGTTCGCGCTCAAGGACATGGCCAACAGCGGCGGCTTCTACGACATGCGCAACCTCAACTCGGTTGGGCTGCACTTCAACGGCGTCGATCCCTTCCGCGTCGCCACATTCGTGGACAACCACGACTTCGACCGCATCGGCTACGTCGGGGCCGACTGCAACGACCCCGACGCGATCCGCTTCGGCCTCACGTGCCTCAAGTTCAGCATCGACAGCGGGCACGACCCCGTCGTCAGTCGCAAGAACCTCGGCTATGCCTACATCATGGCCGCCGAGGGCCGTCCGACGGTCTTCTACAAAGACTTCGTCTGGTTCGGCCTCGAGCAGGAACTGACGTGGCTAATGGCGCTCCGCCGAACCCTGGCCCAGGGCGAGTCGACGCCGCTCGGCAGCCTCAACCCCAACCCTGAGCTGCCGCAGGCCGACGTGTTCGTGCTGCGCCGGGAGGGCTTCGGCACGCCGCGCTATGGCAGCCTCATGGTCATCAACGACAACGGCAACGCCAAGCTCGGCGGCTTCGTCGACAGCCCGCACACCAACTTCGAGTTCAAGGACTACACGGACTCGTTCCTCTTCACGACCACCCAGGTATTTGCCGACAGCCGTGTGCGCGTGGAGGCCGAGCCGAGCAACTACGCGTGGTATGCCCCGACAGGCCTCTACCCGCGCGCGCCGGGCATGCCTGCGCCCAGCTTCGACGTGGAGTCGGTGCCGGGAGGCAAGCTGCACTTCGTGGTGCTGCGCGCCGAGGACGCAGCCAGCCTCCAGGTCAGCGGCGCACCAATCCAGCCGGGCGATGAGATCGCCGTGATGGGGCCCTCGGGCGACCTGACGAAGGCGGCGGGCCTGGGCCGCATCGGCCTCACTACTCAGTGGGACGGCGTGCACGACATGGTCATCGAAGTGCTCGGTGACGATGCGCCGAGCCGCCTGGCTGCAGGCGCGCCGCTGCGCCTTGTCGTCTACGACGCCAGCGCGGGCACTTACCAGGAAGCGGGCGACGTCACCTGGGCATCCACGGGAACCGGCTTCAGCTTCAACCCCGACCGCCCCGCCTCGCGCGGGGGGGCATTCCCGCTCACGGCCAATGCCGATGCGGGCACCTACGTGGCGGGAGCCATCTCGTATGTGACGGCCTTCTCAGCGAACGGCGGCGGCGGCGAGGAGTTCTACGACCTCGCGCTGGTCGCCGACTTCGCCTACGATACCGCCGACAGCGGCACCATCACCGCGACGGTCACCAACGCCGGCACCCTGTCGCTCGACCGCGTGCGGGTCCTCGTGGGGGGCCAAGCCGATGTCACAGTGACGCCGGGGCGCGTATCGGTTGGGGCGTTGGCTCCGGGCGAGAGCGGCGTGGCCACGTTCGACTTCAGCGGGGCTGGTCCCGACGCCTTTGTCCGCGTCCGTACCAAAGACCTCGACATCGCCCCGCGTGACGAGCGCGATAACGAGAACAACTTCGTCAACCTCGCGCTTGAACAGGGTGGGGGCGGTGCAGACACGAGCGCTCCGCGGATCACCGGCCGCATCAGTGGCAACCGCTACAAGGGTACGGCCTCCGACGGCGGCTCAGGCATCGCGTCGATTGCGCTGGCCCCCGATGCCGTCAATGTGGTGCTACGCGTCGACGCCTTCACCCAGGGCGACAACGAGGTCGACTTCACGCTGCGCCTGGCCGATCCCTCCCAACGCGGCTTTGGGACGGTCGTGGCGACCGACGTCGCGGGCAACGAGGGCACCCTCTTCGTCGATAGCGGGGAGCGGGCTGGGCCCGGGGCTCTCGCGGCGCTCCTGATGCTGGAGCCGGAGATCGAGACGACGCTCCTAGGCAATCACCCTAACCCGTTCAACCCGGCCACGCTGATCCGCTTCTCCGTCGCCGAGACGATGCCGGTCACCCTGACGGTCTACGACGTGCTCGGGCGGGAGGTCGCGGTGCTCGCGGAGGGCGACCATCAGCCCGGCCTCCACGAGGTCGCCTTCGACGCGGCGGCGCTGCCGAGCGGGGTCTACTTCTACCGCCTCGACACCCCCGACCTGACCGAAGCGAAACGCATGTTGTTGCTGAAGTAGCCACAGGCACACGCGGTTGTACAAAAATAGTCCTGTTTTTGTGTAACGAAGCCTTTACGTTTCGAGCTTCGATCTTTACTTTAACCCCCATCTCGGTCGCCCACCGTGATGTTGCGCTTCTGGAGGGGAAGCTCAGCGTCGCAGGGCGGCCGATTTTTTTTGAGGCCCCCATTTCCAGGAGGATGCTAGGGGCGGATCTCTGGACGTGCGAAGTGGTTACGCCCACCCTCTTGCTCGTCCCCAACCCGCTTCCCCGACGACCATGCCTCTTCGTTCCTGGACAGTCCTGCTCGTCCTCCTGCTTGCGCTCGCTCCGCAGGGAGCTGCGCAGGACGCGCTCGCGTTTGGCTCCACCACGCATGACTTCGGCGAGATTGCCGAGGGCGACGTGGCGACGACCACGTTCACCTTCACAAACGAAAGCGCCGCGCCGGTCCAGCTTCTGGAGGTGCGCCCGTCTTGTGGCTGCACCGCTCCAGACTGGTCGCGTGCGCCCGTTGCACCCGGAGAGACGGGCACCGTCACGGTCGCCTATGACTCGGCCGGGCGTCCCGGTGCCTTCTCCCGCGATGTGCTCGTGCGTGCAGAGGCGGTCTCCGAGGAGGGAGGAACGCCGCTTGAACCGGTTGCGCTCATCATCACAGGCACGGTGACCGTGACGGACCTCGTTAGCGGTGCGCAGCAGGGTAGCCTCATGTTCAGCAAAGACGCGCACGACTTCGGCACGGTCTCGCCTGGGCGCGTCGTGCATACGTTCCTGGTCCAGAACAAGGGCGAGCGCCCGGTGCGCCTTCGAGCTGCCGCGATCTATGGCGGTGAGGTCGAGGTGCTGCTCCCTGAGACACCCCTCTTCGTCGGTGATCTCCGGGAGATCCTGGTCGCCGTCAACACCGAAGCTGTAGAAGGCGAGACGTTCGACATCGCCGTGGTGCTCGACACCACGGACGAGGCACAGCCGAAGAAGTCACTCCGGCTCACTGGGCGGATGGCGTCGGGCGAGTGACGCTGAGGTCAGGGGGAGTCCCTCGCACGAGACGGCCGCGAGGTCACGCGGCTTCGTGCTCCACCTCGCGCGTGCGCGGTGCTGAGCTTGTGGCATGGTAGCCGTTCTGCTTCGGCGTGCGCGGCGGGTCGATGCGCGCAAGGCGGCTGCGCTCGATGAGGCTGTTGACGACATAGAAGCCGAGCAGCAGGATCGCTGCCACCCCACCGATGGCGTCGAAGAGCGTCCAGCTCCGGTCGAGGAACGCAAACGTCGGGTTGCCGAAGCCCCAGACCGTCGTGCCGGCTAGCATCATCAGGATCCGACTCTCGGTGGGGCCGAGCCCGCCGAACGAGATCTTGAACACGTTGCGCGCGATGGTTACCAGATTGACCATGATCATCATCAGGAAGTAGCCGATGATGAGAAAGAGCGCGATGGGGAGTTCCATCAGTGGCGAGAAGCCGAGGCCGACGAAGATGACGAACGTAGAGACGGCGTCGGACTGGTGGTCAACGTAGAAGCCGTACTGCGGGCGCTGGATCTGACGGACGCGCGCGAGGGTACCGTCGAGGCTGTCCGCGAGCCAGTGGATGACCCACCCGATGTTGGCGATCCAGAGCCAGTCGAGGTTGCGGGCCGAGAGGAGGTAGGAGCCGCTAATGAGCACCGCTGAGGCGAGCCCGAGCAGCGTGAGCTTGTCGGGCGTCACCCAAAGCGGTAGCCGGGCTGCAATCTGGGGCAGCACACGGCGCTCGAAGCGAGCCAAGGCCGTCTCGTTGACGCGCGTCTGGCCCGCGGCCGGTTCAGTCATGGTATGGGGAGTGTGTGGGAGGTGACGCAGTGTAGGACCGAGGCATCCAGCCCCGCAACAGAGCCAAGGGCACACGTCCTGGCTTTCCGCGCGCGTCTGTGGCATACACGCCTGAGGCTCCCTTCGAGTTGCGCCCTCCCCAACGGAGCCGGTCTCGCCACGATGCTAGGCCACCGGTGTGCCCGAGCGTCAAGCGTGTCCGGGCGTCAAGCCACCTGGAGAGCCTGGTCGAGGTCCGCGAGCAGATCGGCCTCGTCCTCCACCCCTACCGAGAGGCGGATGAGCGAGTCGGGAAGGCCGGCAGCCCGGCGCACGTCGGCCGGAATCGAGCCGTGCGTCATCGAAGCGGGGTGAGAAATGAGGCTCTCCACACCGCCGAGGCTCTCGGCCAAGCTGAAAACGCGCGTCTCCGCCATCACGTCCATGGCCACGTCGAGCGCGTCGTTGACCAACTCGAACGACACCATCCCGCCGAAGGCAGGCACGCCGTGCGGCGTCCGCATCTGCCGCGCGGCGATCGTGTGGCCGGGGTGGTCCTCGAAGCCAGGGAAGCGTACGCGAGCCACCTTGTCATGGGCGCGCAGAAAGTGCGCGACGGCGACGGCGTTGGCGCAGTGGCGCTCCATGCGGAGGTGGAGCGTCTTGGTCGCGCGCAGCACGAGGAAGCAGTCCATCGGACCGGGGGCCGCGCCCGTGGCCTTGATCTGGAAGCGCAGCTTCTCCGCCCAGGCATCGTTGCTTGTGAGAACGGCTCCCCCCACTACGTCGGAGTGCCCGCCGAGGTACTTCGTCGTCGAGTGCAGCACCAGGTCTGCCCCGTGCTCCAACGGGCGCTGGAGGTAGGGCGACGAGAACGTGTTGTCCACCACCACGATCGCGTCGGGACTGACGGCCCTGGTGCGCGCCGCGAGGGCAGCGATGTCGTAGACCCGGAGCAGCGGGTTGGTCGGCGTCTCGATCCAGACCATCTTGGTGCTCGGCTCCAGCATGGCCTCGAACGCGTCGAGGTTGGAGAGGTCGCCAAAGTCAAAGCGGAGGCCGAACGGCTCGTAGACCTGGCGGAAGAGCCGGTAGGTGCCGCCGTAGAGGTCGTTGGTCGAAACGACATGGTCGCCGGGGCGCAGGCTCTTGCACAGCGCGTCGATGGCGGCGACGCCCGAGGCGAACGCGATCCCGTGCGTGGCCCCTTCAAGGGCGGCGAGGTTCCCCTCCAACGCCGTGCGCGTCGGGTTGGTGACGCGGGCGTACTCGTGTCCCTGGTGCTCGCCCGGCCGTGCTTGGACGTAGGTCGACGTCTGATAGATCGGCGTCATGATCGCGCCGGTCGCCGGATCCGGTACCTGGCCCGCATGCACGGCCCGCGTGCCGAAGCCCAGGGCATCGGTGCCGAGCGTATCGGCACCGAGCGTATCGGCGCTGAGCACCTTGGGAGAATCAGCCATCGAAACAGGGGGAAGCAGACAAAGAGATGGGGCGTGGCTAGAGCAGCCACGCCCCAACGAACGGAGCCGTCCGGGTGATCCGGCGCGGGTTCAGATCAACCTAGTTGAGGTCGATCCCGGCGCACTCTGCAGCCTCCCGCGCGGGCTCGTCCATGCGCAGCTGTGCGTAGACCCGGAAGAGCGCGTCGCAGACCTGCGTCGCGTCGTCGCCCGCGGCCTCGTTGAGTTCGCGCGCGCGCTCGTAGAAGGGGAGCGCGTCTTCGAAGAGGCCCTGACGCTTGGCTTCCAACTCCTCGACCTGGGCCGCGTCGGCGTTGCTGTCGAGCGCTTCGATCTCGTCGTAGAGGTCGACGGCTTCGTTTTGGTAGGCTGCGCCGAGGTTGAACAGAGCGCGGGCGTTGGGTTCGTCCTGGGCGTCGTACAGCTCGACGGCCTTGGCGAGCTGAGCTTGCGCCTCCGTGTAGCGCTCGGCTTGCAGCAGCAGCGAGCCGTAGTTGTACACGTACTGCGCGTTCTCAGGGTTGGAGGCGATGATGTCCTCGTAGGCGGCCATGGCGCGGTCCATCTCGCCGCTGCGCTGGAGCGCGTTGAGCAGCTCGATCTGCAGCCCCTCGTCGTCCGGGTAGGCGACGACGCCAGCCTCGAGCGTCTCCGAGGCCTTGTCGTTCATTTCTTGCTCGACGTAGACGCGGGCGAGGTAGGTGTAGGCATCGGCTCCGGCGTCACCGTTGGCGATGGCCGTCTCCAGCGGCTCCACGGCGCTGCCCGAGTTGCCCGCAGCGATGAACGCGAGGCCCGCGTTGAAGTGGCCGTCCGTCGAGTCGGGCAGAATCATGCCGGCGTTGGTAAACGACTCCGCCGCCGTCGTGTAGGACGACGCGTCCTCCGCGCCACGCTGGAAGGCGCGGGACCCGGCCTGCATCTCGTTGACCCAGGCGGTCACGATGCTGTTCTGGACATCGGCGTCAGGCGTGGGGGAAAGCTCCTGCGCACGGTTGAGCGCCATCATGGCCTCCTCGACCATCGGGCGGCGCGCGACGGGGTCGCGCTCGCTGCTGGCCATCTGGACGAGCGCGTCACCCTTGATGGCGAGGGCCTGGACGTTGTCAGGGTTGGTTTCGAGCGCCAGGTTGACGAGCTCGAGCGCGCGGTCGTAGTCGTTGTTGCGCATCTCGAGCTTCGCGCCCTCGACGTTGGGGTCGCCAGCGCAGCCGTCGGCTCCGACGAGCAGAATGGTGGCCAGTGCGAGCGCGGGCACCAGGAGAAGGCGGGGGAAGGTGCGAGTCATGATTGAGCGTGCTAGGTGGTACGGATGACGAGGCCGCTGCGGTGGGCGACATGCGCGGCGACACGTCGAGCGGCGCAGCGTGCCAGGATCGTCCTAGCTAGGGAGAGCCGCGCACACGACTGGGTAGCTGAAGAGTGCCTCAAGCGCGTGGGAGCGCTCTGAGAAAGCTACGGTGCGCCTCGGGGATCAACAATGCAGCGGGCCCCACTGCGCTCCGGTTGTCGCACGACTTGCCAGGTTTTTCGTGCGCGTCGCCGGTCCACAGAGCCGGCGCGCGCGGGGCTCGAAAGTGGAAGACGCTGGCTAGACGGTGCCCCAAGACGGCGGCATCCGCTGCCCGCCAGTCTCCTGTTTCGATAAGAGACGAGCAAGGACTAGCTGTTTCAAAGTGCTGCACTTGGGGGGAGCGCGCGCGGGTTTTCCACAGGCAGGTTTGGGAATGTGTAAAACCTTTTGGCACCCCTCAGAAACGCGGTTATATTCGCCCCCGGTCGCATGCGGATATGGCGAAGGCGGTAGTTGTTGACGACAAGCCCGAGCCCTGGCAGAAGCAGCCCGGTGCCTCGCGCTCGCTCGTCAGCGCGTTGTTTCACCTGCCAGACCGCGCAGCAGGCCCTCACCCCACCGTTCCCCTGCTCGATCCCCTATGCGCCTGGATACCGCTCCTGCCGCATTCCGGCACACCATCTCCCCGATGAAGCTCACGGATTTCGTCTACGAGTATCCGAAGAGCGCCGTCGCGAAGTATCCCGCTGAGCCGCGCAACACCGCCCGCCTCATGGTCATCGACCGACGCGCCGGAACCGTGGAGCACCGCACCGTTGCCGACCTCCCCGACTACTTCGGGCCCGGCGACGTGATCGTCGGCAACGACACGGCGGTCTTCCCAGCGCGGCTCTACGGGCGCAAGGAGAAGACCGGGGCGAGGATCGAGGTGTTTCTGCTCCGCGAGCTCAACGCCGAGACGCGCCTGTGGGACGTGATCGTGGACCCCGCGCGCAAGATCCGCGTCGGCAACAAGCTCTACTTCGAGGGCGACCTCGTCGCGGAGGTCATTGACAACACGACGAGCCGCGGGCGTACCATCCGCTTCTGCTTCGAAGGCTCGCCGCAGGACCTCTACGACCTCATCGACCACTACGGCACCACGCCGATCCCGCACTACTGCCGCCGCCCCGCCGAGCCTGAAGACCGCGAGCGCTACCAGTCGCCCTTCGCGAAGCACCGCGGTGCCGTCGCCGCCCCGGCAGCCTGCCTTCACTTCAACGACACGCTCCTGCGGCGCCTCGACGAGAAGGGCGTCGGCGTCCACTGCGTGACCCTTCACACCGGGCTCGGAACGTTCCGGCCGGTCGAGGTCGAGGACCTCTCGAAGCACCGCATGGACGTGGAATACTTCCGCGTGCCCCACGAGACCGCGGAAGCCGTCAACCGTGCGCTCTCGTCCTCGACCAACACGGTCACCCTGGCCAGCACCACCTCGGTGCGCGCCGTCGAGTCGAGCCTCTCGGCGCGCCGGCAGCTCAAAGGTGGACAGGGATGGACCGACAAGTTCATCTACCCGCCCTACGACTTCCTCATCACCGAGCGGCTGCTGACCAACTTCCACATGCCGCGCTCGACGCTGCTGATGCTCGCCTCGGCCTTCTGCGGCCACGACCTGCTGATGCACGCCTACGCGGAAGCCAAGAAGGAAGACTACCGGCTCTTCGCGTTCGGCGACGCGATGCTGATTCTGTAGAGCACGTTGGTCCGACCCCGGTGGCTTCGAGCGATGAAGCGTCTTGCGCCCTACGTCTTGCGTGTCGAACTAAGTGAGACGCTGGAGCACGCCACTAAACGCTGCCAAGAGACGAAACGCTGCCAAGAGGACGCCGCGTGACTAGACACGTCTCGGTGATCGTTCCCGCAGCAGGTGCTGGCCTGCGCATGGGCGGCGACGTCCGGAAGCAGTTTCGCACGCTCGGGGATGCGCCCGTGCTGGTGCAGACGCTCCGCGCGTTCGACGGGCATGCTGACATCGATGCGGTCACGGTCGTCGTACCTGCGGAAGAGGTGGAGCCTGTCCGTGCGTTGCTTGACGCGCACGCGCTCGCGACGCACGCCAGCGTGGTGGCCGGCGGTGCGACCCGACAGGCCTCCGTCGGGCGTGGGCTCGACGCCGTGGTGGAGCAGGCCACAGCCGAACTGGTCCTCGTCCACGACGGGGTGCGCCCTTTCGTCGGCGCTCGAGCGATTGCGCAAGTTGTGGAGGCCGCACGCAGAGACGGAGCTGCCGCGCTCGCGCTTGCCGTGGCTGACACGCTCCGGCGCGGCGACGGTGACACATTCGGCGACACCGTCCCACGCGAGGGGCTGTGGCGGATGCAGACGCCGCAGGCGTTCCAGACGGCGCTTCTCGCAGAGGCGCACGCCGCAGCTCAGCGTGATGGGTTCGCTGGCACCGACGAGGTCGCGCTCGTGCAGCGGCTCGGACATGCCGTGCGCATCGTTCCTGGCAGCGCGTTCAACGTCAAGCTCACCCGTCCGAGCGATTGGGCCTACGCCGAGGCACTCTGGCCCGTCTGGAGCGACCGCCACGCGCGCGGCGGGACGATGGCCCAGGAGCCAGGCTCCGGGTTTCGATCTTAACGTCTTGACAGCACGTTGAAGTCGCCTGAGCTTCCCCGTCTCCCCGTCTCCCCGTCTCCCCGTCTCCCCGTCTCCCCGTCATGATTCGCATCGGTCTCGGCTACGACGTGCATCGGCTCGTGGAAGACCGCCCGCTCATCCTGGGCGGCGTCACCGTTCCGCACACGCACGGCCTGCTCGGCCACTCCGACGCCGACGTGCTCGCCCACGCCATCACCGACGCCCTCCTGGGCGCGGCCTCGCTCGGCGACATCGGCGCCCACTTCCCCGACACGGATCCGCAGTGGAAGGGCGCCGACAGCCTCAGACTGCTCGCGGCCTCGGTTGCGCTCGTCGCCGAGGCTGGCTTTGCCGTGGGCAACGTGGACGCGACCGTTGTGCTGCAGCGCCCTAAGCTGCGCCTGCACATCGACGCGATGCGGGCCAATCTCGCGGGGGTGCTCGGTGTGGACCTCGCGCACGTGTCGGTTAAGGCGACGACCAACGAGACGATGGGCTTTGTCGGGCGCGAGGAGGGCGTCGCCGTGCACGCCGTTGCGCTGCTGGTCCACCGAGACGCCTGAGCCGTGCTCGAACTGCTCAACGAGGTTGTCGCGTGGATGCGGGCGCTGCCGCCAGCGGGCGTCTACGCCGTCGTCCTGGCTGTGGCGTACCTCGAAAACCTCGTCCCCCCGATCTGGGGCGACTCCGTCGTGGTGTTCGGCGGCTACCTCGTGGGGCTCGGCACCGTAGGCTTTGTTCCGATGGTGGCGGTGGCGACCGTCGGCGGCACCCTGGGCTTCATGACGATGTACGGCCTCGGCTGGCGGTTCGACGAGCGCGTGTGGGACGAGGGCCGGCTCTCCTGGATTCCGCGCGGGCCCGTCGAGCGCGTGCAGCGCTGGATGCGACGATGGGGCTACGGTCTGGTGCTCGCGAATCGCTTCGTGAGCGGCGCGCGCAGCGTCGTGCCGCTTGTGGTGGGCAGTGCCCGGATGCCCGCCGGGCCAACGGCGGTATGCGCCACAGTGAGTGCGTTCGTCTGGTGCCTGCTGCTCGTGTGGGGCGGCTACGTGCTCGGCGACCAGTGGGAGCGCGTCGG
>JBCDFF010000047.1:0-17335 GCA_039178415.1 Bacteroidota bacterium
GGCCGCGCGGCGGAAGCCGTGGACGGCGCGCTGCACCGTCTCGTCGACGTAGGCCTCGAGCGGGATCTTGACGTCGAGGCGGTGCGCCATGGCGAGCGAGACGGCCCCGTGGAGCGTGGCCCAGAGCACCGACGAGCCCACCTCGGGGTTCTCCACGTCGAGGAGGCCGGCGGCGGCCCCGGCTTCGAGCGCCTCGGCGAAGAGGCCGAGGTTGCGGCGGGCGCGGCGGTAGTTCTCCGCCGGGTAGCGCGCCATCTGGTCGGGGCGCAAGAGAAACATCACCTCATAGTATTCCTGGTTGCTTAGCCCGAAGTCGACGTAGGCGTGTGCCATCGCCAGGAGGCGAGCGACAGGGTCGGCATGCGCCCGCTCGGCCTGTTCCAGTTCGGCGTGCAGCATCGTCATGCCCTCGTCGATGAGGGTGTGGACGAGCGCGTCCTTGCTGTCGAAGTGGAGGTAGATGCCTGTGGCGCTGCACCCGACGGCCAGCGCGATCTTGCGCATCGAGAGGGTCGCGTAGCCGTCGGCGAGGAGGAGCCGGCGCGCCTCGTCGAGGATGGCGCGGCGGAGGGCCGCCCCGGATGGGCGTTCGGCGGGGTCAGGGCGAGAGGAAGTCACGGGGCCGGTGGGGACGGAGCCGATGAGACGGGGCCGGTGGGGACGGAGCCACCGGAGACGAAGCCCGGGTGGCGGGAACAACGCCGAGGAGGAGCCGCGCGGCGTAGGTAGTACGGGAATATATCCTCCGGGATCGAACCACGCGGTCCCAAATCGACGCCTGCGAGGCGCTATCGTGTACGTCGGTCTGAGAGCGAACGAGAGCCGCTGGGAGGGCCCGCAAGGTGCCTGCGACACGCGCCCCTGCAATCGGGCGATGCGGGGAACGCTGCTGGCGGCCTCGGAAGCCTCGGGGCGGGAAGTCTCGGGGCGCCCGCGCCCGGATCAACGCGACCGGGCCTGGAGCGGGACCATTTCCCCGTCGGCGCGTTGGCCCCCCGCACTTCTCCCTTTGCTTCTCTCTGACTACCACTCCGATGGACGCCCTTTCGATGGACGCCGTCCTACCGCACGTCCCGCCTGTGGCCGTGCCCGACGACCTGCCTCCCGTGGCTGCGCGCTTCTGGCGCTACGTTCAAGTCCACACCACCTCCGATCCCGACAGCGTCACCACGCCCTCGACCGCGTGCCAGAAGGACCTCGCGCGCATCCTCGCCGCGGAGCTGCGCACGCTCGGCCTCGACGACATCGAGCTAGACGCGCACGGCTACGTCTTCGCCACGCTGCCTGGCGTCCAGGCGGAGGGCCTGCCGATGCTCGGGCTGATCGCCCACGTGGACACCTCGCCCGATGCGCCGGGCGCGGGCGTCCGACCCGTGCTCCACCGCAACTACCAGGGCGGCGTGCTCCCCCTGCCTGGTGATCCCTCCGTCACGCTCGACCCAGCCCGCCAGCCTGCCCTACGCGCGCACCTCGGACACGACCTCCTCTCCAGCGACGGCACCACGCTCCTCGGCTCGGACGACAAGGCCGGCGTGGCCGTCATCATGCAGGTGGTCGCCGACTTTCTCAACGGGGACGGCGCTCACGCCAACGGCAGCGCGGGCCCGCGCCCGCCTGTGCGCGTCCTCTTCACCGTGGACGAGGAGGTCGGCCGGGGCGTGGAGCAGCTCGATCTCGCCCGCTTCGGCGCCGACGTGGCCTACACCGTCGATGGCGGCGCGGTGGGCGGCATCTACGCGGAGACGTTCAACGCCGCCGAGGCGACGGTCCGCGTGGAGGGCGTGACGGTGCACCCCGGCTACGCGAAGGACGTGATGGTCAACGCCGTCGAGATCCTGAGCGAGCTCATCGCGGCGCTGCCGAGCGACGAGACGCCCGCCACCACGCAGGGGCGCGCGGGCTACTTCTACGCCCACCGCCTCGCCGAGTCGTCCACGGCCGAGGCCGAGGCGCGGCTGCTGCTGCGCGACTTCGACGACGACGGCATGGCGCGCCGCAAGCGGCTCCTCCGCGAGCAGGCCGACCGCCTCCGCGTCCGCTACCCCGGCGCACGCATCACGGTCACCATCCGCGACCAGTACCGCAACATGCGGGCCTACATCGAGGAGACGGACCCCCGCACCATCGCCTTCGCGCTGGACGCGGCCCACACCGTCGGCATCGAGCCTGAGCTGAAGCTGATCCGAGGCGGCACCGACGGCGCGCGCCTCTCCGAGCACGGCATCCCCACGCCGAACCTGTTCACGGGCGGCCACGACTTCCACAGCGTCTTCGAGTGGAACACAGTCCAGAACCTCGAACAGACGCTCGCTTACGTGAAGGCGCTCGTCCGCTACTGGGGGGCTCACGGCGCTGCCTAGCGTCCGCTCCCAGGCGACTCACACCAACGTCGATGCTGGAGTTCAGAAGGACCAGACTGAAAGCGCAAAGTTGAACGCGTTGTGCATCTGATACCAGTTATCCGAGGTCGTTGTGCATCGCGCCGACGCGCACCCCTATCTCTTTCTGATAGCATATATCTCCTTCTGATGGCATAACACGACACCCTCGAGCAACCCTGTCAGACATCCTCTGAGGTAGCACCGGAGCACGCCTCGGGCGATGGGAGCTGCGGCATAGCGTGTCCATGCATTACTCTAGATGGCCCGACCTGGCTCCCCCACACACCGTGCGCTACGGCCCTGCCTGCTTGACCGCCCGCGACGTGTCTGCGCCGATGGTGACGTCGCCGGCCATGGTCTCCGCGTAGTGGTTGAACGCCGAGACGCCGACCACCGTGGCGAGGCCTACCAGCACGACCGTGAGCACGAGGAGGAGCAACTGTTTCTGACCCATGACGATGGAGACGCGCATACGAAACGGAGACGACTGCGTCTAGAGTATCGCCGCCAGGCCCAGCGCCTTTAGCGGAGGGTCTGCGAATCCCGCAGGCCAGAGCGAACGCGGTGCGCACGCTCTCGTTTACACCGCCAAACTTCACCAGCCTCGCTCCGACGATGCCGCTCAACCGCAAGCAGAACCGCCTGTTCGTCCTCGCCTTCCTCGTGATCGCCTTCTCGATGGCTCTCTACGCCACGGTGTCGATCTACCAGGGCTGGAACGACCAAGAGTTCCAGCGCCACGTCCAGGAAGCCGAGAAGACCAACGAGCCGCCGAAGATGTTTTAGGCTGGCTGGCGGCGTTCGGCTGTCCGCCATCGACGTGCGCTCCCGGTACAGACGCGCCCGGCCTCCGCTGTGGAAGCCGGGCGCTGTGCTTGGGGGCAGCGGCGTTCAGGCGACGTCGAGAGACCACGGCTGTTGGCCGATGGCCCTGAGCCGAGCGCCCTACCGCGCCATCAGCCGCTCGATGCGGTCCTGCGTGGGCGGGTGTGTAGCAAACAGATTGCGGAAGCCACCCATGCGCCCCGCAAGCGGGTTGACGATGAACATGTGCGCGGTGCTCGGATTGGCGTCCGCCGGGATCGCCGCCGCCCCGCGCTCCAGCTTGGCGAGCGCTCCGGCGAGGCCGTTGGGCGTGCCTGCGATGTCGGCACCGGTCGCGTCGGCAGCGAACTCTCGGGCGCGCGAGATGGCCATCTGGATCAGCATGGCCGCGATGGGCGCGAGGATGAGCATGAGCAGGGCTTGCAGCCCCCCCCCGCCGTTGTTGTCGCGGCCCACCGGGATGAAGATGGCGAAGCGCGCCAGCAGCGTGATCGCCGAGGCGACCGTCGCCGCGACGGTGGACGTCAGGATGTCGCGGTTCTTGATGTGCGCCAGCTCGTGCGCGATCACGCCCTCGAGTTCCTCCTTGGTGAGCATCCGCACGATGCCGTTGGTCACGGCGACGGCGGCGTTGGCCGGGTTGCGGCCGGTGGCGAAGGCGTTGGGCTGGTCGCTGGGCGTGATGTAGACCTTCGGCATGGGGAGGTCGGCGCGCTGGCGCAGCCGGTCCACCATGTCGTAGAGCTCAGGGGCCTCGTCGCGCGTGACCTCGCGGCCCTTGTACATCTTCAGCACAATCTTGTCGGAGAACCAGTAGCTGAAGAAGTTCATCCCGACAGCGAAGACGAACGCGATGACGAGACCTTGGCTTCCGCCGAGGGCCTGCCCGATGAGGGCGAAGAGGGTGATGAGCGCAGCCATCAAGGCCGCGGTGCGAAACGCGTTGGTGGTCATGGCCGAACTGCCGTTCTGGCAGCGGTTGGTGGGACTGACTTGGCGCGCCGGTATACGCCAAACCCTGTGCCCGGGTGCATCCGTGGCAGGTCTACCCTTCCGGCTTCACGTGCCTTGCACAAAGCCTGCTTCTATCACACGAACGCCACCTGTACACGAGGCCAGGCCTGAAGCCGAAGCGTCAACGCTGCCTCGACGTGCTTCAGCTCATCATCGAGAGGGCTCGGTCCCGTAAGGAGCACCACCCTCTCGAATAGGAGGTAACGCTCCGACTTGTGTTTGACCTGCCGGATCCGGTCCAGCACGTAGAACCAGAATGTCACGATAGCTTGCTCTACCCCTTCTCGGTAAATCGACAGAGCCACCAGGCTTTCGTGGGGCCACACGTCGAGACTGAGACGGACCCCATCGTTGGTACATGAGAAGCCGTATTCGATCCCCGGCTCTTCTGCCTCGGGTACTACCTCCAAGCACTCAATCACGTCCGTCGGATCCCAGTCCAACAGCGGCATGCTTAGGGAACCATACGAATATCGACGCTCGCGGCCTGGGCCGGGTCGAGGCCGAGCGCGGCGGCGGCGCGGCGCGACAGCTCCATCACGAATTGGCCGCTCACGGGACCCCGGTCGGCGATGCGCACGAACACGCTGCGCTGGAGCGCCGGGTTGGTGACCAGCACCACGCTGCCAAAGGGCAAATCGCGGTGGCTGCCGACGAGCGAATCGGGGTCGTAGGCGACGCCGCTCGCCATCGCCCGCCCCGCAAGACCATCTGGGTAGACGAGCACCTGACCCGTCTCGAAGGGCGGCGGCAGCGCAGCCTGGACGGTGCGGTGGTACTGCATCGTGCCCACCTCCTCCGGCAGGAGCAACAGCTGGCCGGCCACGAGCGGCACCGTCGTCAGGCCCGGGTTGGCGTTCACGAGCACTTGCGTGCCGATCTGGTAGCGCGCCGCCACGGCGTAGAGCGTCTCGCCGCGCCGCACGAGGTGCACCTCGTCAGCTGGGACCGTGGTGTCGGTCATCACGAACGGCGGGGGCGCGGTGGCGAGTTGGACAGCCTCGGCTGGCTGGAGCGTACGCGGAGGCGGAAGCGGAGCGGTAGGCGCTGGAGGCGGGGAGGCGCCCGCAGCCTCAGCATCCGGGTCGGCTGCTGCCACCGGTTCGGCGGCCGCATCGGGGTCGTTTGCGAGGTCGGCGTCGGACAGGCCGCCGGGCAGCGCGATGCCAGGCACAGGCGGCGGTGCGGTGACGAGCGGAGGCGCCGTGACGGGCGGCACGACGGGATCCGCATCGACGCCAGCAGCAGGACCCTGGGCGGCAGGCAAGCCGCCGCCGGCCCCGTCTGTGACGGCGTCGTCCGGCGCGTCCGGGTCTGACCCGAGCGCCTCGTCAGCGGCCTCCAACCCGCTCTCGTCTCCAGGAACCACGCTGGAGGCGTCTGGCACCGTGGCGGGGGGGCTCGGGTTGGGCGGCGCAGCCTGGACGGGTGCGGCCTGGGTGGGCGCGGCCTCGGCGACGAGCGCGGCCGGACGGACCACCACGCGCTGCCCCACGCTCAGCTGGGTGCCGTTGAGGCCGTTCCAGCCCATCAGTTCGTCCACGGAGGTGTCGTACCACACCGAGAGTCGGTAGAGCGTCTCGCCTGGGCGGATGGTGTGGACGAGCGCGCCCGCGTCGTCCGGGGCGGCTGGCACGGGGGGCGTCGCAGCCAAGGGCGACGGCGGTGGCTCTGCGGGCGGCGGCGGCGCAGCGCTCGGGACCCGAAGCGTCTGGCCGACCTGAATGCGGTTGCTGAGCAGGTTGTTGGCCTGCCGCAGGTCGAAGACCGTAGTGCCGTAGCGCTGGGCAATGCTGAAGAGCGTGTCGCCGCGCTCGACGACATGCGCCGTGGCGGTCTGGGCATACGCCGGGGGCGCGGACACGAGCAGCAGCAAGCTACAGAGCCGGAGGAGACGTGTCATAGTCGGAGCGTCAGCGCTAGGTTGACCGGGCGGTGGGTAGACAGCCCCTCGTCCCTGTCGTCAGTCGTCGAAGCCGAGACCCTCCGCTTCGAGCAGGGCGCTCTGGAGCTCGGCGCGGGCATGGAGGTCGCCTAGGCGCTGCGCGGTGCGGATGCCCGCCTGGTAGGCCGCGACGGCTTCTTCCACGCGCGCGAGGTCTTCGTAGAGCTTGCCGAGGTGGTAGTAGGTACCGACGTAGTTCGGGTGGTCGGCCACGAGGCCTTCGAAGAGGGCGAGCGCGTCGTCCGTCTGGTTGCGCTTGCGGTACTCGGTGGCGAGGGCGTAGCGGGTGAACGGGTCCTCGGGGTCGTCCTTGTAGTAGGCGAGGAGCGTCTGGAGTCGGTCCATGCGCGCGCGGGAAACGCGGAGAAACGGCGGGGAGACAAAGATACGCCGACCTCGGCGCGGGGTCGCAGGCCCCCCCGCTGAGTTGCTGCGCCAGGGGCTGCCTCTGCTTCCTACCTCGTCTAGTTCGCCCCGCGCGTCACCAGCTGCCGCCTGCCCCGCCGCCGCCGAAGCCGCCGCCGCCGAAACCCCCAAAGCCGCCCCCGCCGAACCCGCCGCCGCCAAAGCCGCCCCCGCCATACCCCGAGCCGCCGAAGCCGCCAGGCAGGACGACCACGCCCGGACCCGAACGCCGGCGGCGGCGCCCGCCCGAGGAACCCCCACCGCCGGTGCCTCTGAGCAAGCTGCTGATGACGAAGTAGGCGAGGAGGATGCCGAGGTAGATCAGCGCCACGTTCACGCCCTCGCCCTCAGGGGCCGCTGGCACGGGCTCGTACTCGCCCGCGGCGGCCGCCTGGATGGCATCGACTGCGCGCTGGAGACCGGCGTAGAAGTCGCCCTGGCGGAACGCTGGCACGATGATGTTGCGCACGATGCGCCCCGCGAGCGCGTCTGGGACAGCCCCCTCCAGCCCAAAGCCCGTCGCGATGTAGACCTGCCGCGTGTCGCTGACCACCAGCAGCACCGCGCCGTTGTCCACGTCGCCGCGCCCGACCCCCCACGTCTGCCCGAGTTCGGTGGCATACCCCCCCGGATCGGCCCCGCCGATGTCGGGCAGCGTCACCACGACGATCTGCGTGGAGGTGGCCTGCTCGTAGGCAAGGAGGTCTTGCCGGAGCGCCTGCGCCTCGCTCGGCGAGAGGAGCCCGGCACGGTCCACCACGAGGTCCTGCACGGGCGGAATCACGTCGAGCGCCTGGCTCCACGCCGCCGTTGGCAAGAAGATCAGCAACCAGAGGAGTCGAACGCGCACAACGCTGGAAATGAGCAGGGGCCCCCGAAGAGCACCCCTGCGAAGGACAAAGGACGACCCAGGGCCGAGGGACAGCACACGCGCAGCCGCGTCAGTCGAAGCTCACCGTCGGCGCGTCCTCTGCACCGGCGTCAGCCTCGAATTGAGCACGCCGGTCGAAACCAAAGACGCCCGCGAAGAGCGCCGTCGGCATGCGGCGGACCTGCTGGTTGTAGTCGGTGACGACCTCGTTGTAGCGTTGGCGGGCGACCGAGATGCGGTTCTCGGTGCCTTCGAGCTGGACCTGAAGGTCGCGGAACGCCTCCGTCGCGCCGAGCTCGGGGTAGTCCTCGCGGACGGCGTTGATGAGTGCGCCCGTGGCGGCGCCGAGCTGCTGCTGGGCGTTGAGGTACTGCTCGACGGCCTGCGGGTTGTTGAGGTCCTCGGCGGTGAGGTTCACGTTCACGGCACGCGTGCGGGCCTCGGTGACCTGCGTGAGCGTCTCCTGCTCGAAGTCGGCGGCCCCTTCGACCGTCGCCACGAGGTTCGGAATGAGGTCGGCACGGCGCTGGTACTGGCTCTCGACGTTGCCCCACGCCTCGTTGACCGTCTCGTCGGCGGCGGTGAGGGCGTTGTAGGCTCCGCACCCGGCGCAGCCGCCCACGCCGAGGACGAGGAGAATCACGAGAAGGACGATGGCTCCGGTGCTACGCATGGGCTTGGGGAGTGGGGCTACAGGGGCTAACGAGCGCGTCGGTGGACGACGGGGCGACCGGCAGCAAGCGCCGACCGCAGGTGGCACGGCGCAATCTACGGAGCCACCCGGTTTCGGATGCGCAATTCGGCCGCCGCGTAGCGCACGGATCCCACCGACGGTTCTGGCCCGCTGGTTCGCTTAGGGAGGCACGCACCCCCTCTACGAAATCTTCGGTTGCCCTCCCTAACGCGGCACGCCGATCCTCCGGGCGCTTCCCAATCTCCCAGGTCTCCTACCCTCACCCTCCATGCTCCGCGCCGCGCTCCCCGCCCTCCTCATCGCGCTCGCCCTGACCGCGCTCGCTCCCGCCGCCCTCGCCCAGCCTTCGCCGTCTCCCATCGCGCAAGGCGGCAGCTTTTTCACGGGCACCTTCAACCTCGCCAACCAGGGCGGCGACTTCGTTGAGATGGAGGGGGAAGAGGGCCTCGAAGGACGCCGCACGACCTTCGTGATGGACCTCAGCGGCGGCGCGTTCGTCGCCCAGGGGTTTGCGCTCGGCGGCTTGTTCCTCGGCCAGCTGCAGTCGCAGGACGGCATCACCGTCTCGACCTTTGGTCTCGGCCCTGAGGTGTCCTACTTCTTCAAGCTCCCCTACCAGGACATCTATCCGTCGATCGCCGTGGCAGGCATCCTCTCCTCGGTTACCGTGAACCAGGGCGACTTCGAAGCAAGCGAGAACGGCTTTGCGTTCCAGGCGTCGGCAGGCGCGACGTTCATGCTCGGTCGTCAGGTGGGCGTGACCGTGGAGGGCTACTACCTCGCCGAGCGGCTCAACCAGGAGGACGACGACGCGCTTCAAGGCGACACGCTCGGCGTCCGCGGTGGTCTCACCATCTTCCTCTTCTAGGAAGGCGTCCGGTTTGGAGCTCCGTCGTTCTGCGGGGCTCTCGGCGGTGCCGCGCGTTGCGCCGCAGCAAGACCACCGTCGCGTTCGGTTTCGACGGGCGACGGCGCAGAGACCGGAGACGAGCGGCACCTCCGCGCCCGGGGACCAGAGGCGTTTGTAGGGGCCGTCCAGCCACACGTGTAGGGCCGCGCGGGTTCGCGCCTACGTCTGAATCCGCGGCGTTCCTACGCACTCCCGGCGAGAACCATGTATCTCATTGCGGGCGCATCCCGTAGATTCGCCTCAACGCCCGTTCTGGGCGGCCTCCTCTTCGTTCCTCGCCGCGCCGCCGTGGACTTCATCACTCCCCTCCTCTTCGTGCTGGTCGGCCTCGCGCTCATCACGGCCGAGGTCTACTTCATCCCCGGTCTCAACGTGGTCGGCGTGGCGGGCGTGCTGAGCCTGATGCTGGGCGTCGGCTACGCCTTCATGGTGCACGGTGTGGTGGGCGGCGCGGTGACGCTCGCCGGAGCCGTCGTGCTGGGCGGCGTGCTCGGGGTAGCCCTCGTGCGCTCCGGGGCGTGGAACCGGTTCATCCTACAGTCCGACCTCAAGACCTCGTCCTCGGATCGGCTCCTGGAGGAGGAGACGCGCGCGCGCTACCTCGGCCGCTCGGGCACCGCCGTCTCGCCCCTGCGCCCGACGGGCGTCGCCGAGATCGACGGCGAGCGCGTGGAGGTGCAGACCGAGGGCGAGTTCATCGCGGCCGGCTCGCGCATCCGCATCGTGGCGATGGACCGCCGCCGCTACTTCGCCCGGCTCGACAAGGGCGAGGCGTGACGCGGCCGCCGGGAGGGCGCCGGGGAGCGCGCTGGGCACGGTGGTCCCTCGCGGTGGTGTTCGTCGGCGCAGGCGTGATGCACTTCGTGGCTCCGGAGCCCTACGTGCGACTCATCCCGCCCTACCTCCCCGCTCCGCTCCTGCTCGTCTACGTGAGCGGCCTCGCCGAGGTGCTGGGCGGCCTCGGCGTGCTCCCAAAGGCAACGCGGCGCTGGGCCGGCCTCGGCCTGATCACGCTGCTGGTGGTGTTTCTGCTCGTCCACGTCCACATGGCACTCAACCCTGCGGACTATGCCGACCTCGGGGTTCCCGCATGGGTCTGGTGGGCCCGGCTGCCCGTGCAAGGCCTCCTCATCGCCTGGGTCTGGGGCGTGACGCAGCAGCGCCCGTAGACCGGCCAAATCCACGCGCGGCGCACGGTACGGCGGAGGCCGGCCACGTATCTTCTGCGCTGCAAAACACCCCCACCCGACACCTGCATCGCTATGACGCCCATTCTCGCCCAGGCCGCGCCCGGCTTCGACCCGAGCTTCTTCATCATGATGGGGTTGATCTTCGTGGTCTTCTACTTCTTCATCATCCGCCCGCAGCGCAGCCGCGAGAAGCAGCACCAGGCGATGATCGACGCGCTCCAGAAGGGCGACCGCGTCACCACCATCGGCGGCATCCACGGCAAGGTCCACAGCCTGGACGACGGCACGGTGCTCGTGGAGGTCGACGGCAACACGACCAAGCTGCGCTTCGACCGCAAGGCCATCGCGGCCGTGCAGGGCAAGGAATAGGGCCGCGTCTGACTGCCAAGGCCCCACGGCTCCCGCCGAACTGTCTGGTCCGTGTACGCTGCCATCGAGGCCACCACCCAGACCAGCCGCCAGGGCGCAGCATGAGGGATCTTGTGCGCTCCTAACCTTTCCCGCACTGCCCCCCGACCGATGCCGCGCAAGATCTCCGACCCCACCCGCATTCCCGTTCCCGGCGGCAAGCTCATTGAGGAGCACATCGGGCGCGTGCGCACTGGCACGACGAGCCTCAGCGTGGCCCATATGGTGGCACCGCCCACCTGGGGGGAGCCGCCCCAAACGCCCGCGTTCGACGAGGTCACGATTGTCCTGCGCGGCACCATGCGCGTGGAGCACGACGCGGGGACCCTCGACGTGGGACCGGGCGAGACGGTCCTGTGCGAAGCCGGCGAGCGCGTTCGCTACTCAAACCCCTCCGCGACGGACGAGTGCGAGTACTGGGCAGTCTGCGCGCCCGCGTTCAGCCCGGAGGCGGCGCAGCGCGACGAGTAGAGCGCCCTCCAGCCCTTGCTGGGCGCCTGAAGCCGTCTGAGAGCACGCTCGGCGAGGTGCCGCTGAACGGACGCGGGCTGGCAAGCGGCACCCACGTCGTCGAGATTGCAGGGGAGCACGTCTGCGAGACGCAGCGCGTGACTGTGGTGCGACAGACAGCAACCACGGCGCGATAGCCAGGCGACATGGGCCAGGTCGAGGCGCGGCACCCTCGGGAAAACTCCCGTTGTGCGCCACCAGGCCGAACGCTAAGTTGCGAAACGCGTCGACTTTGCGTGTGCTCTCTCCTCTCTCAGCCGTGCTCTCCCATGCGCCTTGCTCCGTTCCTGACCGCTCTGTTGCTCGTCGTTTCCGCTCTCCCTAACGCTCATGCGCAGGAGCACCGACATGGCGAGATGCACTCGCATGGTGGCGAGATGCACTCCCACGCCCCGAGCGACGAGGCGCTGGCGGACGTCTCAGGTGACATGTACATCCCAGACGGCCCGGACCACTGGACGCCGTCTCTGCCCTACACGGGTGCCCCCTCTATCCCCCCGCCGCCCGCTCGCGCGTTCCGCACGAGCCAGTCGGGCAGCGTCACGGTCAACTTCCTGGGGGCCGGTGACTTCGCGTTTGGTCTCGCTTGCCAAGCCTGGCCAGCAGCAGCACAAAACGCCTTCGCCTTCGCAACCGGCATCTGGGACAGCCAAGTCGACACGCCGGTGGACGTAGTCGTGGATGCGTGCTGGTCGAGCCAACTACCACTCGGCGCGCTCGGTGGCTCGGCGGCCAACGCCTTCGCCCGCAACTTCTCAGGAGCCCCGCAGGCAAATGTGTTCTACCAGATCGCGCTCGCCAATGCACTCGCTAACAGCGACCTGAACGGTGCCACGGCGGAGATGACCACGATCTTCAGCACGCCCAACTTTTTTCTCAGCTGGTATTTCGGCACAGACGGCAACACACCGCCTGGCCAGCAAGACTTCGTGACGGTGGTGCTGCACGAGATCACGCACGGGCTCGGCTTCGCGGGATCGGCTGGGATCAGTGACGGCTCAGGCTTCGGCCGATGCTCGAGCTTCGCGGGCGGGCAGGGCTGCATCAACAACGGCAGCTTCCCCTATGGCTTTGACCTGTTCGTGGAGGACGGCGGAAACGTGTCCCTCCTTGCAAGCCCCCCCTACGCCAACCCCTCGTCTAACCTCGCCTCGATCCTGACAGGCCGCACGGTGAACGGCAACACCAACCTCTTCATCGACAGCACCACGGGAGGACGGCAGCAGCTCTACACCCCCACCACCTACGCGCCCGGTTCGACCTACTCGCACTTCAACACACCGGACTACCCGGATGAACTCATGAAGCACGCCCTAACGGCGGGGCGTGCTATCCATGACCCTGGTCTCGCGCTCAACTTCCTGGAAGACTTCGGCTGGTCGCAGGTGATCCCCGTTGAACTGACCGCCTTCGACGCACAGCTCGATGGGGGCGATGTGCTGCTCCAATGGGTTACCGCGTCGGAGACGAACAACAGCGGCTTCGAGATCGAAGTACGGACACCGGGCGCTCCGGATTTCGCCGTGCTCGACTTCGTGACAGGCGCGGGCACCACGAGCGAGGCGCAGACCTACGCGTTCCGCCTCCCAGACCCTGCGCCCGGCACCTACGCGTTCCGTCTCCGCCAGCTCGACTTCGACGGGCGCTTCGAGCTCCTCCCCGAGGCCGAGGTGGAAGTCGGCGTGGCGGGCGCGCTGTGGCTGCGGGGTGCCTACCCGAACCCCATCCGCACAGAAGCCACCGTGGCGTTTGCCGTGCCCCGCTCCGAGCCGGTGCGCGTGGTGGCCTACGACCTGCTCGGACGCCCCGTCCAGACGCTCTACGACGGCACGCCCACGGCCAACACGCCCGTCGAGGCACGCTTCGACGCGGCGCGGCTGGCGGCGGGGATCTACGTCGTCGAGATCGCAGGCGAGCGCTTCCGCGAGACCCAGCACGTGACGGTCGTCCGCTAGCGCTGTGCCCGGCGAGCAACGCAGAGCGAGGCTGCCCATCCAGGCAGCCTCGCTTCGTGTTTAGGACGGTGGGGTTTAGAACGGCGGGGCCGTGCGGCCTGCTCAGGCGGCCTACTGCGTCGGTGGGCCTGCGTTGACTGCCACCTCGGTGACGGTCATCGTCATCGTCATGCCGTCGCCCTGCATCGAGTCCTCCAGCATCTTGATCTGGTCCTCGATCATGCCGCGCATCGACTCGGGGATTTCCTCCATCTGGGCGCGCATCTCGGCGATCTGCGACTGGAGGTCTTCGCCGTCCTCGCCGCCCATCAGGGCCCCGAGGCCCGTCATCACCATCTCGGTGGACCAGGGGTGGAGCAGCCCGTCCGTCGTGCGGTAGTCCGACATCGTCACGGTCATGCCGAAGTCGGCCGAGCGGCCTTCACCGTTCATAGTGCCGTCCATGGCCATGCGACGTAGGACGTAGGCGTCGCGGTCGATGTAGAGCGTGCCGCTCTTGATCTCGCCGTCTTCCATGCCGGGCTGGCCGGTCATGCCCATCTCTTCGGCACAACTGCCCATGTCATCGATGCGGACGACGAAGGTGTTTGCGCCATCGATGGCCTCGGTGCCTGCGTAGGTCGCGTTGTCCTTCATGCAGCCGAGGACGGCGTAGGGGTCGCCCGACTCCGAGCCGCCGCCCGTGTTTGCCTGGCCGTTGACGTAGGTCGTGGTGGTGTAGGCGAGCGGGCCGCTGTCGGGGTCGCGCTCGTGGTACATCGTCATCGTCATGTTCATCATCGACATCGTCTGCGTGACGGTGTAGTTGTCGATGGTCTCCATGCGCTCGGCGTAGCGGTCGATGGTGCGCTGGATGATGTCAGCGCCGGAGGGCTGCGCCCAGGCTGGGGTCGCGAGCACGACGCCAGCGAGCAGAAGGCAGCGGAGGAGGCGGTTCATAGCGGTGGGGGTCAGGAGAGAGCTCGTGAGGTGGGTGAGCACGGGCAGGGTACGACGCTGGGGCGTACGATGCGCGGCCTACAGCTTAACAATCTCGACGCGGCGGTTCGTCTGTCGTCCCTCCGGCGTTGCGTTGTCGGCCACGGGGTTGGCGTCGCCGAGGCCCTGCGTTTCGAGGCGGCTGCCGTCGATGCCCTGTTCGCTGAGATACGTCTTCACGGCGTCGGCGCGGTCCTGGCTGAGGCGCTGGTTGGCCTCGGCGTTGCCCGTGGTGTCGGTATGCCCTTCGATGCGGAGGCGGAGGTCGGGGTTGCGCTCCAGCGTGCGCGTGAGGTCCTGGAGCGTGGGCGTGGACTCGGGCCGCAGCGTCGCCGAGCCGGTGTCGAAGAGGAGCCCGCCGAGCGCGACGCGGCCTTCGGCCTGGAGCTGGTCGTAGAGGATCGTGCGCCCCCCCGCCGCGACGCGCACGTTGTCCAGCAGGATCGGGCCCCGGGCCCCATCGTCCTCGGCCGCGAGCTCGCCGCAGACGGTGAGGAGGAGGCGGTCGGTGCGCTGCACGTCGGCGTTGGGCACGTTGGCGACGCGGTTCTCACCGACGTACATCTTCACGTACGACCCGTCCACCGCGATACGGATAGGCATCATCGCCTGCTCGTGCGCGTTTTGCTGCTGCGCGGACGAGCCGCCCTGGCCGCCCTCGACGCCGGTCTGGAAGAAGCTGCCGACCTTGAAAAAGGCGCTGGAGTAGTTCTGGAGACCGCCCTGGAAGCAGCTGTAGTCCGCGTCAGGATTGTCCAACGGACCGGACCCGAGCGTGAGCGTGTTCCAGTTGTCGCCGCTGTAGAGGTCGAACTCGATGGTGAAGCGCTCGGGCAGCGTCTCCGGCAGCGGCAGCGCGACGCTGCTCGCGTCGGCGAAGCGGAGCTGCTGGCCGCCGTCGGCGGTGCGGACGACCTCCATGACGCCGCTCTGGAAGTCGAGGCGGCGCGGCACGTTGCCGACGTAGTCGTCCTCGTAGTCGTCGAAGTAGAGCACGCGGTCGCCGGGGACGAAGTCGTAGTTGGCCCAGGCCCCTTCGCCAGGGCGCAGGCTCTCGGCGGCGGGCGCATCGTTCGAGGCGGCGTCGCCAGGGGTGCCGCCGGGCTGATCCGCCGCGACGGGGTTGCCCTCGTCGTCCACGTAGACGACGTCCTGCCCCTCCGCTTCGGCGCGGCTGACGCAGGCCTCGTCGCCGAGGGCGCACTCGATGGCGTCCGTGACCGCCTGGTCGACGCGGCGCTCGGCTTCGCGCTCGACGGCGCGTTCCGCACCGCGCTGGGCGGCTCTGCGTGCCCGCTCGAAGAGGGACTGCGCCTCGGCAGGCGGGGCGAGAAGCGCGAGCGGCGTCACGACGAACAGGAGCAGGAGAAATCGGGCTAGCATGGCTGGTCGGGGTTGCGGGAAGAGGCCAACGTCACCCCCTACCACGGAAGCGCAGGCCCGATTGGATCACGGCCGCACCCGTCCGGACTCCCCTGGACGTCCTGGGGCGTGTAGACATTCGGTCTGATCGGCGCTCACGGCCCCCGCTCGGCCTCTGCCCATCCTCAAAAGAATGAAGGTTCCGCTCGTCGTCCGATACCACGGGATCGCGCTCCCCGGATCAGGTCCGGGGCAGGCTCGCGCGCGCCTTGCAGAGACGCCACCGGTGTCTCGCGAGCACCTGACCCGATGATTGTCCACACGCCTTGGGGGGTGCTTCGGCGCAGCGCCTCCGATCGACGCAACACCGCAACAGGCGTGCTCGTAACCGTGCTGTCTCCCGTCTAGCCGAGCCTTCCCATGTCCCGTTCGACCGACCTGGCCTCCGCCGCCCCGCCTCGCTACCAGAAGCCCGTCGGGCCGATGACCAAAGAGCAGGCGCGGCAGCACGTCGTGAAGCTGAAGGAGTTCTACTGGCACCTCGCTACCTTCCTCGTCACGATGCCGATCCTGGTCGGGATCAACCTGTTCAGCGACCCGAGCCACCTTTGGTTCATCTACTGTCTCCTCGGCTGGGGGTTCGGCCTGCTGGGACACGCCTCGGAAGTGTTCGGGATGCCAGGTCTCGGCTCGAAGTGGGAGGAGCGCAAGATGCAGGAGCTGATGGGCATCCAGCGCGACGAGGGCGAGGCGTCCATCGAGCGGCTGCGTGCGCTGGTGTCGGAAGCGGTAGACGAGGAGGAAGCCCGCCACCGCCGCTCGCAAGACGTGGACACGGCGCGGCTGCTCCGGCGCATCGAGCACCTCGAAGCCATCGTGACGAGCCAGGACTGGGAGATCGTGGAGGCCGACTACCGGAAGGGGAATCCCTCGCCCCGCCTCGACCTTGACGCGTTGCCGGAGGACAACGGGCAGGTGCCCGACGAAGAGCGCGCCGCCTATCTTGCACGGCGCGTCCACTAACTCTCCGCTGCGCCCGCCATGCACCTCGGCTACGTCATTCTGTATGTCCCCGACGTCGAGGATGCCCTAGCCTTCTACGAGCGGGCCTTTGGCCTGGACCGGGGCTTCGTCCACGAGTCCGGCGACTACGCCGAACTGGCCACGGGGGCCACGGTGCTCGCCTTCGCAGCCGACGAACTGGCCGCCTCAAACTTCCCGGCCGCCTACCGGCGTGCCGACCCGGCGTTGCCCCCTCCGGCTTTCGAGGTTGCCTTTGTGACCGAGGACGTCGGCGCGGCGTTTGCGCGGGCTGTGGAGGCCGGAGCTGCTGTGCTGTCGCAACCCACGCAGAAACCGTGGGGGCAGACCGTCGCCTACGTCCGCGACGGCAACGGCGTCGTCGTTGAGCTCTGCACGCCTGTTGGCGGCTAGCCTATCCTGCCCGCCCTGTTTCCCTCTGCCATGTCTCTTTCTCTGCGCACGCTGGTCACGCCGCTCGCCCGTCTCGCAGCGGATACCGCCCCAGAATGGGGCCAGATGACGGCGCAGCACATGGTGGAGCACCTCGGGCTGCTGGCCGCGCTCAGCTATGGACGGGTCACCTCGCCGGTCACCCCGCCCGAGGCCAAGTGGGAGCGGCGGCAGGCCGCGCTGTGGTCGGACGACCCGTTCCCGCGCAACTTCGACCCGTTCAAGCGCGGCACGCTCCCCAAGCTGCGCTACGGCGACCCCGGATCGAGCCCAGGCCAACGTCTCGACGCAGCCCGCGCAAAGCTCCTCGACCACGTCGCGCGCTACGAGGCGCACTGGGCCACCCACCCCGACGCCACGCATGTCCACCCCTTCTTCGGACCGCTCGGCCGCGACGGCTGGGCTCGGTTCCAC
>JBCDFF010000048.1:0-17260 GCA_039178415.1 Bacteroidota bacterium
CCGGTGCTGGCCTGCTGCAGCGCGTCCGCAATAACCCGTCGGGCATCGGAAGTATGGTGGGGACCTTCACGCGCTACCAAGACCTTGGGGTGTCTGACGTACGGGCCCGCTACTTCGGATTGATCGCGGAGCTGCGTCAGTGGAACGTCGTGCTTACTACGGCTGAGCGGGAAGCCATCGAGGCGCAGCTCTACACGACCTACGGTATCTCGGTCCAAAGCCTCAATCCCAGCCAATCGCTACGGGCAAAGAGCAGCGCAGAGGAAGAGGTCCCAGACGATGTTGAGGTCGTCGCGCTCTACCCCAACCCGGTTCGCGACGCAGCAACCCTGCGCGTGCGCGTAGACGAAGAAAGCGAAGTGCGCGTGAGTGTCTACGACGCACTGGGGCGGCAGGTCGCCACCTTGAATCAGGGGACGCTTCCTGCAGGACAGCATGAGGTGCGCTTGGCAAGGCAGTCGCTCTCGGCTGGGGTCTACCTTGTCCGCGTTGAGGTTGGCGGTACGGTACACACCCGCCGGCTCACGTTCCTGCGGTGAGCCAACGAGGAAGCGAAACAACAGCAGAGAGAGCTTGCCGCGATTGTTGAAGCATTGCTTTTCACTCCTATCTGTACCTATTGCATTAGCGGGGGTTTGTAAGTGCATGCCATAAGTGGCTTGCACAAATGTACTTGGAGTCCTCTCTTGGGCACCCCGATTTGTTTGTTAGAGCGAGAGCGATGCTGAAAAGCACCGCTCTCGCTCTGCGTTCAGGCACCCTCGTCTGGGGACGCCACCGTCGCGCCCGTGGACGTGGCTTGAAGTCGGCCCCTGCGAGCACAGGGCGGCAGGACGGTCTTGCTTGGAGGACTGAGGCTCGACTAGTAGCACATGAACGAATCGGCCGTTTTTGGTGACAGACGACTTGCCTGAAAAGCTTTTCATTTCTACTTTTCCTTGTTCTTCTTCCCCCACCATGTTCTCCCCTTTATGCCTCACCAGCTACTCTCCACTCCCCTTGCCCGGATGGCCTTCGCGCTCGCTGCCACGCTGGCACTCGCGGCGGCACCGCAGGCCCAGATCGTCATCGACGACTTCGACAACGGACTCGGGCCTAGCGGATTCGTCTTCCAGGGCGGCGGCGCTCCGGTCCTCAGCACCGTGGACCTCGGCGGCGGCGACCTCTCGGCCCGCTTCGAAGTCGACGCGGACGACACCGGCGGCTTCGCCGGCTTCGGCCAGCCTATCGAAGGCGGCCCCCTCGACATCACGAGCCTCGTCTACCCAGTCCTCGTGTTCGACCTCAAGAGCCAGGGCACGTTCCAACTCGAGGTCAACTTCCAGAACACCGGCGGCGGCGGCAACGGCGAGATCCGCAACAACCTCCAGTTCCAACTCGGCGCAGGCAACGAGGAAGCAGGCTTCACGACCTACCAGCTCCCGCTTTCGACCTTCTTCACCACGAACGCGGCTACCTTTGAGTTCGACGACGTGGCCGCCTACGTCTTCACGATAGCGGGCGGCCCCGATCTCGTCGGGAACAGCACCACAGGGGCGACCGACACAAGCGTCGAGATCAACAACGTCCGCTTCGTCGACGGGCTGATCCTCGATACCCAGGACGAGGTCGTCGACTTCAACAGCGGCGACTTCACGGACTTCTTCTTCTTCGCCGGCGGGGAGGGCATCGTCGCCACAGCGACGACCGACACCCCGGATGGCTCCGCCAACGCGTTCAGCGGCGCGCTCGACGGCGACGACTTCGGCGGCTTCGCTGGCTTCGGCCGGACGCTCGTCGGCTCCCCCGTCGATGTGACGGGCAGCGAGACGGTCAACTTCTTCCTCCGTGCCAACGGCGCAGCAACCCTGGAATTCAACCTCCAGACCGTTGCGGGGAACGGCGAGAACGAAGGCCGCGAGCGCCTGCAGGTGTCCGACACGGGTGGCAACTGGATCCCGGTGAGCATCCCGATCGCAGCGCTCGTCCGGAGCGGCCCCAACCCGCCCGACTTCTCGCAGGTGGTCAACTTCGTGGCCACCATCGTCGGCCTCGCGGGCGACGGCGACTCGAACACGACCGAGTTCACGTTCGAGCTCGACCAGATCGGCTTCGGCTCGTCCCAGGTGATCCCGGTTGAGCTGACGTCCTTCAACGTAGGCCTGAGCGGGACCGACGCGGTGCTCGCCTGGGAGACTTCCTCCGAGACCAACAACAGCGGCTTCGAGGTGCAGATGCGCCTGCCTGAGGCCGAGCGCTTCGACGTCGTCGACTTCGTGCGCGGCTTCGGCACCACCTCCGAGGCCCGGTCCTACAACTTCCGCGTGCCGGACCTGGAGCCGGGCACCTACGCGTTCCGCCTCCGCCAGCTCGACTTCGACGGTGGCTTCGAGATCTTCCCCGAGGTCGAGGTGACCGTGGGCGTCTCCGGCTCGCTCTGGGTGGCGCGGACCTTCCCGAACCCCTTCGGGGCCGCCGCTGGCGCGCCCGAGGCCACGGTGCGCTTCTCCGTGCCGAACAGCGCCCCGGTCAACGCCGTGCTCTACGACGTGCTCGGCCGTGCCGTGCAAACGGTCTACGAGGGCACGCCCGCCGCCAACGCGCGCGTCGAGGCCCGCGTCGACGCGCGCGGCCTTGCGAGTGGGACCTACCTCCTCGTGATCACCGGCGATGGCTTCCGCGACACCCACCGGGTGACCGTGGCGCGCTGACCGCCCACGCATCCACCGCCTGAGACCATGCCCGCTCCGGGCACACCAGGGCCCCGCCTTCGGACTGAAGGCGGGGCTCTCGCGTAGAGCCCCCGGGAGGAGGCCCGCGCCAGAACGCCCGCGATGGAACGCAAGGACGGCCCTCGTGCGTTGACATCCCACCCCAACCAGCGCTGCGGGTGCCCCCCTGGGTTTACAGCGCGCTCCTCTCACTGATCTTCCCCCCTCGTGCTTGCTCCCGAAGGCTACGCGCTCATCGGTGGTGCCTTTCTCGTCGCCCTCCTGCTGACCGTGCTCGGTGCGTTTCTCGGCGGCCCCGGCTGGGCACTCGCCGTCCTCGGCGCGCTCGTGCTAGGCTTCACCGTCTGGTTTTTCCGCGACCCCGCCCGCACGCCGCCCCCCGACACCGCCACGCTCCTCCTCGCCCCCGCCGACGGCAAGGTGCTCGAAGTCGTCGACGAAGACGAGCCGCTCTACCTCGGGGGTCCCGCGCGCCGGCTCTCCATCTTCCTCTCGCCGCTCAACGTCCACGTCAACCGCATCCCCGCCGACGGCACGATCGAGTATGCGGAGTACTTCCCGGGCGAGTACCTCGTCGCGTGGCACCCGAAGGCGAGCGAGAAGAACGAGCGCTCCACCGTCGGCCTCGTCCATCCAAGCGGCACGCAGGTGCTCTTCAAGCAGATCGCCGGGGCCGTCGCGCGACGCATCGTGTTCTACGCCAAGCCCGGCGACACCTACCGCGCGGGCGACCGCTACGGCATCGTCAAGTTCGGCTCCCGCATGGACGTGATCGTCCCGCCACACGTCACGTTCGACGTGGCCATCGGCGACCGCGTGACCGCTGGCGAGACCGTGATCGGGCGACTCCCCGCCGGAACGGCAGAGGTGGGCGCGCCCGTGGCCGTGATGGAAGAGACCGGCTGATGCAGACGCCCCCCCGCCCTCCGGGCTCGACGCGGCGGAGCCTGAGCCGTCGCCGTGCCGCACGGCCGCGCCGCCGCGTCGTACGCGGCATCCCGCCTGTGGCTGTGCCGTCGTTCTTCACGCTGATGAACCTGCTGAGCGGGTTCTTCTCCGTGGTGATGGCGAGCGACGGGCGCTTTGCCACGGCCGCGTGGCTGATCGTGCTCGCGGCGTTCTTCGACCTCCTCGACGGCATGATGGCGCGACTGGCCAACGCGCAGTCCACCTTCGGCCTCGAACTCGACTCGCTCGCCGACGTCGTCTCGTTTGGCCTCGCCCCGTCGTTTCTGCTCTACCAGTTTGGGCTCGGCGAGGTCGCGCTGCTTGGACCGGTGCTGGCGGCGCTCCCCGTGCTCTGCGGGGCCGTCCGGCTCGCGCGCTACAACGTCCTCGACACCTCAGCCACTGGCGTGCAGGAGAAGTCGGACTTTTTCACCGGACTCCCCATCCCCGCGCAGGCCGGCCTGATCGTGACGTTCATCCTCACGTTCCAAGACAACGCCTGGTTCGACGGCCTGCCTGAAGAGACCGTCTCGAAGATCCTCGTGACGATGGTGGTGGTGCTGAGCGCGCTCATGGTGTCGCCCGTACGCTTCCCGACGCTGCCGACGCCGAAGCGGGCCAACTTCCGCCGCTATCGGTGGCGGTTCCTCGCGTTTGCCCTAGGGCTCGTCCTCGCTGCGCTCTTCCGCGAGGTCGGCCTCCTGTTCAGCGGCACGGTGTATCTTGCCGTCGGCTTCGTGCTCAACCTCCGCTGGGCCGTCCGCGCTGCGCTGGAGGACGACGGGGAGGAGCCTGCTTCGGCTCGCTCGACGCCCGAGTAACCAACGATACCCGCTCTGCCCACGACGCTCTCAGAAGACGCTCCCAGAAGCTGTTCGCCTGCATGTTCACTGCCACCATCCGCGTCACGCTCCGTCCGTCCATCCTCGATCCGCAGGGGAAGGCCATCGCCAACGCCCTCCACGATCTCGGCTACGACGCCGTCCAGAGCGCCCGCGTCGGCAAGACCGTCACGCTGGAGATCGACGCTGCCGACGCCGGCACAGCGCACGCGCTTGCGACGGAAGCCGCCCAAAAGCTGCTCGCCAACCCGGTCATGGAGGACTTCTCCGTGGCCGTGGCCGCCGTCGAGCCCGCCTAGTTTTTTCGCTGTGTGGCGTTCCGACGCCGTCTTCGCATCCCCTCGTCTATCGATGCGACCTGTTCGTTCTTTCGATCCCGTTCTGCCTGTGTGTCGCGCCGACCTCGCTTGGCCCTGGGCGAGCCCCGTCGCCCCGTCCACGCCCGACACGGAGACGCTCACCGTTGAGGAGGAGGTCGTCGAGGAGCGCCTGGATAGTCCGTGGCGCGTGATTCTCTTCAACGACGAGATCCACACGTTCGACGAGGTGATCGTGCAGCTCATCAAAGCGACAGGCTGTTCGGAGGCCCGAGCGGAAGGCCACGCCTGGACTGTCCACACGCGGGGGAAGGACACGGTCTACGAGGGCGAGTTCGAAGACTGCTTCCGCGTCCAGGGGGTGCTCCGCGAGATCCAGCTCGTGACGGAGATCCAGGGGTAGCTGGCGAGGGCACGCCGCGGCCTTCGGTCTACACACGCTGCGGTCGGTCTACACACGCTGCGGTCCCCGGGGGTGCGCGTCTGTGTGGCTCACGCCGCGCCGTACATGCGCAGCGTCGCACCGTTGTGTGCGGCCCCGGCATCGGTGCAGAGGTAGGCGCAGAGCGCCGCGAGGTCGTCGGCACGCACTCCGGCGGCGGCTTCGTCGCCAAAGAGGATCATCGACGGGGCGACGGCGACGGCCTGGATGTCGTCGCCGGCGTGCTCGGCGGCGGCCGCTTCGAGGAGCCGGATCAGCCCGGCCTTCGACGCTCCGTAGGCGGCCTGCTGCGCCGGAGCGCGGTCCGCGCCCTGCCGCGAGGCGATGCCGATGACGCGCCCCCCGCCGTCGCGCAGGAAGTGCCGCACGGCCTCCCGCACGGTCAGAAACGACGCGGTCAGGTTGAGATCTAGGAGGGAGCGCCAGTCGGCGAGCGTCGTCTCAGCCAGCGGCCCCCCGCTCCACGCCCCCACAGCGTGAATCACCACGTCGATTGGGCCGGCCTGGTCGCGGAGTTGCTGAAACGCGGCGGCGAGGGCGTCCTCGTCGGTGGCATCGGCAGCGGCGAAGTGGAGGCCCTCGGGCGCGTCCTTCGGCGCGGAGCGCGCGATCCCGGCGACCGTCGCGCCCGCAGCGGCGAGGTGGCGCAGCAGCACGCGGCCCAGGCGGCCACTCGCGCCCGTGACGAGGACAGTGGTGTCGGTGAGATCAGGCATGGGGTCGTGGGTCGTGGGTCGTGGGTCGTGGGTCGTGGGTCGTGGGAAGCTGGCCGCCTGGTTGCGCTGTGTCAAGCTAGATGCACGCACTTTCCGAGCGCAAACTCACTCCGCGCTGGAGGTGTGGTCGTAGAGCACGCGCCAGCCTTCGGGGCGGCGCTGCATGGTGAGGGTGAAGAGGCCGTTCGGCGCGTCGGCGGCGCGGTCGAGGCGCCAGCGGCCAAAAACGATGGCCCAGTCGGGGCTGAGGAGGCGCACGTCCAGGTCGGAGAACGTGAGCGTGCCCATCGTGGCCGCGTCGGGGTAGCCGCGCTCATAGCCTGCAAGCGTCTCGTGCCAGCCGGTGCGGACGGTCCCGCGCGAGGCGAACCGGAGCGAGTCGGTCTGCGCGTAGCCTTCCATGAAGCCGCGCACAGAGCCGTCATTCCACGCCACCACTTGCGCGTCGAGGACGGCGCGGATGGCCTCGTCGGGAGGGAGGTCGGCGACCGTCGTGGGCTCGGGCGCTGCCGAGCGACAGCCTACGAGGCACACGAGAAGGAGGAGCAGCACACGCATCGGCGGAGAGGCTAGGTGAGGGGAGCGGAGCGAAAGGTACCCGCCCGCGCCCCCATCGCACGGCGCCCCGTGCCTTCGCGCTTCGTTGCTACTTTCCCTGCGCTTCTCCGACCCGCGACCTATGACCCTCGACCCCTCCCCCACCTCCGCGCTCGTCCTCACCGGGGGCGGCGCGCGGGGCTCCTACCAGGCGGGCGTACTCTGCTACATCCGCGAGCATTTTCCCGACGAGCGCTTCGGCGTCAAGATTGGGGTCTCCGCGGGAGCCGTCAACGCGGCGCACCTCGCCAACTACCTCGGCCCGCGCGACGAGGCGGCCGTGGCCCTCGCCGACCTCTGGCGCGAGCTCACGCCCGACGACGTCTTCACCTCGCTCTCGACGTGGCGCTTCATGCGCCGCGTGCTCCGCGACACGCAGCAGCGCGAGGCCCCGGTGCCCCTCGACCAGGCCGACGTGCCGCGCGGCCTCCTCAACGCGGCGCCGCTGCGGCGCTACCTCACCCGGCGGCTCCGCGCCGACGCCGACGGCCGCCTCGGCGGCGTCTTCGAGAACCTGCGGCGGGGCCACCTGCGCGCGCTCGCGCTCGTCACGACGAGCTACACCACGGGCCAGACGATCACGTGGGTCGAGGGGGACCAGATCCAGGGCTGGGAGCGCCCGATGCGGCGCAGCGTCCGCGCCGCGCTCACCGTCGACCACATCCTCGCCTCAACGGCGCTGCCGATGATCTTCCCGGCCGTGCGGCTCCACCACCGTCACCTCGGCCCGGCATGGTACGGCGACGGCGGCATCCGCCTCACCGCGCCGTTCTCGCCCGCGATCCACCTCGGGGCCGACCGCATCCTCGCCATCTCGACGCGCTACGGCCGCTCAAACGTCGAGGCCAACGAGGCGGCCATCGTCGGCTATCCCCCGCCCGCGCAGGTGGTGGGCCTGCTGATGAACGCCATCTTCCTGGACGTGCTGGACCAGGACGCGGCCACGCTGCGCCGCGTCAACGACCTCGTGCGGCACCTGACGACGGACCAGCGCGGCCACCTTCGCCCCATCCGGCTGCTGCTGCTGCGCCCGTCGGTCGACCTCGCCAAGCTCGCCTCGCAGTACGAGCTCCAGCTCGACGGCGTCCTCGCCCACGCCACGCGCGGCCTCGGCTCGCGGCAGACCAAGAGCCCCGACTGGCTGAGCATGCTCCTCTTCGACCGCGCCTACACGACGCGCCTCGTCGACATCGGCTACGCCGACGCCCGCGCCCAGCACGACCGCCTCGCGCGGTTCTTCGACGTTGACCCCTAGCGCTCCAAGAACGGCAGCATGCGCGGGAGGACAACCTCGTGCGCGTCCTCCTGGATGTAGTGCCCCGCATCGGCCACGCGTACGACCTCGGCATGCGGGAAGTCGGGGAGCCACAGGTCGTTCAGGATCTCGACGCCGAACGCCGTGTCCTTCATCGGCCAGGCGATCAGGACCGGCTTGTCGCGGAAGGCCGGGACGAGGCGGTCGTGCACGCCCGCGACGAAGTCGGCCACCCGGCCCGTGTCGTCGGCGGGGATCTCGCGGGGGAACATGAGAACCGCCGCACGCGAGGCCCACGTCGGGTGCGGCGCGAGGTAAGCCGCGCGCTCGTTCGGGCCGAGGCGCTCCGTGTGAACGGTCCCCTCGCCGAAGAGAAAGAGCTTTGTGAACGCATTGAAACCCTTCACCATCACCTCGCCCACGCCGGGCGTGCGGAAGAGCTTGAGCGGCAACGGCAGCGGCACCCTGCCCGGCGGGCGGTGGCAGAACGTGTTGAGGATCACGAGGCTGCGCACCCGCTCCGGCTGCCGCGCCGCCCACGTCAGCCCGATGGGCCCGCCCCAGTCTTGCACCACCACCGTCGCGTCGTGCAAATCGAGCGATTCGAGGAGCGCGTCGCAGCGGTCGGCGTGACGGGGGACTTCGTAGAGCGCCGCCTCGTTGGGCTTGGCCGAGCGCCCGAAGCCAAGGTGGTCCATCACGATGGCGCGGTACCCCGCTTCGGTGACGGCAGCGATGAAGCGGCGGTAGAGGTAGCCCCACGTCGGGTTGCCGTGGACCATCACGATGGGGCGGCCGTCGCGCGGCCCCTCGTCGATGTAATGCAGGTAGCCGTCGGGGTGGTCGAACCAGCGGGGAGCGTAGGGCCACGTGCCGCCGAAGGTCGAGTCGAAATCAGACATGGATCGGATGAACTATACAGAACAATTGTTCTGTTTAGGTAGAAAAAAAGGGACGGTGATCGTCCCGAGAGAGGTGCACGAGGGGAGTCAGGACGAGGGTCACGCCCTGAGGTAGGCAAGCGTCTCGTCGGCGATGCGCTGCGCGTGGGCGTCAGTGAGGCCGAGGCGGCTGCGTACGCCGAGGCCCTGGAGCGTCGTCACGACGAAGTCCGCGAGGTCGTCCGCGTTGCGCTCGGCGCGGACCTCGCCGCGGGCCTGGGCCGCGTGGAGGCTGTGCGTGATGCCCGCGCGCAGGTCGTCGATGAACGCCTCGGCAACCGCGCACGCTTCGGCGCCCACGTGCTCGCGCTCGACGAGCGTGTTGGTGACGAGGCAGCCGCGCCCGTCGGCGTCGGCGGGGAGCCGCCCGGCGAAGAGCGACTGGATCGCGCTCAGCCCCACGTCGGTCCGCAGCGGCGCACCGATGGTGCGGCGGAAGCGCGCGCGGTAGTTTTCGAGCGCCGCCTCGAACAGCCCGTCTTTGCCGCCGAACGCGCGGTAGAGGCTGTGGCGGTTGAACCCGGTGTGCATCAGCAGCGCATCGACGGAGGTCCCCGCGTAGCCGTGCTGCCAGAAGAAGGCGGTCGCGGCGTCGAGGACGGCTTGGCGATCGTACTGCGGCGTGCGGGGCATCTATCAAGAATGTTTGTTCTGCAATAAGGACGAGCGATGCCTTTGCTAGTTCCCGACGCTGTCATGCGCGCCAGCCCGCGACCATCGCGACGCCGCTCTCCAGCATCGACGCTCCGCCCTCGCGGTTCGAGACGGCGACGGCCATCGCGCCCAGGATGATCGAGAGCACGAGCTGCGCTTTGGTCTCGATCTCGGGAGCGGCGAGTTCGTCCGCCTCTGCGGCACGGCCGAGCGCCTGGTGCAGGGCGTCCGTGATCTGGTCGCGGTAGGTGCAGGTGCGCTCCTCGGCGGTGGGGGGCGCGGACGGGCGTCCGCCCAGCTCGGTCATCGTCCGCACCATCAGGCATCCTGGTGGGGTCTCGGCGGCGCGGGTCTTGTCGACGGCACACTGCAGAAACTCCTCGACATCGGCGAGCCCAGCCGTACCGTCGCGGAGCGGAGCCAGCCCGGCGTACATCATCTGGTTGTAGCGCTCGGCCGCCGCGTCGAAGATGTCGGGCTTGTTGCCGAACGCGTTGTAGAGGCTCGACGACGAGATCCCCGCGCGCTCGACCATGTCGGCCTGGCTCGTCGCCGCATAGCCCCGCTCCCAGAACAGGAACAGGAGCTTGGTGAGGACCTCGTCGCGGTCGAAGGTGGGCGGACGGCCTCGGGAGGCAGGCATGGCAGAACAGGAAGCGTGAGCGAGTGAATTCAGAGTACATCGACTCAGTTTTTTTGTTTCGAGTGGGAACACTCAGTAATTGGTCTCGTGGGAGCGACCACCTCAATGAGTCTTTCGACTCATAATTCATCACACACCGGGGCTGCGCCCCTGATTCCATGCCTACGATCCGCGTCACCCTCCCCGCCAATGCCTGGTCCAAAGACGACAAAGCCCAGATCGCCCAGAAGCTCACCGAGGGCCTCAACGAGGTCGCCGCATCCTCTGGCAAAGGCGACCTGAAAGCCTACATCAACGTGCACATCACGGAGACCGCCGAGGGCGGCTACGCGATGGGCGGCAACGTGGTCGGCTAGCCACCCCAGCGCCGGGCGGGCCACCTTCTCGCCCGGCTTCCTTGCTTCACGACGGGTGCACCTCCACGCCATCCTCTTTGCTCCTACCCGATAGTACTATGACGATCGACAAAACCATCCAGGTCAACGCTCCTGCCGAGAAAGTCTGGGACGTCCTCGGCCACCAGTTCCACGATGCAGGCATGTGGGCCTCGTCCATCGAACATTCAGGGCCACACGAAGCTGGTCCTGTTGTCGGAGACGCCCCCTTCGCCCAGAACGGCCGGGCCTGCGCCACCTCGCTTGGCCCGTTTCGCGAAACCATTCAACACTACGACGAGCAAACCATGCGCTTGGGCTACACCGCCGAAGGCGACGCGATGCCGTTCTTCGTGAAGCGGCTCGAGAACAACTGGACTGTCAAACCCAACGGACCCAACCGATCGACCGTCGTGATGGAGATGGAAGCGAAGCTCCTACCCGTCTTTGCCCAAGTGATGGGGCCGCTTATGAAGCGCCAGTTCGACAAGGTTCTGACCGAAACCACGGACGACCTCAAGCACTACCTCGAACACGACCAGCCGTCGCCACGCAAAGTTGAGGCGGACCGACGGGCGAAGGCACTGGCCTAGCGCCAGACGTCCTCGGCAAGGCCGTGCGTCTTGGCTGACGATGCCATCGTTGCGTCGTCAGCATGCTGGGAGTTAACAGAGTCCCCCCTTGGTCTAAGCCAACGCACCAGGCTGGCCGCGACCTCGGGGCTTCTCAACAAGGCCAGGTGCCCCGTATCTGACACGATATGGCGATGGTGCTCCCTAAGACTCAGCCTCAAGTCCGCGTCACGGTGGTCGCCTAGTGCGCTGGCAACAGGAACCAGCCCATCCCCTACAAGACTCCAGGAGCGAGGACGCAGGACTTCCTGGTCTCCTCCGTCACCCAACGCTCCTGCGATCGCGTACCAGGCGACGTCAGGAGGCAACGCTACCGGCTCGGCTCGGTCCGACACCCGTCCTTGCCGTAGATCGGTGATGCCTGCGCTTCGCATAGCTCCGATCATCGCGTAGGGCGCTGTGAACCGGGAGCGGCCCAGCATCGCGTCGACCCACCCGCCGAAGCGTTCCAGCGGGGCTCCGTGATGGGGCGTTCCGAGACACACAATGCGTCGCAGATGCCGTCGCCAGGCCATCGTCGTGCCGCCCTTGAGGGTGTCTGCATGGTGAAGCGCGCTGCGTACGACCAGCCCGCCCATGCTGTGGGCGACCACGGCGATCTCGTCCACCGGTGCGGGCCAGCGTGCGTGCAGCACCCCAAGCAGGCCGGCGAGGCGCCGCCCGTTGTCCGCGATGGGGAGGCCGGTGTTGTAGCGCACCCGCAGCGGGGTGTAGCCCTGAGCCACCAGCACCTCGGGATAGCTGGACGCGTCCGGCTCGCGCTGGGCGGTCGTATCCGCACCCCAAGCCCGCTCGTCCATGCACAGCCCATGGACGAAGAGCACAATCCGGCTGGTCGCCTCGGGTACATCGAAGGCCTGGGGCGCCCCCTCAGCATCCATCGTCGATTCGCAGACCAGGGGCCGTCCCCCAACCTGAAGCGACATCGGCGTTGCGAGTGGGTTGGCCGTTGCAGCGAGATAATCGCCGACAACCCCGTTGAGCACCGCTCGGAGCGTTGGCGTGCCCTGCCTAGGATTCCCCAGGCCCCTAGGTACGGTAGCAGGGCGTACTGCGCGGGCAACACCATGCCCGACGAGACACGTAATGCCCCGCACGGCGGCATAGATGCGCCCTGTGAGGTACCGCGTCCGACCTGGCACCTGAGCCGGTATCCCAAGCGTCGTCCACACCGCCTGATGCGCCGCTTCGACGACGTCCGTCACACCGAGCACGGCATCCGTGGCCAGCCGGACGGCACCATTCAGGTCGGACTGCAAGCGAGGACGGAGACGCACGCAAACGGGAGGGCATGACCGAGGAGGAGTGCCTGGAACGCGCTACGCCGAAATGGTGCCGTGCCGCCGTCGGTTCTTTTCCGCCATCGGTTCATTTGCGCCGGAACCCTAACCAACATCGCCCCGCCAGCACGAGGCTGGCGGGGCGCCGGTGTGCGTCCCCATAGGGAGACAGGCTGTAGACCTAGCGCACACGCGTCAGCCGCTGCGTCACCCCCCCGCGCGGCGTCTGGAGACGGACGACGTAGACCCCGCTCGGCAGCGCGCTCGCGTCGAACGGCACGGTGTGCGTACCCGCCTCGAGCGCACCCGTGGCCACCTCGGCGACGACGCGGCCGAGGAGATCGTAGACGCGCAGGTCTACATCGCCCGCCTCAGGGAGCGTGAAACGTAGCGTAGCCGACGTGGCGACCGGGTTCGGGTACGCGTCGAGGCCGAGCACGTCCGGGAGCGCGTCCGCCGAGGCTCCCGCCGAGACAAGGACCGACGAGGGCGCCATGATCGACGACGGGGCTGCGACCGGCGTGCCGTGCCGGACGACCGCCGTGCGGCTGCTGACCTTGATCTCGCGGGCAGCGATTGCACCGCGGAACGAGGCGTCGCCGCGCACCGACACCAGCGCCGACGGCGCGTTGATGGTGCCGATGAAGTTCGACCGCGCGCCGATGTTGAGCGTCGCCGTCTGGGTCGTGTTGAGCGTCACGCTGCCCGAGAGCAGCGGGTTTGCCCCACCGAACGAGACGAGGCGCACCTCGACGTCCGCGCCGATGTTGAAGCGCGTTGCCACATTGAGCGTCATCGGGCCGTTGGCCACGTCGAGGATAAGCGTCGCGTTGCGGTTGACGAGCAGTTCGTCGAACGTGTAGGCGCTGCCGAGGAGGATGAGCGTCCCCTCGCCCTTGACGCGAACGCGTTGGTAGCTGCCCGGCGTGAGCGTGCGGGTCTCGCCCGCCTGGATGGTCTCGTTCTGCGTGCCGGGCGCAAACGGGCCCACGCTCGGCAGTGCGAACGGCGCGACGGCGGCGTTGCCTTGCGCCGTGCCCGCGACGGTAGCGCCCGCGCCCACGGTGAGCAGGCCGCCTGCGGTCACGTCGCCTTCGATCGCGTTGCGCTTGTCGACGGTGACCGCGCCCGTGGCGGTGACATCGGTGTCGTAGCTGCCGCTGTAGCCGTTGGCCTGCTTGCGGAGCGTGATGGAGCCGTTCGACGCGAGCCCGCCCACCAGCGCATTGGCCCGGGCGACCGTGATGGCGTCGGCAGCGACGAAGGACGGCATCGGGAACGCGCCGTCGGTGTCGTAGACGTAGGCCGTGCCCGACATCGCCGCGCCTGTGTCCGTGAACGGGGCTCCGACCGCCACTCGGGAGCCGCTCAAGGCCACCACGAAGCCGTGGTAGTCACCCAGCAGGCCATCGGAGGCGCTGAGCCGGAAGGTTTCCTGCCAGGTCCCGTCGAGATCGTAGACGTAGGCGATGCCCGGCTCCGAACGGATCGTGGAAGACGGCGCTCCGACAACGACGCGGTCGCCCGCGACATCAACGGAGCTGCCCACCTGCTGGTACTCGTGCGTCACGCTGCCGAGGAGCTTGGCCGACTCGGTCCACGTGGTGCCGGCGAGGTCGAACACGTAGGCGGCACCTGCCTGGAAGTCGACGGCGTCGTGGTAGTAAGCACCCACGACGGCACGGGGGCCGTCGAGCGCAACCGACTGGCCGAAGCGGTCGCCGGGGTTCTGGTCGGCAGCTTGGAGGACGGCTTCAGTCCAGCCGCTCGTCGTCTCGGTGAACACGTGCGCGGCCCCGCCGTCGCCTGCTGTGGTCACACCGATGGGCGCGCCCGCGATGACCCGGTTGCCGTTGACGTCGACGGCGAGGCCGAGCGTAGCGGCCTGCTTGGGCACGGCGGCGGTGAGCTTGACCGTCTCGCTCCACGCACCGTTGGCGTAGTCGAACACGTAGACCGCGCCCGCGTCCGTCGCGCCGGTGTCGTCGCCGAGGGCGCTGATGGCGAGGCGGTCACCGTCAAGTGCGAGGCTGTAGCCGAAGCCCTGTCCAGCGGAGGCGTCGCTCGGCGTGAGCGTCGCGGTGAGCGCCCACGCGGTGCCGGTGCGCTCGTAGACGTAGGCGATGCCCGTGTAGTTGTCCTTGAGGTAGCCGCCGAGGACCGCGCGGTCGCCGTCGAGGGCGACGGCCGTGCCCGCAAGCTCGAAGCCGGTCGTGGTCGGCGGGAGGAGCGTCGCCGAGAGCGCCCAGGCGCCGTTGGCGTAGTCGTAGACCAGCGCCGCGCCTGCCTCAGGGCCCGCGGTGTCGTCGTAGGGCCGCCCGACGAGGAGGCGGTCGCCGTCGAGGTCAAGGTTGTAGGCGAACTGGTCGTTGGTGTTGGAGGCCGGGCGGAGGAGGGTTTCGGTCTGGGCCGTGGCAGGCAGCGCCAGGAGGAGGGCGAGCGCGCAGAGGAGCGCGCGGGTCGTAGCAAGCATGCAGAGGGTGAAGCGAAAGTGAGGGAGGCCGGGCGGTGGCGGGGCGTCCCGGGACGAACGCGACCAGCATAGCCGTTCCGCTCCAGCCCCTACATCGCCCCTGCGGCCCCTTTCGCTAGAACCTTCGTCTACTCTGCGTACCCCTACTCTGCGTACCCCATGGCTGCGGCGCTGCTATTCCACCCGCACGCCTACCTTGTCTCGTCCACCTCCGCCGTCCACGCGGGGTCGTTTCCTGCTAGCTCTGAGGATCCATGACCGTTCACTATTTGGAGATCGTGACGCCCGAGGTCGAGGCCGTGTGCGCCCACTACGCCGCGGTGCACGGCGTGACGTTCGGCGACCCGGTCGCCTCCCTCGGCGGTGCCCGGACGGGTAGCCTGGCCGCGGGCGGGCTCGTCGGCGTGCGTGCCCCCATGCATGACGCTGAGTCCCCGGTCGTCCGCCCGTACGTGCTGGTCGACGACATCGAGGCCGCCGTCGCGGCGGCGGCAGACGGGGGCGGCCAGATTGCCTTGCCGCCCATGCCGCTGCCGGGTCATGGCACCTGCGCCATCGTCATCCTCGGCGGCATCGACTGCGGACTGTGGCAAGTCGAGTAAGCAGGAAATCAGAAGCTCGAAGCGAGAAGCAGGCGGCTTCGAAGCATCCGCTCGGGGCGATACGGCAGCACTACTCCTCCAGGAAGCGGCGGATCTCGGCGAGGTAGGCGTCGGGCTGGTCCCAGAAGAGCGCGTGCCCGGCGTCCTCGATGAACCGGTACGTCCCCTGCGGCGCCAGGGCGGCGTGCTCGTAGGCGCTCGCGAACGGGATGTAGTCGCAGGTGCCTTGCAGCACCAGCAGCGGCACCGGGCTCGCTGCTAACTCGGGCCGCCAATCGTCCATATCGCCGTACCAGTTGCTCCAGCCGTGCGAGTAAAAGCCGCCGCCGCCCTCCTCGGGTAGGACGTTGGCCGTGTCGCAGACCATCCCCCGCGTGATCTTCGACACCACCGTGTTGAGCACGCCGTCGGCCTCCTCGTCGGGCATCAGCGACACGTTGAACGTAGTCGCCAACGCTACCGTGGCGACGGCGCGCACGGGCCACGAACTGAGCCCAGCATCGTGTGCGATGTCCTCAGGCGCGCGGAACGTGAGCGTGTCGGGGACGGGATAGGCCGCGCCGGTCGCCCACTGGCCGTTTTCGTCGAAGAGCGTGGGTTCGATGCCGCCCGGCGAGGTGAGGATCGCGCGGTCCACGAGGTCGGGGTGGTGCGCGGCCATGTACGACGCCAGCATGCCGCCGTAGGACTGCCCGATGAGGACGACCGGTCCTCCGCCAAGGTGCTCCGTCACGATGGCGCGCAGGTCCTCCGTGTGGCCGAGGAAGGTGTAGTCCTTCGGCTTGGCGAGACGGTCCGAGAGGCCCGAGCCGATCTGGTCGTAGAGGTAGACGTCGTACCCCAACGCCGCGAGCGGCCTCAGCACGTCGATGGCCGACGAGTGGATGTAGCCGCCGGGACCGCCGTGGAGATAGACGATGGGCGGCTTCGTAGCGGACGTGTCGACGTCGGTCGAATCCGCAGCGGGCGTAGCAGCGGCGGGCGTAGCAGCGGCGGCGGGGAGGTGCGTGTAGGCGATGCGGTAGGCGCCGGGCATCGCCCAGTACTGCGTGTCCGCGCGGGGCGTGATCGCAGGGACCGTAGGCTCGACGGGAATGGCGACGAGGACGCCTAACACAAGGACGGCGAGGCCAACTACGAGGGCTAGCGTTTTGGTGGCGGTAGGAATCACAGGACGGGGCGGTTGGGACTCACCTCGCCTCTACGCCACCCCAGAGGTCGGGTTACGCGTAGGCGTTTGGTGCTTGCGTGGATCGGATACCGATTGGCTCAGTAGACGCCCTCTTGCCCCTCTCCTGCGCTCCTCGACTACGATCGCCCCGTGACCCAAGTCGGTTTCCTCGAACTGCTGCGGACCAACCGCAACGTCCGGTGGCTGTGGGCCGGAGCCGTGGTGTCGCTCTTTGGCGACTGGTTCAACACGCTCGCGCTCTACCGGGTGGTGCAGGACCTCTCGGGCGAGGGCTCGGTGCTCGGCGACGGCTACGTGGCGCTCGCGCTCGTCTTCGTGGTGAAGTTGCTGCCGCTCGCGCTCGCGGCCCCGCTGGCGGGCGTGCTGGTGGATCGCTTCAACCGCCGCACGGTGATGATCGTCTCGGACGTGCTGCGCGCGCTCATCGTGCTCGGCTTCCTGCTCGTGCGGGAGCCCGGAGACCTGTGGCTGCTCTACGTCCTCGCGAGCGCGCAGATCATGGTGAGCGCGCTCTTCCTCCCCGCTAAGACGGCGGCGCTTCCCAACATCACCTCGGAGCGTGAACTGCTCACCGCCAACGCGCTGCTCTCGGCCACGTGGAGCATCATGCTCGCGCTCGGCGCCGCCGTCGGCGGCGCGGC
>JBCDFF010000049.1:0-17120 GCA_039178415.1 Bacteroidota bacterium
AGCGAGGATGGAGCGCCAACCTCGCCGCCGAGCCCTCGCCGTGCGCCTCATCGGCGGCGGTTTCGGCCTCATCCCGCGCGATGAGACCGCGCCACCGCGACGGGCTGCGCCGCGCCATCCCCGGCCACCTGGCCGTCTCCACCGACCGTGCTGCCATCTCCACCGACCGTGCTGCCGTCTCCACCGACCGCGCCGGCTCCATCGCCCCCGAGCGTCCCATCGCCTTCAATTGTGAGGGAGACGGACGCCATGCGGTTCCGGTAGGCCGAGGGCGTCTCGCCGGTCCGCGCCTTGAACACGCGGTTGAACGACGCCTTGCTGCTGAACCCCGCGTCGAGGCCGACGGCGAGCACGGTGAGGTGGGCCGTGGCCGGGTCGCGCAGGCGGGCCTGGGCGTCGTCGACGCGGTAGCCGTTGACGAGGTCGTAGAACGTCGCGCCGAAGGCGTGGGCGAGCACGTCGGAGCACGCGCGCGGACCGATGCCGAGGCGGGCCGCGAGGTCGGCGAGCCGCAACGCGGGGTCGAGGTAGAGCCGGTCGTGGTCCATCAGCCGCCGGAGCGCAGCGGCGTGGCGCTGGAAGTCGGCGGTAGGCTTGGGAGGCGATGCGCTCTCAGGCTCCGTGTCGTCGATGGGCGCATCGGGCAGGGCGAGGCGAGGCAGCGCCACCAGCGAGGCGCGCAGCCGCTCGTAGGCGATGCTCGCCACCAGGGCAGCCAGCGCGAGCGGCACGAGGTAGTCGAGCCACGCGAACACCGTCCCGGTGGCGAGGAAGGCGACGTAGTTGACCAGCGTCGCGACGCCGTACGTCGCGAACCAGCCGCCGTAGTGCCGGAGCCGCCGGAGCCGGTCGTCGTCGGCGCCCCCGCGCTCGTGGCGGTAGCGCCGGGCATAGCCGCGCACGAGCACGGCCACCGCCCCCCCATACGCCACGGCCTGCGCCACGTAGAGCGTGAGGAACGACACCCAGGCCATCCGCTGCCCCTCGGGATCGCCGACGAGCGGCCACGTCACCACCAGCAGCACCTGCGTCGCAAACGGAACGGCGTGGGCGAGGTCGGTCGCCTCGGCGCGCGTGCGCAGCCGCAGGACCGCGCGGAGGTACTCGTAGAAGAGCGGCGGCACGGCGAACCAGCATGCTCCAACGAGGGCACCCAGGACGCGGGACGGCCACGCCATGCCAGAGAACTGCAACGTCATGTGCACGAGCAGCAACGCGAGCACCCCGGAGAGGAGCACCAGCACGGTGCGGGCATGCGACGGCTGCGCGCGCGCCGCGAGCACCGCCGTCAGCCCGACCGCATGCAGCGCGGACACGGCTAGGACGACGGAAGCCAACGAGAAGACAGGGGTGGTCATGGGGGCCGAGGCGTGTGGGCGAAGCGCCAAGCTACTTGGGCCCGCCCATCCGCACCCACGATCTCGGCCAGACGACAGGATTCCAACCTGGACCGCGCATTACCCGTCCTGAACCGACCCAGACGGTGCTGGCCTACAGCCCGCCGTCGCTGGACTGCCGCTCAACCGCCGCTCCGCTGGCGCATTTCCCGCTGGCGCATCGGCATCGTGTCGATGCGGGCGAACACATCGGCAGGGTCGGCGGGTAGCGCATAGCGTGCTTTCTCGGTGCCGTCTTTGCCAACGAGCACGAGCACGGCCTCCTCGTCGGCGATGCCGTAGCGGCTGCGGAGCGTCGGACCTACATCGCGTTGCAGCAGTCCCGTCCCTAGCTGGCGCGGCGTGCCCTGATGCGGAAGCACCAGCACGACGCCATCGCGCTCCGCGACGGCAGCCGATTGCGCCTCGAAGCGGTCGAGCGTCGCGGCAAACGCGTCGAGCGTGTCGCTCGGCGCGAAGATGTAGACGAGCCGGTGCTGCCAGCGATGCTCGGCTTCGTCGAAGACCGTTGGAGCTTCTTGAGCCATTGCAGGCATCGCCAGGGTGAGGGCAGCCGCGAACACGAGGCGTCGCATCACGCCCGCTGACGCGTGGCGACTCGGGTGGGCGTCGCGTCGGGGGTGCGCGCGTCGATCTCCTCGCGCCACGCACGCGTCAGGAAAGCGTAGTCGAGCGCCTCGGTGGCGTCGCCGAAGCGGCGGTAGGCCTGGAAGCCGAGGTCCACGGGCGAGAGGCTCGCCAGCGGCGCGCTGCTCAGGTCGAGGATGCGCGCCCGCGAGAGGCCCTGCCGGAACTCGCCGTGGAGCTGGCCGAGCACACAGGCGCGCCCGTCGGCCAGCTCCAGCGAGGTCGGGTCGAGGCGGCTCCACCAGCCCGGGTCGGCGTCGTCGAGGTAGGCAGCACCGCGCGCTGCGCGTTTGCGCGCGAAGCCGAGCGTGATGTCGGAGGGCTGGCGGCTGCCGAAGAGCGCCGCGAAGAACGAGCGGGCCATGACCGAGCGGAGTTGCGTGGACGGGTTGCCTCCCCTACTCCGCGCCTAGCGTGTCGGTTCGCGCCACGTTGCTCGCCGACGTGTCGCTTGCCGCCGCACCAGATCCAGGCGCGTCCGCTTCGGGAGCGTCCGGTTCGGGCGCGTCCGCTTCGGGACCGTCCGCTTCGGGAGCGTTCGGCGGGGGGCTCTCTTCGCTCGGCGTAGGAGACGCAGGCTGGGTGGCTGGCCTGAGCGTGAGGCGTTGGCCTTCGGGAACGGCGTCGGGGGCAGCAGGGCGCGGCAGATCGAAGTAGTCGAAGGCGCGCCACGTCGCGATGGCGTCGTCGTAGTGCTGGCTGAGCGGGTTGCCCGACTGGCCACCCGGATAGACGCCGCGCCCGACGGGGCCGGACGGCGTGAACTCGACGACCATGCGCCACGAGGCGGCGTGGGTGGTCGTGAACGAGGACCAGTCGCCGCGCAGGCTGCCGGTGCCGGGGGCGACGGAGCGCGAGAAGCCGGGGTGCGGATAGGGCCCGCGCCACAGCGGCCGCAGCGCCTCCGACTGCGTGAGGTGCTGGAACTCGACCGTGTGGTGGTCGCCCCAGGTCCAGCCTGCGGGGTCGCTGCCATAGCGCGACGCGAGCGAGTCGGCGGTAGCTTCGAGGGCAGCGCGCAGGAGGTCGTCGCGGTTCTCCAGGGAGAGCGTGGCCTGGATGTCCCACCACCGCGCGCCGGGGTCTTCCACGAGGCGGCGGTAGAGCGCGAGGTCGCCCGGGCGGACCGAGCGCCCGTCGAACTCGTCCCAGGCGAAGTCGTCGAGGTGCTGTAGGAAGAGCGCGAGCGGCAGCGCGCCCTCGGCGTCGAGGTCGGCCACGCCGTCCCACCGGACGATGGCGTCGCGGGCGGCGGCGGCCTCGGCGCTCAGCCCCGAGAGCGTGTCGAAGAGGGGGACGTAGAGGCCATGCTGCACGGCGCGCACGTCGCTGTGGTAGCTCGCCACCTGAGTGGGCGTGTGCGCGGCTTGCCCGCTGAGCAGCTCGTCGATGCGGAGGGCGCGGAAGCCCTCGCGCCAGTCGTGGCCGAGGTAGGTCGTGTCGGCGTCGCCCGTGGGCGGCTGGTTGGCGGAGAAGACATAGCCGCTTTCCGGATCGATGACGGTCGGCAGCGCCTCAAACGGGACCATCGCCACCCAATCGCCGGCGGTGCTCGCGCCGTCGAGGAGACCCGCGCCGGACCCGCCACGCCGGATCGGGAAGGCTCCAGCGGAGCGAATGGCGATGCTGCCGTCGGCGCTCGCGGCGGTGACGTTTTGCATCGGCGCGTCCCAGAAGCGGAGCGCCTCCTGGAAGGCGTCCATGCCGTCGGCGCGCGCCCTGTCCCAGAGCGCGCGGATCGAGCGTGCGGGCCGGTGCGCGGTCCACTGCACCGCGATCGGCTCGGGCACGCGCTCCAGGATCGGCCCCCAGTGCGTGACGGCGAGCGTGGTGGCCACGGGGTCGGCGCCCTTCACGCGGATCGTGTCCGGGATCAGGTCGATGTCGAGCCAGCGGCCGTCGTAGCGGTACTGCGTGCCGTCGTCGGAGAGCGTGAGGCGGTAGTGGTCGATCTGGTCGCTGCCGGTGTTGGTGAAGCCCCACGCGACGGCGTCGGTGAAGCCCGCCACGGGCAGCGGCGCGCCGGGGATCGCGACGCCGTAGACGTCCATGGTCGGGGTGACGAGGCGGCACTCGTACCAGATCGCGGGGAGCGTCAGGCTCAGGTGCATGTCGTTGGCGAGCACCGGCCGGCCGGTCGCCGAGCGCGTCCCGTTGATTGCCCACGAGTTCGACCCTTTGCCGGGGACCTCCGCGCCGCGCCCGAGGATGCCGTCGGGGAAGCGCTCCGCCAGGTCTGCCCACACGAAGCGGTCGGGACCTCCGGTCGTGTCGCCAGGGGCCGCGTCGCCAGGGGTCGCATCGTCCGCCGTCGAGTCGCTGGGCAGGGGCTCGCTTGGCGTGGGCTCGCTTGGCGACTCCGGCGTCAGCAACAGCGAATCGGGGACGAGGCCGGCGGGCGGCACGGCGCCGCGTTGCAGGTCGGTGGGCCGTAGCGTGCCGGTACCGGGCACGATGGGCGTGTAGAGCGGCGCAGGCGACGGGAAGAGGCGGGCGTACTCCTCCGCGCTGAGCTCCGCGCGCAGTTGGGTGTAGTCGGGCTTGTCGGTCCACCACGAGAGGTCGTAGTTCATCGCCTGCTGGACGCGCAGCGTGTGGAGCGGCGTCCAGCGCTCCGGCTCGAGGTCGAGGAGGCGAAACTCCAGCGGCAGGTCGCGCGGGTCGAGGGCGTCGGTGTAGGCGTTGACGCCCTCGGCGAACGCTTCGAGGATCGCTAGTTCGAGGCCGCCCTCCCGCTCAATGCGCTCCAGGTTGCGCCGCGCGCCGAGCTCCATGCCGGTGCGTCGTAGGAACCGGTCCGTCTCCACGAGGTCGGGCCCGAAGGCCTCGGCGAGCCGCCCGGCAGGCAGACGCGGCGTGAGGTTGAGCTGGAAGAGCCGGTCCTGCGCCACCACGTAGCCGAGGGCGCGCACCGCGTCGAGATCGTTGTCGGCGAAGATGTGCGGCACGCCGCGCGCGTCGCGGACCACGGTCACCTCGCCTTCGAGGCCGGGCAGGTCGAGCGTCGCCTCGTCCGGCATCTCGGCGACCCGCGCGGTGCGGTAGAGGCCGTCGAGCGGATCGAGCCAGGCCCCCAGCGGCGGGATCGTCCCGAACGCCCCGAGCAGCGCCACAACCAGCGCGCCGGTGAGCAGGGCAAGAAGAAGCGGGCGCATCGGCAGGACGGTAGAAGTGGGAAGGAAGAGGGTTGACGTGGCGTCCTAGGTGACGCGGGGCCAGATTGCGTTGACGTATCACGGAGTGGGCTTCCACTTCAAACGTCTCACTTCGACCCTCGCACTTTACTCACGTCCACTGGGCGCGGGCGGCATCGACGTCCGTGTCGCTGGGGGCATCGTCCGGGGTGGTGGGCTCGGGCGGCGCAGGCGGGGCCGTGGGCTCGGGCGACGTGACGTTGGCCTCGCCGAAGAGGTACTGCCGGAGTTCGTCGGCGGCGTTCGCGTAGTCGAGTGCGCCGCGCGAGGTGATGTCGCGGTCGAAGATGGTGGCCCCGCCCTCGGCGAACTCGGCCAGCTGGGCCGACGTGCGGATGACGCTGGAGAGAATGCGGTCGCCGTAGCGCTCGCGGAGGTAGTGCGTGTAGGCCGCGTGGTCGCGCTTGCGGGCGTCGACCTGCGTCAGCAAGAAGAACGGGTCGCCGAGCGTGGGGTTGAGCTTCTGGCGCACAGTCTGCACGGTGCGGAAGGTTTGCTCCGCGCCCACGACGGGCTGGTACTCGGGCGTGACGGGGATGAGCGCGTAGTCCGAGGTCACGAGCGCGTTCATGCTGAAGACGCTCACCGCCGCCGCCGTGTCGAAGATGATCAGGTCGTAGGGGTGGCCGTGCTGGAGCGCCTCCTTGATCCAGAAGACGTCGGTGGGCTTGTTGAGGCCGCGCTGGGCGCGCGTCATGCCCGTGGCGGCTGGGAGCAGGTCGAAGTTCTTGAGGCGCTGGATGCCACCGAGCGCGCGGAGCGTGACCGCCGCGTCGAAGAGCGCCAGCGACGAGTCGGCGGGCATGGGGCGGCTGATGCCGAGCGTCTTCGTGAGGAAGCCCTGCGGGTCGAGGTCCACCAACAGCACGCGCATCCCGGAGAGCCCGTAGGCCGCAGCGATGTGGAGGACGGACGTGGTCTTGCCCGTGCCGCCCTTGTGGTTGACGGCGGTGAGAATCGGCATGGCGGCGCTGTGGCAGCGTGGGGTGAAGGGCCGAATGAGGGGGGGTGGACAAAATACACGGGGGGGCGCGGTCCCGCTAGACGGTCCTTCCAGTCGCAGCCCGGTTCGCGCAGCGATTTCGCAAGGGCCACGGCCTCCTCAGGCCGTCCGCGCCCGCCGTTGCCCACGTTCGGAGGGACGTTGCGGTTTTCCGGAACGGTTTTCCCTGGGTTCAGGGGACTCATACGGGCTGGTTATAGCTGAGCCCGTTTCCGCCGATACCAGGCGTGCCCGTTCCGCCGTGCGCCCCTACCCGCACCGTCCGCCTTCATGTCCGCTCCTGCCCAGGTAGCTTCTGGCTCCCCGCACCCGTTCCGCGCGCCGGTGTGGGTGCTGCTCTCAGGCGTGCTCCTGGGGCTGAGCTTCCCGCCGATGGGCCTCTACCCCCTTGCCTGGGTAGCGCTCGTGCCACTGGTGGTGCGCTGGGCCCACAGCCCGTCGCCGTGGCTGTCGTTTGGGGATGCCTACGCTGCGTTCCTGGCGATGTCGGTCGTGGGCGGCTACTGGGCGCTGCTGCACCAGGAACCCACCCAGGCGCTTCGCGCAGGGGCCCTGCTGCTCTGTCTACCTGCGACGATGGGGCTGCCCTTTGTGCTAGGCTGGGTGATCCGCAGGCGGCTCGGCCCCACGCTCGGCTTTGCGACGCTGGCGGCCTCGGCGGTGGCGGTGGAGCATGCACTGGGAGGCTGGGCCGTCCCCCTACCGTGGGCGCAGGTCGGCCACACCCAGCTCGCCTCGCTGACCTTGCTTCAGCTAACCGACCTGAGCGGCATCTCCACGGTGTCGGCCTGGCTCTGGGTGATCGGAGGGCTGGGCGCTTGGGTGCTCATAGCCGACAGCTATGTCAAGCCCGTCCTCACCAACCGCACGGTGGCGCTGCTCGTCCTCTCCATCGTCTTCATCTTGCCGTTCCTCTACGGAGCGTATCGGCTTGAGCGGGTCAACCCTGACCTGCGCAGCCTGCGCATCGGCGTCGTGCAGCCGTCGCTGTCGCCGCAGCAGTGGCTGCACTCCGACCCCGCTGCGCGCATCGACCATCTGGCCAGCCTCTCCGCCTCGCTCCTGGGGCAGGGCAGCACCCCGATCCCCGGCGCCTCCGCCCCTGCGACCGGCACCGGCCCGGTGGCCCAGATGCCCCGCTGGCACGACATCGACCTGGTGGTGTGGCCGGAACTGGCCCTGCCAGCCTATACCGACGCCGCTCGTACGGAACGGCTCTACCGACGGGTCAACGCGTGGGCGGAGTCGCAGCAGGTCGCGCTCCTCGCTGGAGCCGCCACAGCCCCAGCGGGGGCTTCGGACCGCTACAACTCGGCGCTGCTCTTCGACCCCTCGACCGCGCTCCAGCGCAGCGACCAGACGCGGACCCACCCCGCCTTCGACGGGGCGCGCTTCGTGGAGCCCCCGACCGAGGTCCCGCAGGTGCAGCCTGACTGGCGCATTGCGCAAACAGAGCGCCCGTTTGCTCAAGCCTCCGCGAAACAGCCGCTCCGCCTGTCCCACAGCCAGATCGGGCCGCTGATCGGCTTCGAGACCCTCTTCTCGCAGGAGGCGCGCACCCTCGTGCAACAGGGATCCGACGTGCTCCTGGTGCTCTCGCAGGACGACTGGTGGGGCACCAAGACTGCGTCGGACATGCACTTCGCGCTCGCCCGCCTCCGCGCGATCGAGACACGCCGGCCCGTGGTGGTCTCCACGGTCAACGGCGCGACAGGGGTCGTGGGCCCGAACGGCATGGGCCAGAAGCACGCCTCGACCGAGCAGCCCGTGGGGACCTACCGTGTGCTGCTCTCGGCCTCGGAGGCCCGCTATGTCCGCCACGGCAACGTGGTTCTGAGCGGCTCGCTCCTCCTTTTGATGCTCCTGTCGGTCGCCTACACGGTGCGCGGCATCCGTCGCCGCTCGAAGCCGGAGGTGGCCCCGCCCCCGGCACCGCCCGCCGACGAAAACGAACTGGCACCCTCCTACACGGGCGGCCTCACGTGGCCCGAAGACCCTCCCGCCTACGACGACGCCGCGCTGGACGACCCCGACCTCGACCGTCTCGATCTAGATCGCCCCGGTTTCGACGGCCCCGATTTCGACGGCCCCGATCTTGACACGCTGGCATCCTTCAATGCGCCCTCCGCCGCACCGTTCGACCCGGCGACATCCGTGCAGGACCCCCACGCGCTACCGGTGACCAACTACCTGGGGCGTCTCTCCACCCCGTTCCCCGGCGATGGGGGCGGTGCTGGGAACTCGCCACCCGCGCCCTCCGTCCCGCAGGCCCCCTACGCACCCCCGCCTGCCGACCGCCCGTGGTACGCCTCTCCGTCCCCCTCGTCCTCGCCTCCGGCTCCCCCCGACGCCGACGCCTCCTCAGCTCCCTGGGCCTCGCCTTCGAGGTTCACGTCTCCGGTCACCCCGAAGACTTCCCCACCCACGTCACGCCCGGAGAAGCCGTAGCGCACCTCGCGCTGGAGAAGGCCCAGCTGGTAGCCCCCGCCCACCCGGACGCGCTCACTCTGGCTGCCGACACGACCGTCGTCTTGGATGGCCGTGTGCTCGAAAAACCCGCCGACGCGGACGAGGCTAGGGCCATGCTCCGCGCCCTCTCGGGGGCCACCCACACCGTCCACACGGGCGTCGCGCTCTGCCACCCCGCCACCGACCGCGTCGTCAAGGCGACGGAGTCCACGCACGTCACGTTTGGCCCCCTCACCGAGGCCGAGATTGCCGCCTACGTCGCCACGGGCTCGCCGCTCGACAAGGCCGGTGCCTATGGCATCCAGGACGACCACGGCCCGCTCTTCGTCGAGCGCGTCGAGGGCGACTTCTACAACGTGGTCGGTCTGCCGCTTCGGCGGGTCTACTGCCTGCTCCGGGAGCACTTCGGCGATTTGCTGGTTTGAGCACCTTGCTCTCGTCCCGCCCCGTCGCCCACCCCGCTGCCGCTGCATGTCCATCGTCCGTCCCCGCGTTCGCCTGCTCCAGATCCGGGAGCGCCCCCCCATCCTTGCTGAGGAGCGCGAGAGCTTCCGCGTTCGTTGCGGCCTCGCCGCCGAGCAGTTGGTGACCACCAACGTGCTCCGCGACCCGCTCCCGGAGACCCTCTTGGATGACGTGGACGCCGTCATGATTGGCGGGGCGGGCGCCTACTCGGTGACCCAGACCTTCGATTGGACCCCGGACCTGCTCGCGCTCGTGCGGGCCTGCGCCGACCGTGCCCTCCCGCTGTTCGGCTCGTGCTGGGGGCATCAGTTCATCGCACGTGCGTTCGGTGGCCGGGTGGTCCACGCGCCGCACCGGTCCGAGATGGGCACCCACGCCGTGCATCTCACGCGCGCTGGCCAGGACGACGTTCTCTTTGGCCAACTGCCGCCCACGTTTGAGGCCCAGATGGGCCACCAAGACTGGGTCGAGACGCTCCCCCCAGGCTCTGTCGAGCTGGCAACCAACGACCGCGCGCCCCACCAGGCGTTTCGGATGACGGGCCTGCCGATCTACGGCACGCAGTTCCACAGCGAGCTCAACGCCGAGGCCGAGCGCGACCGCCTCGTCACGTACCGAGCCTACTATCCCGAGATGCAGGACGACGCGCGCTTCAACGCGGTCGTGGGCGGTGTGCGCGAGACCCCCGAAGTCGACGCCCTGCTGGCGGCGTTTCTAGCGGCGCACGTCCCCGGCAGCGTCGCACACTGACGCGGGCTAGTGCTCCTTCATCACAATTCTGGCGGGTTCGGCGTCACAGCAGGTGTTACGTGTTGCGTATTCCGTATCGGATCGAGGCCAATACGCAACACGCAACACATTCGAGCAGACCCGTCAGACACCTTTTGAAGGAGCACTAGCCGGTTGCCTCCTCGAACGTGGGCATCGCGTCGAGGAACGCGTAGTGGTTGGTCGCAGCGTCGACGCGGCAGCAGTAGTGGACGAGGCCATTGGTGACGACCAGGTACCGGGCGCGCACCACCGAGTTGTACCGTGCGGCCTGGTCGAAGGCGTTCTGGTCGATGGGCACGGAGGCGGCCTTGCACTCGGCGAGCAGCAGCGGCTGGTGGTCGCGCCCGACCGCGAGGACGTCGGCGCGGTGCGCTGCTTCGAGATAGCGCACCTCGCGCTCGATGGCGAGCAGCCCACGCGGGTAGCCGAGGGGCCCGAGGAGGTAGCCGACGAGATGCTGGCGCACCCACTCCTCCGGGGTGAGCCGCACCCACCGCTGACGGACCGGGTCGAGCACGTCGCGCCGCCCGTGGCGCTCGCGCACCTGGAGTGCTGCTCCGGGTAGCGTCAGGGTCGGGAAACGCTCTGCCATCGGCTCCGGCCGCCTACACGGTCAACGGCACCTCGACGTGGTGCGTGAAGAAGTCAACGGCGCGCCGCTCGGACCAGTAGGCTCCTTCCTGAGTCGCGAAGCCGACGTGGCCGCCATAGGCCGGCACGTCGAGGGTGAGGTGCGAGCTTGCAGCCGCCTCCTCGTGGGGATAGCAGGCTGGGGGCAGGAAGGGGTCGTCGGCAGCGTTGAGCAGCAACGTCGGCACCGCGATGCGGTGGAGGTGGGGCCTCGCCGAGCAGCGCGCCCAGTAGTCCGCCGCGTCGCGGAAGCCGTGGATGGGCGCGGTGTAGGCGTCGTCGAAGGCCTGGAAGGTCCGCATCTGGTCGAGGCCCTCAGTCGAGAGCTGGGGGTAGCGCTGGGCTTTCTCGTAGACCTTGCGGCGCAGCTTGCGCATGAAGTAGACCATGTACCCTCGGTTTTCCCAGCGGGCGAGGTGCACCGCGCCCGCCGCGAGGTCCACAGGCACCGAGATCGCCACCGCAGCCGCCACGCGCCCGCGGGCCGCGGTGCCTTCCTCGGCGAGATATTTCAGCGTGAGGTTGCCGCCCAGGCTGAACCCCACGAGGGCGCACGTCGGGTAGCCGCACCGCTCGGCGTGCTGGAGGACGCGGCGGAGGTCGTCGGTGGCTCCGCTGTGGTAGCTGCGCAGCAGGCAGTTCGGCTCCTCGCTGCAGCCCCGGAAGTTCCACGCGAGCACGTCGAGGCCGGCGGCGTGGAGCGCGCGCGCCATGCCGCGCACGTACGGCCGCTGCGTGTTGCCTTCGAGGCCGTGCGCCACCACGGCGAGCGGCGGCGGAGGTGCGTCCAGCGGCGCCGCCAAGGGCCCGCGCGTCAGCCAGTCCAGGTCGATGAAGTCGCCATCGTCCGTGTGGAGGCGCTCACGGCGGTACGGCACCGGCGGCACGTCGCGGCCAAGCGACGCGAAGACGGTCTGGACGTGCCCGTTGCGGAGCCACCACGGCGGCCGGTAGGCGCGCGCGAGGCCGGTCGCCTGCGCCATGCCCACCTAGCCCGCCTCGGCGAGCGCTTCCGTCGGCCGCTCGCGCCGTACCCGCTGCTGCGCAACCCGGTGCGGCGTGGGCTCGACCCGCTGGGCAGCCCGCTGCCGGAGCAGCCGCCGGACGTAGAGGCGCCGCACGGTCTTCGAGAGGCGCACGTAGCCCAGGAAGCGGAGCAGGGCATACACGAACGCCACCAGGCCGATCAGCAGGATGGCAGCGCGCAGCATGCCGCCGGACGCGATCAGCACGGCCGTGATGCCGAAGACCATCCCGACCCCGTAGAGCACCAGCACGGCGCGGCGGTGGCTCGTGCTGCTGCGCCGCACGCGGTGGTGGATGTGATCCCCGTCGGGCATGAACGGCGAGCGCCGCTGCGCGATGCGACGAAAAAAGGTGACCGAGGTGTCCATGATCGGGAGACCAAGCGCGATCACCGGGACCAGGAGCGCGAGCATAGGATCGGCGTGCCCCGTCCCCTGAATGCTGTACATCGCCAGCAGGAAGCCGAGCACGAGGCTCCCGCTGTCGCCCATGAAGATGGACGCCGGGTTGAAGTTGAACACCAGGAAGCCGACGAGGCCGCCTGCGAGCGCCATCGCCAGCACCACCATGCCCACGTCGCCGTTCGACGCGAACGCTACGGCCAGCGCAAGCAACGCCACCATGCTGACGCCGCCCGCCAACCCGTCGAGGCCGTCGAGCAGGTTGATCGCGTTGATGATGCCGACGATCCACAGCAGCGTGAACGGGAGCGCGATCCAGAGCTGGTGGTAGACGCTCAGGTTCTCGATGAACGGCACGCCGTCGAGGCGGAAGTGAAAGCCCGCGGCCACCATCAGGTAGGCGACGACCAGCTGCACGGCAAACTTGCGCTTGAAGCCGAGGCCGTGGATGTCGTCGTAGAGACCCGTGGCAAACAGGAGGAGGGCCCCTCCCCAGATGGCCCACGTGCGCGGGGGGATGTCGAAGGGCAGCCCGTCTTGGACGAGGTAGGCCACCGCAAGCCCGGCAGTCAGCCCGGCGAAGATGGCGATGCCGCCCACGCGGGGGACCGGGACCGTGTGGATCTTGCGGGCGTCTGGGATGTCGACCCAGCCGAAGCGGAAGGCCGCCGCGCGGAAGGTGGGCGTCAGCACCAGGGCGACACCGAGCGCGACGGTGAACACGAGGCCTAGGAGCACAAGCGGGGGAGCCGACGCAAGGGGAGCGAGCACAGAGTTGAGGGGCCCAAACGCTGCGAGCGCAGAAGCGATAGCCAAAATGAGGACGGGGATGGCTCTTTCAGGGGTGTGCGAACGCTAGAAGCAGCCTGCTTCCAACTCGGCGCGCTTGCGGTGGTCAGCCGACGCCAGGGCTTCAATCTGGGTGAGGGCTCGTCATGCGACGGGGGCAGAGCGTGGGGGAGTCGGGCTCCGCAACAGCCGATGACGCCGTCTCAAAGTAAGGCTCTGGGTCACTCCCATGTCAATCCCTACGGCTATGATGCTGTAAACCTTCAGAACTCCACACGACTTTGTGGTCGCACACGGGCAGGCAGGCTCGGTCTGTGGTCCCGCCGTAGCCCTGCTCCCAGGTCGAACACCGGCGGCGTGGCTAGGAGGGGACGGCCTCCTGCGCCGCACCTGCCGGGACCACCTCCAGCGCCCGCTCCTCGACGAAGGCATCGACCACTGCCTTCCACTCGTCGAGGGCGCGGGCCGCCGCGTACGACGCCTCGAACACCGCCCGGGCGTGCTGTCCCACGCGTTGCGTCGCGGTCACATCGGCGGCCATCGCTTCGAGCGCGGCCACGATGGCGGCGGTGGCGGCAGCGGGCGTGCGCGTCGCCGCGTCGGTCGTGTCGACGACGGTTCCTACGGCCTCGCGCTCAATGAGGAGGCCCGGCTCGGACACCTTGGGCCCGACCATGAGCGTCGGACGACCTGCCGCCATGATGCCGTAGAGCTTGCCCGGTGCGGCGATGCCTGCCATGTCGTCCCGCAGGGTGAGCAGGTGGACGTTGGCTGTGGAGAGCGAGTAGGCGAGTTGCTCGCGCGGGAAGTAGTCGAGGTACTGGGCGTTGGCGAGGCCGTGCTCTTCGATGAAGGCTTCGATCTCGGGCCGGCGAGGGCCGCCTCCCACGAACAGGAACGCGATCTGCGGGTGGTCGCGCAGCTGCAGCATGGCCTGCAAGACCTCGTCGAAGCGGTGCGCGAGGCCTGCGTTGCCTGAATACATGACCACGAACTTGTCCGCGAGGCCGAGCTCGCGACGCAGGTCGTTGTCCTCGGGCGCTACCGGAAACACCTCGTCGGCCTGGGTCCAGACAGGGACCTCCACGATGCGAGACCGCTCGACGCCTTTGGCGGCGATCAGTTCGGTCATGCACGGCCCGAGAGACACCACGAAGTCGGCGTTGCGGTAGCCGAAGTTGTTGAACGCGTGCAGCGTGCGAGCGAGTAGGCCGCCCGGCTTGATCATGCCGAGGGCCTCCTCGGCGTCCGGGTGCAGGTCCATGGACCAAATGCCATACCGGCGTCCCCGGAGCTTGCGCGCGATGCCTGCAGCCGTGCAGAGCAGGGGCGGCGTGGTCAGCACGACCGGAAAGGTGGAGCGGCCCGTCGTGAGCATCCGCGCGAGCACCTGTGCGAAGAACGTCGCGTAGTCCACCATCCGTCCCAGGCTGCGCGTGCGGCCGAAGCCCGTTGTGCGGAAGCGACGGATGGCCACGCGGTTGTGGGTCTCCGTCTTCGGGGCGTCGAGCGTGCCTGCGAGGTAGCGCGAGCGCGCGCACCAGACCTCCGATTCATGCTCGTGCTGCGCGAGGAACTCGGCGAGGTCGGTCAGGTGCTGTCCCGTAGACGCGAAGTCGGGGTAGTAGTGCTGATTGACAAAGAGCAGCCGCCGAGATGGAGGCGAGGCAGCGGGCAACCCGCCGTCTCCGGCGTGCGGTTGGAGAGGGAGCATGCGTGTACGGACAGGTGGCGTGGGTCCGAGGAGGTGTGCGGCTGAAGCGTGGGATCGAACCTGGTGGGATCGACCCTCGGCAGGCGCCTGCCGCGCGGCGAGGCGACCGTTTCAGCCCGCTCGTGGCGGCGAAGGTACTGGTTTGCGGCGCGTTCCCGTGCTCGTAGAGCGCATGCGGGCTGCGAAGACCAATAGAATTGGAAAGGCCAGGCTCATCGACTCGGAGAGGTAGGCTTCCCCAAACCGATACACGGCAAAGCCGACCGAGGCCCATCCAAGCCCGACCGCAAAGACCAGCAGGGTCACCAGCGCCACGAGCCCGTGGTAGAGCGCCAGGTAGACCCAGTACGGTCGCGTCGGGAAAAACAGGGCCAGGACCAAGGCGGGAATCAGAAACACCGTCCCCATGGGCGTGTCGTAGAGCGCGAAGTCCGTCGGGGCGGCGTCCTCGCCTCGCGCCTGCGCCAGGATGCGGAGCCGCGACGGGCTGAGTTGCAGAGCATACCGCGCCGACCGGTCCGTATCGACGCGCTCCAGCAAGGGCAACGCCACATGCGCCGTGTAGGCCTGCCGCAGGGGCCGCAGCAGGAACGCGTAGCCCACCAGGAGCGCCAGGGCTACCCCGATCCCTAAGAGCACGCGGCGCGAGCGGGGCGGCGTCCCCGATTTGCCCCCCACAGGACCGGGGCGCGCCTCGTCTCCCTCCGCACGAGGAGCATCACGTTGTGGATTCATAGCGAAGACCTCCCCGCGAGCGACACGGGCACGAGAGCAGAGCACGACGCACCAGCCCCCTTCCGTTGTGGGCAGCCGGATGATACGATGCGCACCTTCCCGCCAGACCGTAGGCCTGCCTCCGGTGCCTGAAGCCGCCTGCGAACCCCAACGGTCCCGTCGGGCGTTGGTAAGACCCTGCGCCGACATCCTCTCCATGCTGCCGAGCGTCACGACGCTGTGGCCCACAACGCACGCGGCATCGCTGGGCGCTCTTGCATTCCGAATCCACGCTTCTGTGTCATGCTTCGACGTACCTCTGCCTCCACGACTTCCCTCTGGGCGCTAGCTACCGCGCTCGTGCTGTTTGCCTTCCCGGCGTGCGCCGACCAGAACCTCGACGCGCCCGTCAGCAGCCTCACCCCTGTCAACACCGCGGAGCAGTCCGCTGCACGCCTCGCCGTGGCTGACGACGGCCTCGCCGTGGCGACGTTTGCCGGCGGCTGCTTCTGGTGCATGGAGCAGCCCTTCGAGCGCTACGACGGCGTCTCGGCTGTGATCTCCGGCTTCGCGGGCGGCACCGAGCCCAACCCGTCCTACAACGACGTAGCCAACGGCCGCACCGACTACATCGAAGCCGTGCAGGTTTTCTACGACCCCAACCAGGTGTCGTACCAGTTGCTCCTGAACATCTTCTGGCGCACGTTCAACCCGACGGACGCAGGCGGACAGTTCGCCGACCGCGGCAACCACTACACCTCGGCCATCTTCGCGCATGACGACGCGCAGCGCGGCCTCGCCGCGGCCTCGAAAGCCGACCTCGCCGAGAACGGCCCGTTCGACGCGCCCATCGTGACGCCAATCCGCGACTTCACGACGTTCTACGCCGCCGAGGACTACCACCAGGACTTCTACCGCACCAACCCAGACCGCTACGGCAGCTACGCCGAGGGCTCAGGCCGCAAGCCGTTCCTGCGCCGCACCTGGGGCTTCGACATCTCGAAGGACTTCATCCCCGAGGACGCCTCGTGGTTCGGTGAGCCCGCCCCTGAGCCGGGTGCCATGTCGTCGGCCTCCGCCGCAGCGTCTGGGCAGATCACGCCCGCCTCGTTCCGCGACTACGAGAAGCCCTCGGACGACGACCTGCGCGCGATGCTGACGCCGATCCAGTACCGCATCACGCAGGAAGACGGCACCGAGCGCCCGTTCAACAACCCGTACCACGACAAGAAGGACGCGGGCATCTACGTGGACGTCGTCTCCGGCGAGCCGCTCTTCTCGTCGCTCGACAAGTACGACTCCCGCACCGGCTGGCCGTCGTTCACGCGCCCGCTCCACGAGGAGTTGATCGTGGAGCACGAGGACCGCTCGCTCGGCATGGTCCGGATCGAGGTGCGCAGCAAGTATGCCGACAGCCACCTCGGCCACGTCTTCAACGACGGCCCCGCGCCGACCGGCCTGCGCTACTGCATGAACTCCGCCGCCATGCGCTTCATCCCCGTCGACCAGCTCGAAGCGGAAGGCTACGGCCAGTACCTCGCGCTGTTCGAGGAGAGCGAGTCGTAGACGAACGACGCACTTGACCAATGAAGCCCCGCGACGCGTCGTGCGTCGCGGGGCTTCGTCATCATAGCCTTCTCGACATCCAGGTCATTTGCTGGCGCAGCTTGTACCAACTACGAGGAATAGAAGTGCATGGCTTCGATTTTCCCACCCCAGTCAGCCCCGCGACTGCGGGGACCCACCAGGTCAGGCCGTTGTGCGCATAGCCCCTCTCTTCACAAGCAGCGGGATGCTCGGACGTACCTCCTCCTCGATTCGTCGTCCCTCCGCGCTGCGGGTGGTTACCAGCCACCCGCGTGGGTCCCCCGCCCCCGCTTTCGCGAGGGCAGGCTCCGCGCGGGGATGACTACAAAAAGC
>JBCDFF010000050.1:0-16651 GCA_039178415.1 Bacteroidota bacterium
GCACGTCGGGCCCCACGTAGGGCAGGCCGAGCGTGTGGAGGAAGCCCTGGAGGCGCCCGTCCTCGCCGTTCTGCCCGTGCAGCATCGGCACGACCACATCAAGCCCCCACGTGCCGACGTGTCCCACCTCGTCGGCGACGTGCGCGTTGGCCGACGCCATGGCATCTCTGTCCTCGACGGTCGTCGTGCGTTGCCAGCGGCCCTGCCGGTCGATGAGGATGGGCGTGACGCGGTAGCGGTCCCGGAGCGCGTCGGCGACGTTGCGCGCCGAGCGGGCGGAGACTTCGTGCTCGGAGGAGCGGCCGCCGTAGAGGAGGCCGACGTGGAGGTGACCGTCGTGGAGGGGGCCGTCGGGAGAGGGGGGCATCGAGACGCGAGGGGGCACAGTGGGGTGCCGAAAACTACGCGCAACGAAAAGCGGCCCGCCGGAGACCCCAGCGGACCGCATGCCAAGAGGCCGGGGCGACTAGCGCCAGCCGGGGCAGCCGGCGGGCGCGTCCGGGATGGGGCCGTCGGGGACCCAGAAGCCTTCGAGACGCCGGATGGTGCGGAACGTCATGCAGGCCTCGTCCGCCCCGTAGACGTGCGACTGCACCATCAGCTCGGGGTAGCGCTTCGAGGCGATCTGCACGTAGGGGCGCGCCGAGTTCTCGCCGCGGATCCACCGGTAGGCGTCGTCGTCGTGGAAGTCGAGAGGCGTGGTGCTCTGGTAGCGCTCGAAGCCGAGCGCCTCGGCGGTGACGCCGTTGAGGTACTGCGCGCTGCTGCCGCCCGCCATGGCGCTCGGGGACGCCCGCCAGGCGAACGCCTTCGTGGCGATGGCGACGGCCTCCTGGGCCATGTTGTCGTACGCGTTGCGTTCGCCCAGCTCCTCGAACATCCTCAACCCGGTGTTGATCGCCAGCAACGTGGCGATGATGCCGAGGACGATGAGGAGCAGTTGTTGCTTGCCCATGGGAGATTGAAACGGAAGGTGGAGAATCGTAGTCGTAAGGCGGGCGAACCGCTGTGTACGAGCGGTCACCAACGAGCGGGCAAGGTGCGTGCCGTTCCCACGCGCCGGGCCCTTCCACGCGGTCTTCGTGCCACGACGACAACCCAACCTCCGCGCCGCCGTATTCTACGGGCGTTTTTGCCCCCTGGGCCCACCCATCCACTCCGTTATGGACACCGCCCCGACCTCCATCCGCAGCACCGACGGCCGCCTCAGCGCCGAAGGGCTCACCCACCGTCCGCGCATCGTTGTGATCGGCTCCGGCCACGCCGGCCTCGAAGCCTGCAAGGCGCTCAAGGGCGAGGAGGTGGACGTGCTGATGGTGGACCGCAACAACTACCACAAGTTTCAGCCGCTCCTCTACCAGGTGGCCACGTCCGGCCTCCAGACGGGGCACATCTGCATGCCCGTCCGCCACATCTTCCAAAAGCAGGACAACTTCGACTTCCGCCTCGCCACCGTGCGCGGCATCGACGTGGAGCGGCAGTGCGTGCTCGTGGAGGAGGGCCCGCCGATCACCTACGACACGCTCATCGTCGCGGCCGGCGCGTCGGTGGCCTACTACGGCGTCGAGGGGGCCGAGGCCCACGGCTTCCCGCTCAAGAACGTCGCGGACGCCGTCGAGCTGCGCGCGCACGTGCTCCGGTGCTTCGAGGAGGCCAACCGCAACCCGGCGCTGATCGAGGACGGGATGCTCAACTTCGTGATCGTAGGCGGCGGCCCGACGGGCGTCGAGATGGCTGGCGGCCTGCGTGAACTCTTCGACGAGGTGCTGCGCAAGGACTACCAGGGGCTCGACCTCGACCGCGTCCGGGTGGTCCTCCTTGAGCGCGCCGGGGCGCTCATGCTTCCCTACAAGGCCGACCTCCAAGCCTACACCAAGGACGCGCTGGAGCACATCGGCGTGGAGGTGCGCCTCAACACCGCCGTCACGCGCGTCGAGCCGACGCAGGTGCACCTGGCCGACGGCGAGGTGTTGCCCACCCACTCGCTTATTTGGGCGGCGGGCGTGCGCGCCAACCCCATCGCCGATGTGCTCGCCGAGACCGACGGCATCGAGCAGACGCGCGGCGGGCGGCTCGTCACGGACGAGTTCCTACGGCTCCCCGCCTACCCGAACGTCTACGCGGCGGGCGACATCGCCGGGGCGACCGACGCAGAGGGCGTGCTGCACCCGCAGGTGGCGCAGGTCGCCATCCAGCAGGGCATCCAGGCCGCCGAGAATGCCATCCGCGCCCACCGCGGCCTCGACCCGGAGCCGTTCGTCTACAACGACCTCGGCATGATGGCCACCATCGGGCGCAACCGCGCGATCCTCGAGATGCCCAACGGCACCGGCATGAAGGGCTTCATCGCCTGGTGCGCGTGGGTCTTCGTCCACGTGGTCAAGCTGGCGGGCTTCCGCAACCAGGTCGCGGTGTTCTTCTCGTGGATGTACTCCTACTTCACCTGGGACCGCACCCCCCGCCTCATCATCGACCCGCAGCCCGAGACCGACGAGATCGACCAGCCCGCCTACGCCGCGTGATGCCGAGGGCCGCGCTGGGGCGACAGGCCGAAGGGGGCGCACCAGACGGCCTGGCGGGCGAAGGAGGTTAGGGGGACGGGTCGCCCGTGTCTGATGCGGGGTATGCGTCGCCGCTCCGCTCAGACCCCACTCCGCCGCTACCTGCGCACGCACGGCACGACCGCCGAAGCGACGCTGTGGCGCGCACTCAAGAACTGCCAGCTCGCCGGGCGGCGCTTCCGGCGGCAGCACGGCATCGGGGCGTACATCGTCGACTTCTACTGCCCCGCCGAACGTCTTGCCGTTGAACTTGACGGGGCGCCGCACTTTACGCCGGACGGGCACGTCCGCGATGCGCTCCGCGACCGGGCCCTCGCGGCGGCTGGCGTGCGCGTGCTGCGCTTCGAGAGCCGGATGGTGTTCGAGAACCCGGATGCGGTGCTAGACACGATTCGGGCAGCGTTTCGGGAGCAGGCGTAGCGGTCGAGGCAGTTCGGCTCCCCCCGTTTTGGCTGACAGTCGCTTCGCTCCTGCGTCATCCAAAACTGTCCCCCTCAGGGATGAGGGGGACAGTCCGAGGAGCGGAGCACGAAGTGCGGAGACGACGCAGGACGGGGGGAACCGGGTAGGATGGGGGAGCCGCACAGGGTGAGGGGGGCCGACCGCGCCCGACGCAAAAAAGCGGCCCGCGAACGAGTCGCAGGCCGCTTCCGGGGTGGAGCATAGCGGATTCGAACCGCTGACCTCTACAATGCCATTGTAGCGCTCTACCAACTGAGCTAATGCCCCGGACAGGACGACAAAGATAGGGGCGCGGTGCAACGCTGGGCAAGACCAACGCATGCGAAGATCGCGTGGCGACCCACGGGCACGCTGCCGCGCGGGCGGGACGGTGCCTAGCTTGTACCTCCGCCCGCCCAGCTAGCCCCCGCCCCGATGCCCCGCCTGCTCGTCGCCAAGTTCGGCGGCACGTCCGTTGCCACGCCCGAGCGCATCCGCCACGCCGTCGCTCTCGTCCGCGACACGATGCCGGCCGACGCCCGCCGCGTCGTGGTCGTCTCCGCGATGGGCCGTGCCGCCGCCGCCGGCCTGGGCGTCACGGACACGCTCCTCGACGCCATCGGCGCTGCGCTGGACCGCACCGGCAGCCACCGCACCCTCTTGGACGACCTCCGCCGACGCCACCTCGACGCGGTCGCTGTGCTGGCCCCGCTGGAAGAGCGCGCCGACCTCCGCGCCGAGCAGAACGCGCTCTGGGGCGAAGCGGGCGACCTCCTCGACGGCGTGTGGCTGCTGCGCGAGTGCACCCCGCGCACCCGCGACGCCATCCTCAGCTTCGGCGAGCGGGCCAGCGCACCGCTCGTGGCCGCCGCCTTCCGCGACGCCGGGGAGGTCGCGCAGGCCCTCGACGCGCGCGCGCTCCTCCGCACCGACAGCCACTTCGGGCACGCCGCCGTCGACTTCGACACGACGCGGGACCGCACGCAGGCCGCCTTCGCCGACATCGCCGACGCCGACGTGGCCGTCGTCACGGGCTTCATCGCCACCGATGCCCACGGCGTCACGACCACGCTCGGGCGCTCCGGCAGCGACTACACCGCCACCATCCTCGCCGACGCGCTCGACGCGGACGAGGTGACCATCTGGACCGACGTGGACGGCGTGCTCACCGCCGACCCCGAACTGGTCGCGGAGGCGCAGACGCTCGGCTACCTGAGCTACAAGGAGGCTGCCGAGCTGGCCTACTTCGGGGCCAAGGTGCTCCACCCACGCACCATGCAGCCCGTGGCGCGCAAGGCGATCCGCCTCGTCACGCGCAACACGATGGCGCCGGACGCGCCGAGCACCGTCATCGGGCCGTCGCAGCCGCCGTCGGGCCGCGACACGGTGAAGGCGGTCACGTCGATCCGGGACGTGGCGGTGCTGGTGCTGGAAGGGGCGGCGCTCTACCAGCACCCGCGGGCGTCGAGCCTAGCGCTGGCGGCGCTCTCGGAAGCGTCGGTGCCCGTGCTCATGCTGTCGCAGGCGTCGAGCGAGCAGAGTCTCTGCGTGGTCGTCTTCGGCGCGGACCGCGAGAAGGCGCTCGACGCGCTGCGCGGGGCCTTCGCAGCGGAGGTCGCCCAGGGCGATGTGCGTGTGGCGGCCCTGGCGCAGCCGCATGCCCTCGTGGCGGTCGTCGGTGAGGCTATGCGCAACCAGGCGGGGGTGGCAGGGCGCATGATGGCGACGCTCGGCAAGGCCGGCATCAACATTACGGCCATCGCGCAGGGGTCGAGCGAGCTCAACATCTCGGTTGCCATCGCCGATGCGGACACGCCCGCCGCCGTGCGTGCGCTCCACGAGGCGTTCCCGATGAACCGGCTGCGCGCCCACCTCGCGGTCGTCGGCGTCGGCGTCGTGGGGGCCGAGCTCCTCGATCAACTCGCTGCGCAGACGGTGCCGCTGCTGGAGCACGTCGACCTCAACCTCAAGCTCGTCGGGCTGTCGTCGTCCAAGCGCTCGGCCTTTGACCCGGCTGGTCTGGACCCGGCCGACTGGCAAACCGCCTTGAACGCCGGCCAGGGGGCGGGCTTCGACGCGCTCGTGGACACGTTCCTGGCGGCGCGCCTCGAACGCAAGATCCTCGTCGACGCGACGGCCTCGGCGGACGTGGCCCTGCGCTACCCGCAGCTTCTCGAAGCGGGCATCGCCGTCGTGACGCCGAACAAGCGCGGCAACACGCTCGACGCCGACTTCTACGCGGACATCCGGCGGGCGGCCCGGCTTCACCGCGCGCCCTACCTCTACGAAACCACCGTCGGAGCTGGCCTGCCCGTCATCTCGACCCTGCGCGACCAGCTCCGCTCGGGCGACCGCGTGAGGCGCATCGAGGGCGTCTTCTCTGGGACGATGGCGTTCCTGTTCAACGCGCTCGCGGACGGGGCCTCGTTTTCCGACGCCGTGCGCGAGGCCAAGCAGCGCGGCCTCACCGAGCCCGACCCGCGCGACGACCTCGGCGGCGAAGACGTGGCGCGCAAGCTCCTCATCCTGGCCCGCGAGATGGGCCTCGACGCCGAAATGGCCGACGTGGAGGTGGAGTCGCTCGTCCCGGACCGCCTGCGCGGCGTGTCGGTGGAGGCCTACCTCGACGGCCTCGCCGCGGACGACGCGGCCTGGGCAGAGCGCCTCGCCGCGACGCGGGCCGAAGGCAAGCGGCTCCAGTTCGTCGGTCAGATCATCCAGTCCGACGACGGGGAGGGGGGCGCGTGCTCACTCTGCGTGGGCGTCCAGGCCGTCGGGCCGGACTCGGCGCTCTTCACGCTGCGCGGCACCGACAACCTGATCGTCTACACGACAGATCGCTACCTCGACCGCCCGCTCGTCGTCCAAGGCCCCGGCGCAGGCCCGGCCGTGACCGCCGCCGTCGTCCTCGCCGACGTCATCCGCGCCGCGGAACTGATGAGCTAGCGAGGATTTAGGATTTGCGATTGCGCTCGCGTCCGACTGCCGAATCGCCCGTCTGAAATCGTCCATCGTCCGTCCCCATGAAAGCGTATCGCACCTCGGTCAAGATCAAGCTCGGGCTGATCGTGGCGGCGGTGGCGATCGCGGTGGGGTCGCTGGTCTACACGAACGACCTCGCCGAGCGCATCATGGAGCGCGAGCGCGGCGCGATCCAACTGTGGGCGACCGCCATCGAGTACCAGGGCGCGGCGAGCACGGTCGGCAACCCCTACGCGGCCGAGCTGCGCGAGCTGGCGGCGCTCATCGCCGGTGCGGACTTCGCGGAGCTCGACCTAACCGTGCGCGACTCGCTCGCGGCCGCCGTGGCGTGGGCGCGCAGCCAGCCGACGAGCGAAGAGCTCAACTTCGTGTTCAACGAGGTGATCGAGCCGCAGCAGTTCTCCGTCCCGGCCATCATCACCGACACAGCCACCACCGTGGTCTACGTCGCCAACAACGTCCGCGTAGACTCCTCGCAGGGCGACGCGGCCGTGCAGGACGAACTCCTCCGCCGCGCCGCCGCCTTCGACGGGGTCCACGAGCCGATCCGCATGAGCCTCGGCGGCGGCGTCGAGCAACTCGTACACTATGGCGAGTCCGACCTCGTTCGTGTGCTGCGCAGCTTCCCGTACGTGCAGCTCCTCGTGGTGGGCCTGTTCATCCTGGTGGGCTACCTCGGCTTCAGCTACGTCCGCCGCAACGAACAGTCGAGCCTGTGGGTTGGGATGGCGAAGGAGGCCGCGCATCAACTCGGTACGCCGCTCTCCAGCATGTTGGGCTGGATCGAGCTGCTGCGCCTCCAGAACGAGGACGACGACGCGACCCTGATGGCGGCCGACGAACTCGATAAGGACGTGGAGCGACTGCGGCGGGTGGCCGACCGCTTCCAGAAGATCGGATCGGTGCCAGAGGTCCGCCCGCATGCCGTAGCCCCGGTCGTGGAAAACGTGGCGGCCTACGTCCGCCGCCGCGTCCCGCAGCAGGGCCGCCGCGTCACCGTGGCCACGGACGTGCCCGCCGACCTCGCCGCCGACCTCAACCCGGACCTGTTCGAGTGGGTGATCGAGAACCTGCTCAAGAACGCGCTCGACGCGATGGAGGCCAACGGCGCGCCCAGCGACGGCGCGATCACCGTGACCGGGAGCCGCAGCGGCGACGCGGCCGTGCTCGACGTGCGGGACACGGGCAAGGGCATGGACCGCGCGACGGCGCGCCACGTCTTCCGCCCCGGCTTCTCGACGAAGAAGCGGGGCTGGGGCCTGGGGCTGAGCCTCGCCAAGCGCATCGTGGAGGACTACCACGGCGGGACGCTCACGCTGCTCGACACCCGGCCGGGGCAGGGGACGTGCTTCCGCATCCGGCTCGCCGCGGCCTCGCTGCCCGGCCAGGGCGACGGAGCGCCGACGGGGCTCGCGTTGCGCCAACCGCCGACGGCGGCGTCAGGGATCCCCCCGCAGGCCACACCTTGAGCCAGCGGTGCGCCCCGCCTATCTTGCCGCTCGCCGTCCCCCCCTTCCCTCCCACACGACCCCCATCCCCCATGCGTCTCGTCCTCTTCGGCCCGCCCGGTGCGGGCAAGGGCACCCAGGCTAAGCTGCTCGCCGAGGGCCAGGCCCTCACCCATCTCTCGACCGGCGACGCCTTCCGCGCGGCCATCAAAAACGAGACGCCCGTCGGTCTGGAAGCCAAGCGCTTCATCGAAGCGGGCGACCTCGTGCCCGACCGCGTGACCAACGGGATCGTGGAAGAGTACCTCGCCCGCATCAACTTCGGCGATGTCATCTTCGACGGCTACCCGCGCACGGTGCCGCAGGCCGAGTTCCTCCTGGCCCTCCTCGACGAGCACGCATCGTCGCTCGACGCCGTGGTGAGCCTTCAGGTCCCCGACAGCGTCCTCGTCAACCGGCTGAGCCGTCGGCGCATGGACAAGGAAACCGGCGCGATCTACCACCTCGACTTCAAGCCGCCGCCCGCGGACCTGCCCGCCGAGCGTCTGCTGCACCGCGCCGACGATCAGCCCGAGGCGATCCAGAACCGCCTCACCGTCTACCACGCTGACACGGCGCCCGTCGAAGGCGTTTTCGCCGAGCGCGGCCTCGTCGTGAAGGTCGACGGCACCGGCTCCATGGACGAGGTCCACCAGCGCATCCTCGACGTGATCGCTGAGAACGTGGCCTGAGCACCGTCAGAACACGGAGCACTGCCAGAACACGGAGCGAAGAGGTCCCCCGCAGTACAGAGCGCGTTGCATCACCGATACCAGCGCGTCGCCTGCTTCGCTCGCGTTTCTCAACGCCCGCTTATCTAGGCTCCGTGGTTTAAGCTGGCCATCGAAATAGGCCTAAAAAAAGCGGAGGCAGCTTCGGCTACCTCCGCTTCGTCGTTCAGGGCGGGTGGGGTCCTGGCAGCCGCGATTATTCGCTCGCGTTAGGACTGCCGGCCGGGGTCACATCAACCAACTCCAGGTCGAAGATCAGCAGCGCGTTGGGCGGGATGCCGGAGCGCGGGTTGGGGCGGAGGCCGTAGCCGAGGTCGGCGGGGATCCAGAGGCGCCAGCGGTCGCCCACTTCCATGAGCGTGAGCGCCTCGTTCCAGCCCTCTACGAGCTGGCCGACCACAAACTCGGCGGACTCCCTGCGACGCTCCGAGGCGTCGAACACGAAGCCGTTGATCAGGCGTCCTTCGTAGTTGACGAGGACGCGGTCGCCGAGCTCGGGCGATGCCCCGCTGCCTTCGGCGAGGATCTGGTACTGCAGCCCGCTGTCGGTGACGGTGATGCTGTCGCTCGCTGCGTTGGCGGCGAGCAAGCTGTCTGCCTGCAGGCCGGCCTGCTTCACGTCGGGCTGCCGGAGGATCATGGTGTCCTGGAAGGCCGTCATGATCTCCTGCATCTCCTCGTCGCTGAACACCATCGAGTCGCCCGAGATGCCCGCGTAGAACGCCGCGGCGATCACATCGAGGTCAATGTTGAGGGTGCTGTCGCCGACGATCTGGTTGCGGATGCCTTCGCCCGTGTTGTAGCCGGAGATGTAGGCCGCCTGGTCTTCGATGGGGCGGTTGGCGATGTCGGAGAAGTCGTCGGTCGGGCCGGTCTGGCAGCCGACCAGGAGGGCGAGCGCCGCGACGGGGACGCTCAGGAATCGAGAAAGCATGACGGGGAATCGGTGGTGAAGCGGAAGCACGAAATCTAGCGGGGGGCGCCCCAGGTGACCGGGAAGAACCTGAGAAAGGGTCTCGGAGGAACGCTGCAGCGCCTCGGTGAGGAATTCCCTGACATACGGAATGGTGAGCAGGCGCGTTCACTCCCCATTATATTCACGAAACAGCGTTCACCACCCGCTGCGGGTCTGGCGCGCGCCAGCCCGGGTAGACGTTGCCCCCACCCATTCGACGCCGCTCCTCGACGTCTCCAGCAGAGGCCCCGTCTCCTGCTGTAGCGCCCGAGGAGAGCCGGAAGCCCTTCCGACGGCGTCCTCTCTAAGCGAACTCCCCCATGTACGACTTTATCCTCGTCGGCGCTGGCTCCGCCGGTTGCGTGCTGGCCGCCCGGCTCACCGAAGACCCGCACGTCCGCGTCCTCCTCCTCGAAGCAGGCGGCCCCGACACCGCCGCCGCGATCCACATCCCGGCAGCCTTCTCGAAGCTGTTCAAGACCGAGCACGACTGGGACTACAGCACCGAGCCGCAGGCGCACGCCGCCGAGCGCGCCTGGTACTGGCCACGTGGCAAGGTTCTCGGCGGGTCGTCGTCCATCAACGCGATGATCTACATCCGCGGCCACCGCGACGACTACGACCGGTGGGCCGCGAGCGGGGCTGAGGGCTGGGACTTTGCCAGCGTGTTGCCCTACTTCAAGAAAGCGGAGGACCAGGCACGCGGCGCGGATGCCTACCACGGCGCGGGCGGCCCGCTGCGCGTGGAAGACCAGCAGGCGCACAACGTCCTCACCGAGGCATTCGTGACCGCCTGCGTGCAGGCAGGTATCCCCGCCAACGACGACTTCAACGGGCCTGAGCAGGAGGGGGCGGGCTTCTACCAAACCACGACCAAGGCGGGGCGACGCTGGTCCGCCGCCGACGCCTACCTGAAGCCGGCCATGCGCCGGGCCAACCTCACAGTGCACACGGGCGCGCAGGTCTCGCAGGTGCTCATCGACAACGGCCGCGCCACGGGCGTCGAGTACATCATGGACGGCCACCTGCATCGCGTCCAGGCCGACCGCGAGGTGATCCTGGCGGGCGGGGCCATCAACTCGCCGCAGTTGCTGCTGCTCTCGGGCGTCGGCGACGCGGACGCGCTGCTCGCCCTAGGCATCCCCGCGCTGCACGACCTCCCCGGCGTGGGCCGGCACCTGCAGGACCACCCGGTCGCAGGCGTCCGCTACCACTGCAAGCGGCCAGTCTCGATGATGAAAGCCGAGAGCCCGGCCAATGTGGCGCGCTACCTCGTCAACCGCACGGGCATGCTCGCCTCGAACGTTGCCGAGGCTGGAGCCTTTATCCGGACCCGTGCGACGGAGGACCAGCCCGACATCCAGTACCACTTCGGCCCCGTCGACTTCGCCGACCACGGGCTGACCCCGCCCTCGGCGCACAAGTTTTCGATTGGGCCGACGCTCGTGCGGCCGCACAGCCGCGGCCGGCTCACGCTGCGCAGCGACGACCCGTTCGCCAAGCCGGCCATCGACCCGAACTACTTCGCCGACCCGCGCGATCTGGCTTCGCTCGTGGAGGGCGTGCGCGTCGCCCGGACGATTGCCGCCCAAAAAGCGTTCGACCGGTTCCGGGGCTCCGAGACCGACCCGGGGGCTAGCATGACCTCGGACGAGGACCTGCGCCGCTACGTCCGCGAGACGGCCGAGACACTCTATCACCCCACGAGCACCTGTCGCATCGGGCCAGCCTCGGCGGCGGAGCGAGGGGATGCGGTCGTGGACGCCGAGTGCCGTGTGCATGGCGTGGACGGACTCCGCGTAGTCGATGCATCGGTGATGCCGGACGTGCCCGGTGGCAACACCCATGCGCCGACGGTGATGATCGCCGAGCGCGTTGCGGACTTGATCCGCTACGGCGAGGCCCGTGAGCAGGCCGCCCGCGTCTCCGGCGATGGCATGATGGCCGAGCCGACCGTACGCCTGGCCAAGCGCTAGGCACGTATCCTTCGGCACCGATTCCGCAGGCGGGGCGTTCGAGAGGGCGTCCCGCTTCATGTTGCACGATGCCGATGCGCCCCGACTCCGCCGCCCGACTCGCCGCCGTCGCTACCGCTGCCAAGCAGTGGCAAGATCCCGAGTTCGTGCCCCGGGCCAAGGCCGTGCAGGCCACGCTGGGGGCCCCGAATCGGTTTACGGAAGAGGCGCTCGCCTTCGCCGTAAACCAGCAGATGCACCAGCTAGGCTCCCCGAAGAAGCTGTGTGCATGGCAGCGGGAATCATCTACGACGGGCGTGCCTGTCGGGATCATCCCTGAGGGCGCGGTGCCGCTCGACGGCGTCCGGGCGCTCGTAGCTACGTGGTTGGCGGGGCACCAGCCGGTGGTGCGACCGCCGGCATCCTCGCCGCACCTGCTGCAGGCCTTCGCTGAGAGCGTCGAGGCCGAGGGGGGGGCGGTTGCCCGGTTCGCGGTAGACGACGCCGAGGCTCTCGCTCTGAGCGAGGCGCTGGTCCTGCCGGGCGCTCTGGAGATCGCAGAAACCTGGCGAGCGCTGGCCTCGGAAGCGGGCGTCGCGCCGGAGCGGGTCTACGCGCGCCTTCGTCGCCTCACCATCGCCGTCATCGACGGGACCGAGGACTTCGACACGCGCATCCGGCTCGCCGAGGACATGCTGCTGCACGAGGGACTCAGCGAGGCGAACGTTGCGCTGCTGTGGGCTCCGGTCGGTCTCGACGCGGATCCGCTTTTCGAGGCGCTCTCTGGGTTCCGCCAGGTCATGCCTGCCCACCCCGACACAGAGGGCGTGCTCGAAATGCCGCGCGCGTTTCTCAAAGCGGCGAAGCAGCCCTATGCCTGGGGCGACGGCGTGCTCGTCAGCCGTGGCGAGCCCGACGTGCAGACTGCCGGCCACGTGCGGTGGGTCTCCTACGCGACGCCCGATGAGGTCGTAGCGTGGACGACGGCGCATCGCCACCAACTCGGCGGCGTGGTGGCGACGGAGGCCGTTGCGGCGCGCGTTGCGATCTCGGACGATCTACGCGTGGAGCCCGGCGAGGCACACCGCGCTCGCCTGGGCTCGCCAGCGGATCACGCGCTGATGGCCTTCCTAAGCAACGTGTAAACGGGACGCTCGAAGAACATAGGCGCGGTCACGGGAGCCCTACCATGGGAGCCGAACCACGGAGCCCCAACTACGAGACCCACCCTTACGACAGCGTCGCGGCGTGGTCGGCGAACGCGTCGTTGAGCGAGGGCATCATCGCTGTCCAGTCGGCCGCGGGGTGCTTGGTGACCGTGGCGAAGTCTGGAGTGATGAACACGTTGGCAACGCCGGGGACGGCGAAGAGGGCCGCAGCGAACGGATCCGCTTCGGCCTCTGCGCTGGAGTTGAAGACGAGGATGCCGGACGCGATCAGTTGTTGGCCGTCGAGCGAAAACTTGAGCGCATTCGGGTTGGGCGTCGCTTGGGTCTGGATCGTCGGCATGGGGTGGTGGAGGAAGGCTGCGTGGGTGTAGGCGGGCAGTACCGCCGGATGTGGGCACTGGGTTCCGATACCAACCGGGTGGCCTGCGTGGGACGGCCTCCGGTGGTAAAGTGCCCCCGCGCGGATCGGTGATTGGATTGAGGCGTCTGAGTGCGTAGTCTATCAACACCCTGTCTAGCAGCGCCCTTCACACACCCGCACCGCCGTTCGCATGGCCGACCCGACGCCGACTGTCGCGCCACCCGCCCTTCGCTCAGGAGACGGAGCCCCGTCGTCGTCCCCATCGCCGTCACCGCCGAGCGCTCCCTCAGCACTGCCGCCGCGCATCGCGCCGCCGCCCCACAGGCCGGTTTCTGTTCCAGTCGCGGTCGACTCGCCTGCTCCACTCGTCCGGCAGGGCAAGGTGGACCGCATTACGGTCCAGACCCGGGGCATCGTCGATGATGTCAAGACGTGGGTGGAGCTGCGCATCGAACTGCTGAAGCAGGAGGTCGAGGACCGCGTCAACGGAGTGGTCGGGCCGCTGCGCGTGGCGGCCGACAAAGAGGTGGCGCGGTCCGGAGTGCTGCTGGCCGTGTTTGGGTTGCTCGCAGCGGTGTTCTTCTTGTTGACGCTCAGCTTTGCCCTGTCAGCGCTCTACGTTTGGTGGTTCGCACCGCTCCACGTCGGGCTGCTGCTGGGGTTCTTGACCATGTTTGTGCTGCTGGCCTTGCTGGCGCTTGGCGCGAAGCTGCTCATGGACGGCGCGGTGAAGAAGGCAGAGGCGAAAGACAACACGTTTAAACTGTAACGGCATCGGCTTTGAGCAACGAACTTCCCACCCCGTCGAAGCAGGATGCCCTGCGCGCTCGCCTCGCGGCCCACGAGGCGAGCATGAAGGAGCGCCTCGATGCCCTGCAGGAGGAGGTCACGCAGCCGTTTCGGGCGCTGCCCTTCGTCGGGCGGCCGTCTTCTGCGCAGCCGAGCGCGTTGGCACGTGTCGTGCGGGAGAACCCCGTGGCCCTGGCGGCGGGAACCGTGGCGCTCGCCGCCCTCGCCTCGTTCGTGCTCGGCATGCGCAAGAAGCGCAAGCACCGCCCCGCGCCCAACGACCACCAGCAGTTGGTCGCCGCCTACCTCCGCACCGTCATCGACGATGCCTCGGCGCGGATGGCACGCGGCAAGACAGCCGACGAAGCGCTCGAGATCGCCTTCCGCAAGCGCCCGCCGGTCATTGTCTACGGCGACACCGAGGTCACGACGGCCCCCCAGCCCAAACGCTCGCTCATGGGAGAAGGCGCACGCATCGCTGGAAGCCAGGCGATGAAGGTGGGGCTGAGCTACGCGCTCGGCCGCTTCCAGTCGTTCGCCCCCGCCGACTTCGAATAGCCTAGCCCCGCTGAATAGCCTAGCCCTGCTGAATCGTGTTTGCTGCCGTCGTTGCTGCTGTGTCGCTGCTCGCCCTCGGAGGAGGGGTGATGGTCTACGAGGCGCGCACGGGGCGGCTCACCGGGACAACGCGCCGTCGTTCGATAGGCCGGCTCGCGGTGTTCTTCGGCGGTGCGGCGGCCGGGGCAGCGCTGCTGATCTCCACGGCGGGGGCCGAGTGGCTCTTCGCGCTGGCGTTCGTGCCGGTGACGGTGCTCTGCTTGCTTCGCTTCACGATGCTGGTGCGGCACCTGATGCCGGGGTGGGGGCCTGCGCTGTTCTCGAGCCTGGTGCTCGCTCTCGCGGTCCTCTACACCGTCCAGTGGCTCCCGCTCCCGCTCGACCGCGCCTATGTGGTGGACCAGATCCGCCTCATCGACGAGGCGCGCCAGGCGCCCGATTCGATCAACCCCGACGCGCGTCGCACCGTTCGCTCATAGCGCCCCCGCACCTGAGACGGAGGTCGTACATTCATGAGGCCTTCACCGATTCGCGTGTTTAGCTGCGGGTGGGGGAACGAATTCATAACACCGTCGCGGTGTATCTAGCGGGACGTAGCGGCGGTATGCTATTGACAGCCACCACCGCTGCTCGCTCCCACTCCACCTGCTCTCTCGCTCGCCATGCGCCGCCGAGCTGTCCGAACGCGCTCCGTCCGCCGACGTGCGGCCCGCATCCAGGCCATCCGGCGCCAGAACGCGCCGCCGAGCCGGCTTGCGCGCACGAGCGCCATCGTGCAGTGGCGGGCCAAGCGGGTCGTGGAGGCCCACCAGAAGCGGCTGCGCGAGGAGATCGCCAACTCGCTCACGCACGGGCTGGGGATGGTGCTCGCGCTCATCTTCGTACCGGTGCTGATTGTCCTCGGCGTCATGCGCGGCGATTTCGTGCACGTGACGACGTTCTCGATCTACGGCGGTGCCCTGATCGCGGTCTACACCACCTCAACGCTCTTCCACGCCTTCTTCGACAAGCCGTGGAAAGACACGTTTCACGTGCTCGACCACATGGCGATCTACCTGCTGATCGCTGGCACCTACACGCCGATCGTGCTCCTGAGCCTGCCGGGTCCCATCGGCTGGACCCTGCTCACGCTGGTCTGGACGCTCACCGTGTTCGGCATCGTCTACAAGCTGTTCTACACGGGCCGCTTCAAGCGCTTCTCGCTCATCCTCTACCTCCTCATGGGCTGGTCGGCGGTGCTGATCGTGAAGCCGCTCATGGCAGCGATGCCGCTCGAAGCGCTCCTCTGGATCGTAGCCGGTGGCGTCTTCTACACCGTGGGCACGCTTTTCTTCGCCTGGGAAAAGCTCCCCTACAGCCACGCCATCTGGCACGTCTTTGTGCTCGCAGGCAGCGCGTGCCACTACTATGTGATCCTGGGCTACGTCCTGCGCGGCGGCTGGTGACGCCCAGGTGGGCACGGCAATGCAGGACGTTTGAAGTGAGGGGGCGTTTAGGCGAGAGGTTTAGCCAGTTCCCTTCTGCGGGGGCGCGTCCTGCCGCTCCGGTTCTCTCGTGACGACGTGGCAGGTCCTGGCGTGACGTCGTAGAACGCGTCTCGTGTCCCCGTCCGGATATTGGAGCAGACTACGCTGCGCAACCAAGGACCCGGGACCTATGACGAAAGACGATTCCACCGTATTCATCACCGGTGCGTCGGTAGGCATCGGTGCGGCCTGCGCGGAGGCCTTCGCGCGGCGCGGAGCCCGGCTCGTCCTCTGCGCTCGCGGGCTCGAGCGGCTGAGAACGATAGCCGATCACCTCCGCGACGATCACGGCGTGCCAGTGCATGCGTTTGCGCTCGACGTTCGGGACGCGGAGGCGGTCAGCGCCGCCGTGGCCTCGCTCCCGGAGGCCTTCGCACGCATCGACGTGCTGGTCAACAACGCCGGGCTGTCGCGCGCGCTCGACCCTGCCTACGCCAACGAGGTACGCCACATTGACGATATGGTGGACACGAACGTGAAGGGACTGCTCTACGTCACGCGTGCCGTTGTGCCAGGCATGCTGGAGCGGGGATGCGGGCACATCGTCAACATCGGCTCGACGGCCGGGCACGAGGTCTACCGCGGCGGGACGGTCTACTGCGCCACGAAGCACGCCGTCGGCGCGATCACGCGCGGGCTCAAGATGGACCTCCACGGTACGCCCATCCGTGTCTCGACCGTCGATCCCGGTCTGACGGAGACGGACTTCTCGCTCGTCCGCTTCGAGGGCGACGCCGCTCGCGCCGACGCCGTCTACGCAACCACCACGCCGCTCCAAGCCGAAGACATCGCCGACGCCGTCGTCTACGTCGCCACCCGTCCGGCGCACGTCAACATCGCCGAGGTCATCCTCACGCCGGTCGCCCAGTCTAGCGCCTCGCTCATCGACCGCGCGTGAGGCGCATGCCGCTGACGACCGCAGGCAAGACCGTTTGCTTCCTCGAACCTCGAACCTCGAACCTCGACAACCCTACAGCACCGCCTTGATGCCATTTACGAGCATCTGCACCGCGATCATGAGGAGCAGCATCCCCATGAGGCGTTCGAGGGCGACGAGGCCGCGCTCGCGCAACAGGCGGTAGAGCAGCGGGGCTGCCATGAGCAGCGCGGCCGTTGCGCCCCACGCCATCAGAAGC